>PBOU01000026.1 GCA_002724415.1 Planctomycetaceae bacterium
AACCTGACGAGAAACCTGACGAGAAACCTGACGAGAAACCTGACGAGAAACCTGACGAGAAACCCGACGAGAAACCCGACGAGAAACAAGCCGCGGACAAACCATCACAGGCTGAACGTCAATCGACAGCCGGTTCCAAGAGCCAATGGCAGGGTTCGAAACGCTCGAGCAGTGATGAGACGAAAAAGCTGAGCCGCGCCGAGAAGAAAAAACGTCGAAAACATTCTCGAGCTAAGGCTCAGGCTAAGGCTGCCAAGGCCGCACAGTTGAAACCGCTGGTGGTCGCACTGATCGTCTTTGCCTGTTTCATTTTCTTCTGTATCTGCTCGGGATTTGCCAGCGTGATCTTCTAGGTCCGGCCTATCCACAACCACCTCTTTTCAAGTCCATGCCAAACGACTCGAGCCGAATCTCTGTCGAAGAGGCCGCCCGCAGGCTGGGAATCACCGCCGACGAAGTGATTGGTCTTCGCCGGCGCGGCAAGCTCCGCGGATACCCGGATTATGGCGACTGGGTCTTTGAAGAGGCCGATGTGGCCCAACTCGCCGAGGAGATGCAGGCCCTCGCCCCTGACGCACCCGAANCCACGACGAGTCCTCCCGAGTCGTCAGCCTCAACGTCGACCGATTCCGAGCCCCCCCCGGCAGCTCCGGTCTCCGCCACGGAACCGGAGGAGGAAGCCGACGACACATCGTCCCCTTATCAACCCGCGACGCTGGCCTCACAAACCAACGACGCGCCCGGACCCGACGAGCCCGAGACATCCGGAAGTCCCTACGTGCCAGCACCGGCGCCGACAGGTTCCTCATCACCTCCAACCACCGTGTCNTCGACAGCCCCGGAACCNTCCTCCGCCGCACCTTCCACTCCTCCCCCCACTTCAGCACTCTCACTCGATGAACTTGTCCAGTCGGACAAACCGATCGAAAGTGCCCGGATCATCGAATCGCTCGCAGCCCGGCACCAGGTCGGATTCGCAGAGGCCGCCGGAGTGGTGGATGGTTTCTGGGATCACCTGCTGAGACCNCAGCATTACAAGCTGGGCCGTCGCAAGCTCAACATGCCTCACTTCGGCACGTTCCGATTGATCCGCAACCACGACGGCGAAACCGAGTTGCATTTCACTTCGAAGAACCTNGAAGAACTCCGNCAGTACCGNGAGTCTTCCGGCAGACAGAGCCCCAGCACCAGTTGGATCGATCACTGGGAGCGGCACCCGGCCAGTGCCGGTCGGTTGAAAGGCCTGTCTCTGAAACGACGGCTGNCGGTCGCCATCTCCGAAGAGACCGGCCTGGACCTCCGCACCACGTTCCTGGTCCTCTGGGATCTCGTCCAGGCAATCACCGACATCATGGTCGCNGGTCAAACCGAAATCCGCTGGGCCCGGCGTGGCGTGTTACGGGGCAATNCCCCGTCCGATACCAGCCACTACGAATTCCGAACCTACAAGCGACTNCGGGATCGTCTGCCCCCCCTGCCAGCACCCAAAAAGTCCTCCGGCCGTGGGGGTAACCCGCGGTCGGGTCGGCAAACCGGTCATCGACGAGGCAGAGGGTCCACACAGTCGACCGCCAACGCGCTGGTCAAATTCGGGTGCCTGGCGATCGTCTGCTTTGTCTTGTTTCTCGCATGTGTCATCGGAATCGCTTTCAGCGAGTTGTGACCCGATCGTCGATCTCGACCAAGACCAATCATGCCCACCGCTCTCACACCACCGACCCTGCCCGATTCCNTGCGGCCGCTGGCGGCCGAAGCCGGATCGAAATATCACGTCTACCCACTCGTCTCGGGCAAGCGGGTGAAGAAGACGCGTTGGATCGAGGCTCCTGACACGGAGCTCAAGGCGGCCCAACGCTGGTTGCTCGACAACCGGCTGTACCACCTGGCCCCCACCAGTTTTGCTCATGGATTCGTTCCCGGTCGTTCGATCCTCACCAACGCCTCGCACCATGTTGGCCGACGCTGGGTGGTGACAACCGACATTCGCAATTTCTTTCCGTCGATCACCGCGTCGCGGGTGAACGACTGCCTCGCCGGACTCGATCTCNANACTGAGGACCGCCGAACCGTCGTCCAACTCGTCACCCGGCGAGGACGACTCCCGCAGGGAGCTCCCACCAGCCCACACCTGGCCAACCTTGTCGCCCGTACGCTGGACCTGCGGCTCGCCGGCCTTGCCCAATCGCATGGCTGGACCTACACCCGTTACGCGGATGACCTGACATTTTCGGCCGGATCGCCCGATGCGCCCGATTCCCACCGCGATCTGCTGCCGCCCCGGGAACTGCTCTGGATCATCAAGCGNATTGTCACCGACGAGCACTTCCAACTCGCCGACGACAAGACACATGTGATGCCCCACCACCAGCGNCAAACCGTCACCGGGCTTGTCGTCAACCAGCGGGTGTCGCTGCCCAAACCACGACGGCGGATCCTGCGAGCGATGTTGCATCGGCTCGACACGTCCGGCCCCGAGGCCCTCGACCTGCATCAACTGCAAGTCGCACAGGGACACCTGGCGCTGGCGCGGCTGATCGACCCCGGCGGGTACGAGCAAGCCTGCCGTGACCTCTCGGNACTGATCCGGCAAGCCATCCACCCGGAACCAACTTCTTGCAAANTGGAATCTGGAACCGATTTCGCAACCACGATAGACTGACACGTCAACTGGGAGACCCTCGACGACCAACCAACACAATTGACCTGGGGTTCCCCCCGGAACCTTAGCTACTTTGGTTTCGCTTGGCGTCTATTTTGACTCCACGAGACCTCCCTGGGCGTTTCGCCCCGGGATACGTCACACCGTCCTTCGCAAGCGGATCGGTGCAGAGCGCACCAATCCTCGCGCGAGACGGCTCGCGACGGAGGACGCGCCGCCGGCGGCGGCTCATCGTCCTCCTGCTCGCCTCGCGAGGATTGGTGCGCTCTGCACCGATCCGCCAGCTCCGGAACGTAAGGCATCCGGGGAACTCCAGGTCATTTCTTCTTGCTGCTGCGGGGCGCTTCTCCCGCTGTCTTCGCCCCGGATCCATGGTAGAATCGCCCTCCGGTGGCTTCATGATCTGTTTTGACTCACTTCCCGAATCCCTGCACGACGGGCGCCCGATCTCGAGGCGGCGGGGATTGCTGGAGATCGGTGGCTGCAGCCTGCTGGGACTCTCGTGGCCCGAACTGCTCGCCGCGGAGGGAAGTTCGCCGGCCAGTGACGCGGCAGGATTCGGACAGGCCAAGAGTTGCGTGTTGATCTTCCTCTGGGGTGGTCCTTCTCAGCAGGACACCTGGGACATGAAGCCCGACGCGCCCTCGTCACTGCGGAGCGAATTTCAACCGATTGCCACCCGCGTGCCCGGCATCAACATCGGCGAACACCTTCCGCACATGGCCGGTGTCACCGACATGCTGACCATCGTCCGCAGCATGACCCACCGGGATTTCGAACACGGCTCGGCCGCCTACGCCGCCCTGACCGGCCACGCCCATCCGCTTCCAGGAACCAACACGCCGGTTCGGCCGGACGATTTCCCCACCTACGGGGCGCTCGTTTCACGACTCGGCCAGAATCCCAANCCNGTCCCCGACTCGGTCGTGCTCGGTCCGGTCATGCACCAGGGAAATCGCCCCCCGATCGCGGGACAAAACGCCGGCTTCCTGGGACTGAACTACGAACCGTTCCGCATCGCCGCCGACCCCGGTGCGGCCGGCTTCCGGGTCGACAGTCTCACCTCGCCCGCCGAACTTCCAACCGATCGCCTGCGACGTCGTCACCAGTTGCTCCAGTCCTTCGATCNGGGCCNACACCCGGTCGAACCGGTCCGCCAGGTNACCGGTGTCGACAACCTCTACCAGCGTGCCTTCGGCCTGCTCGGATCAGCCCGGACCCGGGCCGCGTTCCAGATCGACACCGAATCCGACTCACTGAGAGACCGATACGGTCGTCACCGCTTCGGCCAGACACTGCTGCTCACGCGTCGACTGGTCNAGGTCGGTGTGCCACTGATCACCGTCAACTGGGCGAAGCAGAATCGTGACCAGTGGGACACTCACGCCAAGAACTATCCACGGCTGAAGGACACGCTTTTGCCACCCTTCGATCGTGGTCTCTCGACCTTCCTGTCCGATCTCANGAACCGGGGCCTGCTCGACAGCACCCTGGTCGTCTGTGTNGGTGAATTCGGCCGCACNCCCTGGATCAACAAGGACGCCGGTCGTGACCACTGGCCAGATTGCTACTCGGTGGTCACCGCCGGTGGCGGAATGAAGCCGGGCACGGTTTTTGGTGCCTCGAGCCGTCACGCGTCCTATCCGGTCCTGTACCCCGTCGGCCCCTGGGACCTGGGTGCCACGATGTTCCATTGCCTGGGAATCCGACCCGACCAGCACATCCAGAACCGCCGTGGCCAACCGATCCCTCTCTCGCCCGGTTCTGTTATCGACGGACTGCTGGCATGAGACCTGGGCGGAACCTCTTGGCGACACTCCTGGTGGTCCTGTTGTGGACAGCGCCGGCNCGAGCGGCCGCCGCCGCAACCCGACCTCCCAATATCATCTTCGTGCTGGCCGANGACNTGGGCTGGGCCGAACTGGGATGCTACGGCAACCATTTCAACCAGACNCCCTACCTGGACCGCCTGGCACGAGACGGCCTGCGGCTGACCAACGCGTACGCCGCCGCCCCGGTCTGCTCGCCGTACCGGGCCGCCCTGCTGACCGGACAATACCCCGCCCGCCTGGGCATCCTGGATTATCTCCGGCCCAACTCCGCCAACGCCCTGGCCACCTCCCACGTCACGCTTCCGGAAATNCTNGGCCGACANGGGTACAGCACCGGCATGATCGGAAAGTGGCATCTGACTGGCTACGCTCATCACGGTGCCGAACACGAGATCACTCCGCGCGACCACGGGTTCGCCTGGGATGTCGCACGGGAGGTAAAGGGGGTGGGCAACGGGGCCAACTTCTGGCCCTATGTCTTCCGCAAGCAACCCATCCGCTGGATCGATCTTCCCAAGCCAGCTCTCGGCCCGTCCGAGTACCTCGTGGACCGGATGAACCACGAGGCGGTGCGATTCATCCAGGACAACCGGCAACGGCCCTTCTTCCTCTACCTGAGTCACTTCGCCACCCACAGCATTCTCAACGGTCGCCCCGACATCGTCGCTCGTTACCGCAAGAAACATGCCCCCGGCCCCAGCACCCGCGAGAAGTGCTACCTGTGCGAGGACTCCGGACACGCGGGCGATGCGCTCAACCACTGGGCCGGTGACCACAATCCTCACCTGGCCGCGATGCTCGAGAGCATCGACACGGGAGTCGGGATGATCCGCCAGGCTCTCCAGAAACATGGCCTGGCCGAGAACACGATCATCGTCTTCACCAGCGACAATGGTGGCGAAACCAAGGTCACCTCCAACGCACCACTTCGCGGTGGCAAGAGCCAACTCTACGAGGGAGGCATTCGCGTTCCGATGATCGTCTGCTGGCCCGGACACGTTCCGGCCGGCACCGAATCGGCTCGGCCCACCTCCAACGTCGACATCTATCCCACCCTGCTCGCAGCCGCCCACATCAAGCCCGACCCCAGTCAAACACTCGACGGAGTGTCAACGCTCTCGACCTGGACAACGCCCGGAACTCCCACCGCCCAACGCCCGATTTTCTGGCATTACCCGCTCGACCGTCCCCATTTCCTCGGCGGTCGTTCCTCCGGAGCCATCCGCGATGGAGACTGGAAACTGATCGAGTTCTTTGATTCCGGGAGCAGGGAGCTGTTTCACCTGGCCGACGATCCCTCCGAGCGGAAGGATCTCTCGGCACAAGACCCCGACCGCGCCGACAAGCTGGCTGCCAAGCTCGCCGCGTGGCGTGAACAGGTCTCGGCCCGGCGGCCCTCTCCTCCGCTGATCACCAATCCCCGTCAGCTCTATTTCGCCGATCACTTCGCGGCGGGCCACGTCAGTTCCCGGTGGCACTTCACCCGGAACTGGTGGACCGAAAACGGTGTCCTGCTCGGCCAGGGCCCCGACAAGCCCACGCGTGTCTTTCTCAAGAAACCCGAATACCGCGACGTCCTGATCCGTTTCGACTTCCAGTTCCGCCAGGCCAAAGAGATCCGCCTGATGACCGGAGGCGATGGCCACTACAACGCCGTGGTGCATCTCCGACCCGATCATTTTTTTGTCCAGACGGCCCTCGACAGGACCGGCCCCTGGTTCCCGCGTCGGCACGGCGAGTGCGCCTTCCGCTTCCAACGCGATCGCTGGTACACGATGACCGTCGAATTCCAGGGCGATCGCCTGGTGGCTCACATCGATCACCAGCACCTGGCATTTGCCCAGCACCCGATCCTCGACAAAACACGCCGCTACTTCGCCTTCCAGGTCAGCGGCCCACCGGCCGCCTTCGACAACGTACAAATCCTCACCGCGTCCCGGCACAAGGACCAGCCCGCGGGGCTCGAAACAATTGCACGAGCCTCGGGCCAGTATCCGGTCAAGAAATCTCTTGCCGACGAGTACGACATTCGCAAACGCAATGCTCACGAGTTGTTCCATCGGACTCATCCGGCTTATCGCAGGCTGGTCGAACGATTGGATGAACTCGACGAACAAAACAAGCGGGCATTCCCCGGTGTCTTCCGTTCGCACAAGGAATTCCACAAGGCGATTGCCGACGAACGTCGTCGACTCCACAAGGACGACCCGGACTACCGCACGATGCTCATCGCTACGCACAAGGCCGCCCGGGCGATCGAGATGTACCTGATTTCCAAGCAGCCCGATGTGGCACAGTTGCCGGCCAGCAGGCGGTCCCGCGCTATCGAAACACTGCGGCAACGTTTCCGCAATTCCGACGACTACCGGAAACTCGTGGCAATCGAATCGACACTCCAGTCAAAACTCGAAACGGCCTACCCCCAGTTGTTCGTCACCGACAAACAGTTCACCGAAACTCGCCTCCAACGTCGCAAGGCGCTCCAGAAAGATGCCGGGTTCCGCCGGGCCAACGACAACCGCGCCGCCGCCTGGCGTGCCCAGCAGGCCTACCTGTTCGAACACGACAAACGACTTTCCCAGTTGAAGACACAATTGGACAACGCCCCCAAGACAGGTTCACGCCAGCCATGACCAGCTACCAGGAACTCGGCCTGACACCCATCATCAACGCCTCCGGCGCGGTCACCCGTCTCGGCGGCGCCCCGATGCCCACCGAAGTGCTGGAAGCCTTTTGTGATGGCGCCACCAGTTGGGTTCCCCTGGAACAACTCCAGGCTGCCGCCGGAAGACGGATCGCCGAATTGACCGGAACCGAATCCGGGCTGGTCACAGCGGGCTCGGCCGCAGCGCTGACTCTGGGAACCGCCGCGATCCTGTGTGGCTACAATCTTCGCCGCATCGAGCAGCTCCCGCACTGTGACGATTTCCCCTGCGAGTTCATCATCGCACGCGAACAGCGCAGCGGGTACGACCACGCGGTCCGAGCCGCAGGTGCCCGCTTCGTCGAGGTCGGTTTCAACGAGATCGTCTCCAATGCCGGAGTGCGTCGAACCGAGGCCTGGGAATACGAGGCGGCATTCACCGATCAGACTGCCGGCGTCTTTTACGGCTATGGCCGTGACACCGAGCCGCCGCTGGCCGAGGTCATTCAACGGGCACACAAGCACAACCTGCCGGTCCTGGTCGATGCCGCAGGCGAACTGCCACCGAAACGGAACCTGAAGGAGATTGCCACGCTGGGTGCTGACCTGGTGGCTTTCAGTGGTGGGAAAGCTATCCGTGGCCCCCAGTCGACCGGGATCCTCTGCGGTCGCAGCGACCTGGTCTCCTCGGCCGCCATCCAGATGCTCGACATGGACGATCACCTTCAGTTGTGGGATCCTCCCCCGGAACTCGTCGACAAGGACAAGTTGGACGGGCTCCCTCGCCACGGCATCGGCCGACCGTTGAAGGTTTCCAAGGAAGAGATCCTGGCCCTGATGACCGCCCTGGAACTGTTTGCCTCCGGCGGCTACGACCGCGACTGGGACGAACAACATGCACGGCTGAAATCGATCGCAACTCGATTGGCCGATCGAGCCGTGACCTGCGAGATCGATGGAACCGCGGAAGCCGAGAGATCTCCGATGCTCTCGATCACGATCGACGAAACGGCGGTGGGACGGACGGCTTTCGAAGTCTGCCAATCACTCCGAAATGGCTCCCCACCGGTCTACGTCAGTCACGGTCGGCTGGCCCAGGGCACGCTGGTGGTCAATCCGCTCTGCATCTCAGACGAACAGGCGTTGGAACTGGCCCGACGGGTCGGCGAAGAACTTGATGGCTGAAGTCCGCGGTCGTGCGGCTACTTGTGACCTCGCTTCAGCCAGGCCCAGCGGTACAGGTTCCGCGAGTCGGTGTATCTGGCCGCTGAGGCCGCAGCGCCCAGCACCACCACGAACAACCGGTCCGCTCCACGACGGGCCGTCGACACCAGGCACGCTCCGGCGGCCGAGGTTGTCCCGGTCTTGATCCCGTCGTAACCAGCCGTCGGCAACAGCCGATTCGTATTGCGCCACACGACATTCCGTTGCCGCCCTCCCGGTCCCACCAGGCGGCACCCGTGCTGTCGGGTCCCCACGTAGGCACGAAAACGCTTCATCTTCCAGCCGGCTCGTGCCAGCTTCAACAAGTCACCGGCGGTCGACAGGTGCCCCTCGGCTGTCAGTCCATGGGTGTTCTCGTAATGTGTTCCGGCCATACCCAGACGCGCGGCCGTCCGGTTCATTTCGGCCACGAACCGCCACAACGGATCCGCGGCACGTTCGGTCGAATCTCCCGCGGCCGGTCGAAATCGTTTTCCGAAGTGCTCTCCCAGTGCCACCGACGCGTCGTTGCCCGAGGGCAACATCAACCCGTAGAGCAACTCGCGAACCGGAAGCCGTTCACCGGCCTGGACGCGAGAGGATGAGCCACCGGTCCGGTCGGCTCGTTCGCTGAAGACCACCTCCTGGTCCAGCACGGTCGGATCGGCCTCGGCCAACTGCAACACGACGACAGCCGTCATGATTTTCGTCGTACTGGCAAAATCGAGCCGCTTCTCAGCATCGTGCTGCCACAGGATTTCACCGGTCTGGCCATCGGCGATCGCCCAGGCACGGGAGGTCACAAACGGCGGACCATCCAGCGAATCCTGCGGAGCCCGGTCCAACTTCTCGGCGTTGACCGCCGATGGATCCGGCACGGGAGGATCGCTTGTCAGCAACGGCCCCAGCAACGTCCACGTTCTGGGGCCAACGCGGCCCGACACATCGATCTTGTTGGCTGCCTGAAACGCCTGCACCGCCGTGGCCGTTGCTGGTCCGAATTCGCCATCGACGGCAAGCCGTGGCGACGGGTTCAGCTTCGCATTGAGTGTCCTCTGCAGAGACTCCACCAACGTGCCACTGGCACCCGCCTCGAGCGTGACCGGTGGCTTCTGGACCGGGTGCGGATTGAAATGCAACCAGGCCTCCCGCGAGATGTCAGCGATCAATCGCGACGCGGCGTTCTCGGCCGAGTACCTGCGATCCTGGTTCTCCGAGGTCAACACGCACACCACGATCGGCCCGGTGGGCGATTCAATGATTCCCGCATCGGTCCGCACTCGCGACACCGACCCGGTCTTGTGAGCCACCACGGTCCCCTCGGGCAGGTACCTCGGAATCCTCTCGGTGCTCTCACACGCCCGCAGATGCTCAAGCATCTGTCGTGAGGCTCGCTTGCTGACGGCACGACCACTCCGAATCGCCTCCAGCAAATCGGCCGTCTCGGACGCCGTTGTGCTGCCCAGGCCAAACTGCTGGCTTCGCTCCGGATCAATCGACGTTTCACGACGAAAGACCTTGGCGTGGATCCGCGTGTTGGGATGTCCCAGCCGCGACATCGTACGATTGGTCGACTCCAGCCCAATGTGATCCAGGACCAGGTTGGTCGCGGTGTTGTCCGAGACCGCGATCATCAAACGCACAGCATCTCTCAGGGTCAATCGAGAACCGGTGGTGAAGTACTTTCGCAGCACCCCCGATCCCGGCACCGTATCGTCAGCGGTGAGTTTCAATCGATCATCCAGGTCCACCCGATCGTCATCGACCTGGCGATACACCTCCACCATCACGGCCAGCTTGATCAGGCTGGCCGTTGGCATCGGGCGGTCGGGCTGCCAGGACATCTCTCGCCCCGAATCGAGATGCCTGACCACGATTGCCACTTGCCCCTGGTGGCGAGACACCAGGGGCTTGATCCGTGCCGCCAACCGGGCATCGTCGGCGGCCCACAGGCCGCCGTTGCAGGCCAACATCACCGCGCAGACCAACAGCAACGGATTCTCCCGGCGGATTCTCACGACACGTCTCCCAGTGACAATTCCAATTCGTGAATCGCGTTCAGCGCCTCGTCCAAGTCGGGGACGACCGCCCCCGGCACACGACCATCCCGGTCGCATTCGCATAGCAAATCGAGTTCTTCATAACTCTCGTGGTTGAGCAACCGCCGTGCTGCCCGCACGCCCAGCGTCCCCTCACGGCGGCGCCTGGCCTCGAGGTGATGCTCGATCAACCAGGCGGTCCTCTCACTGATCAATCCCTCGAGCACAGCCAAGCCCGCGGCGACGTGGTCGGACGGATCGATTCCCTTGCCGACATCGTGCAGCAACGCGGCCAGTTGCAGGTCGATGTCGTAGGGCCTTTCCTGTCGGATCAATTCGTAGACCTGCAGGCTGTGATACAGCACGTCTCCCTCGGGATGACTGTGCCGCGGCTGGTGAATCGACTCCAGCGGTTCGAGCAATGTCGCGAACGCCGCGTATCTCAGCGAGGCATCCGAGGCTCCCTCCTCGGGAACCTCAACAGGCACCAGTCTCTGCAACGCTTCACGAACCTCCAGGTCGGTGGGCAAATCACTCGACCGCGCCCAGCCTCCACAGACCGCACGGGCCGCCGCTCGCTTGGCTCCGAAAAAGTCGCTCACTCGCCGCGCGTCCAGCAAGCGAGCGGCCTCGCAGGCAATACGGTGACGGAGTGAGGGGGTGGACATGTCTGTTGACCGGCCAAAGTCACTGGTTCAATCCCGGAACGGGTTATCCGCTGAGCACTCCGGCCCATGTCAGCCCCACCACGTACACCACCGCGACGACAATCTGCACCAGCGCAAAGGGCACCGCCACCTTCACGAAACCCATGAACGACAACGGCAACTTGTTCTTGTGGATGATCGTCATCGCAACCACCGTCGACGCCGATCCGATCGGAGTGATGTTGCCGCCCAGGTTGGCCCCAAAAATCACACTCCACCAGTAGGGAGCATTCGCGGCATACGCGGGGTCATGATTCTTGAGAATCTTGGCCAGCATCGCCGCAAGTGGAATATTGTCGGTCACCGAACTGGCCACGGCCGAGGAAACAAGCAGCAACGCCGTGCCCAGGTTCACCCCGGTGTCGATCAGTGTCTCGATCCCCGACCCGATGACCGCCAGCACCTGTGCATGCTCCATCGTATTGATCACGACAAAAAGTCCCGCAAAGAAAGCCAGCAGGTCCCAATCGACCACGCTGTAGAACTTGTCGACCTCGTGCTTGTAGGCCAACAGAACGATGCCGGCAAACGTCAGGGCCACAAAGCCCATGCCCAGATCGGCCAGCACCGGGATCTTGCTCTGGCCGGCCAGGAAGAAGACAAACAGCAGCAGAGCAGCAATCGAAAACCAGAAGAACTTGGCACTCGTGACACTCTCATTTTCGTCAAATCCATCGACCAGCCCGGCCGCCGCCTCTCGCTCTGCCGTGTCCTGCAGGCCCTGGATGGCGAACTTCCATCGCCCCATCCACAACGTCACCGCAGTAGCAATCACCACGTAGGGTGCGGCCACCAGGAAAAAGTCCACGAAACCGATGCCGGCTATTCCACCAACAATGATGTTGGGCACACTTGAGATCAGTGTCAGCAGGCCCCCAACGTTGGTCAACAGGCCCTCGACAACCAGGAAACCCAGCAACAGATCGGTCCGTTGCAACTTGGCCAGTGACACCCCCGTCAGGCTGCCAATGATAATCATCGCCGTGACATTATTGAGCATCGCTGAAAAGACCACCGTCAGGACGCCATAAGCCAGCAACAGCTTCCACGGATCACCACCGGACTTCTTGGTCAGGCTGATTGCCATCCAGGTGAACACTCCCGAACGACTGGTCACCTCGACGAACAGACTGGCCCCCAGGATGATCGTGATCACCTCCCACTCGATCGCCGTGATGTAAATCGGCATCGGAAACTTGTGGCCGTCTGGCAGTGTCACGTCGCCAAACTGCAGCAAGTTCAGGGCTGTCGCCAGGACAAGACAGGCTCCGGCAAATACTCCCACGATCACGGACTTCTTGGCATGAATCTTCTCTTCCAATGCCAATGCCGTGATCATCGCCACCAGCAGAACGGCAAACACCGCCGTCACACCACCGGGGATCTCATGCCCCACCGCCTGGTGGGCAGCCTCGGCACTCGCCAGCAGCACTCCGTACATGAACTTCGCTCCTTCGCCGGGTCAACTCGCCTCAATCCATCACAGCAACAGCATCGGCACGTCAACCAGTTCGACAGACAGCGAGTACGCCATGCCGCGCATTGCCAACTGATCGTCGTCCTTGGTGTTGGCCACTAGCAGGTCAACCTGGTTGTCATCTATCAACCGCCGGTATTCCCGGACGTGATGTCCCATCCCCACGTGGCTCTTCAGGTCCACGTCCAGGCTCGTTTCCCCCAGTCTCTCGAAACAGGTCGCGATGAAATCCTCAGCGTCCTTGAGGAACTGCGATTTGAGCAACGTCGCCCCGAGTTCGCTGGAGATCTCCGGAATCCGCTCGATTGCATCGACAATCCGTCCAAACACCATGTCGTCTTCGACGTGGCACAACCACATGCTGCCCCCGTCACTGCACATCCTCACGCCGTAGTTGATCAACCGCTGGTCGCCTCTGATTTGGTCGGCAACGACCATCACGCGGCTGCACGCCTCCGTCGGCAGTTCCACTGGCTCCCGTGCCGTGCCGGGAAGCACCAGCACTGGGATCGAGGTCCTCTGCGTGAGTTCATCCAGATACACACCCAGTGAATGAAGAGGCGAGAACATCTCCTCACCAAGATGACGCCGGGTGACAAGCAGGTCCACCCGTTGAGCCTCCACCCGTTCGATCAACTCGGCCACGTTCTGGTAGTCGGCACTGCCAATCGAGTGCCAGTCGGCCACATCGTTGATCCTTGGCAAAAACCGGGCGACCGACTCTCGGACCGGGTCGCTGGATTCCGAACCGGTGACAACCGCCACCGACTCGATCGGAATCTCTGAGTAAACAAAATCCTCACGCTCCGAACGTCGAAACAATGATTCGAATTCATCGATCTGATCAAGTCGGTCCATCTGAACACTCGCTGGTGATATCCGGGGCCCGATCTCCCCGAGCCGATTGGCGAGCACTATACCAAAACCACCCGGTAAGGTTCACTTGGAGACCCAGCCACGTATAAGCTGTGCCACCTGACTGACACTGTCCAACGAGCAGGATCCTGCCAGATGAGACACCTCGCGATCGTTCTCCTGTTGTTCGTCCCGACGGCGCCCCTGGCGGGAGCTGACACCACTGCGGGTGATCGGGCGATCAATGCGTACTTCCGGTCTGAAACAGATCGCCTCGCCGACCGATGCCTGGCCGACATCCGCACTCTCGAGGATTGGAAGACGCGGCGAAACGAGTACAGGGAACAGCTCTTCGAGATGCTGGGCCTCTCGCCACGGCCTCCCAAAACTCCGCTCCATCCGGTCGTCACCGGCCGCGTGGAACACCCCGACTTTGTGGTCGAGAAACTCCAGTTCCAGTCCCGGCCCGGCCTTTATGTCACCGGCAATCTCTACCTGCCCAAGACCCGCCATGGACGTCTGCCCACGATTCTCTACGTCTGCGGACACGGCAACGTCAAACAGGACGGTGTCAGTTACGGCAGCAAGACACACTACCAGCACCACGGTGGCTGGTTCGCCCGAAACGGGTACGCCTGCCTGACCATCGACACACTGCAACTGGGAGAAATCGAGGGAATTCACCANGGCACCTACCGCTATGGCAACTGGTGGTGGAACGCTCGCGGTTACTCGCCCGCGGGGGTCGAGGCGTGGAACTGCATCCGGGCATTGGATTACCTGCAGTCTCGTCCTGAAATCGATGGAGACAGAATCGGAGTCACGGGCCGTTCCGGGGGGGGCGCTTACAGTTGGTGGATCGCTGCCCTGGACGAACGGATCCGCGTTGCTGTCCCGGTCGCCGGAATCACCGACTTGACCAACCACGTGGTCGACGGCTGTGTCGAGGGCCACTGCGACTGCATGTTTCAGGTCAACACCTATGGATGGGACTACGCCCAGATTGCCGCACTGGTCGCACCACGCCCCCTGCTGATCTCCAACTCCGACAAGGACCGCATTTTCCCACTCGATGGGGTCGTTCGCATTCACAAGCAGGTCCGCCGCATCTATCAACTCCACGGACAAGGCAAGCAACTGGGACTGCAAATCACCGAGGGTCCACACCGTGACACCCAGGAGCTGCGGGTGCATGCCTTTCACTGGTTCAATCGCTTCCTGAAGAAACAGGATCCCTTGATCGAAACCACCGCGGTCAAGTTGTTCTCACCAAAACAATTGAAAGTTTTCGGCGAGACATTGCCCAAGGACGAGCTGAACACCCGGATCAGTGAGACCTTCACCGCCAAGGCCCAGCCGCCAACGGTGCCCGGTTCAGCCGACGACTGGTCACGCCAAAAGGCCGCNTGGCGCGATGCANTGACTCGAAAATCCTTTCGCGGCTGGCCCAACGCCCCGGTGGGGTTCGACCTCGAACAGGGGCCAACACGCACCGCGGACAATGTGACGGCTCGGACGTTCTGGTTCACCTCCCAGTCCGGAATCCGCTTGCCCCTGGTCATCCTGCATCGCAAGGGGCTCGCACCACAATCGCTCGACCTGGTCGTTCTCAACAGCGTCGATGACGCNGGCTGGGACGACATGCTGGCATCACTGGCCGGAGGCGGAATCCACCTGACGGCCCTGAACGGAATCGACAAGGTCGAACCCGACAAGGCGGCGTTCGTTCAGACACAGAAAATGTTCAAGGCATTCAAATGGGGAATGGCCTACGTGGCCCCGCGAGGGATCGGCCCCACGGCCTGGGGACAAGCCGAACGGCGACAGACACAGGTTCGTCGACGATTCATGCTGCTCGGCCAGACGCTCGATGGGATGAGGACCTGGGATGTGGTCCGTGCGGCCGGTGCCCTGAGACTGGTCGACGGCCTCGACCGGGTGCCGCTCTGGATGCAGGGAGAAAACACGATGGCCGGCATCACCGTGTACGCATCACTGTTCGTGCCCAACGTTCATCGCATCGACCTGCACCACCTGCCGCGAACACATCGCGACGGCCCCATCTTCCTCAACGTGCTTCGCATCCTCGATATCCCGCAAGCTGTCGCCATGGCGGCCGACCTCGCCCAGGTCCGCATCTACGAAACCCGGGACGGGGGATGGCAATNCCCGCAACAGGTTGCCAGGGCGTTGAAGTGGGACAAGAAACAACTCGCCATCCGGATCCTGAAACCCCCGGCCGCTGACTGACCGGCACAAGCCTTCCGCTCCGCTCACGCGGCTCTCTAAGATGGATCTCCTCAGGAAGCCGCTTTGGCCAAAACCACAGGCCCTCCACCAGGATCCCGCACCGTGAATCGCCCGCCACATGCCGCCGCGTCGTTAGCCGATCCGACCATCCAAATGAGCGAAGGATGGCATTGCCTGCACATTTACTACCAGGTCGACGCTGCCGCACTCGCNACCCTCGACCAGGACACCCGGGCACAAGCTCGCGAGGAACTGGTNGCGGCNCTCGACCCCGATGNCCCGGGAGNGCCCCAGCGGCTNCAGGTCTCGGTCATCTCCGGACACCGTGCTGACCTGGGCCTGATGATCCTCGACCCCGACCCACTCGTGATCGACCGTGTCAAGCAAGCAGTTCGCTCGACCTCCTTCGGCCCGGTCCTCAAGCCCGCCTGGTCATTCGTTTCAATCACCGAGGTCTCCGAGTATGTCCCCACGGCTGAACAATACGCTGAACGGCTCAAGGAAGAGGGCCTGTCCGAGGACGACCCGACGTTCGAGGCCAAGCTGAACGCCTACAGCGGCCGGTTGCCCGCGATGAACCAGCAACGGCTTTACCCCGATTTCCCGGAACTGCCAATCCAGTGTTTCTACCCGATGAACAAGATCCGGCATCCCCAGGCCAACTGGTACACCGAGCCATTTGCCAGTCGGTCAAAACTGATGGCCGAGCACGCCACCAGTGGCATCCAGTTCGCCGGTCGCGTCAGCCAGTTGATCACCGCCTCGACAGGATTTGATGACTGGGAGTGGGGTGTGACACTCTGGGGCCGGGCTCCCGAACACATCAAGGAAATCGTCTACACGATGCGGTTTGATGAGGCCTCGGCACGTTATGCCGAGTTCGGCCCATTCTACATCGGTTACATCAAGCCAGCCGCCGAGGCAATTGATCACCTCAGGCTGTAGCCCAATCCCACGGGCTGTGCCTAGAACCGATACGCCTTGTTGGCTCGATCAAAGTCCCCACCGGCGATCTCGCTCTGGAACTTGATGTTCCGGTAGGTGTAGAACTCGACCAGGGTGGACTCGTCGGTCGCGTCGCCTTCGGCTCCCTCGGCTGGCCAGCCATAGTTGCGAACAAGCACCGGCACGCCCAGTTCTCGATCGAACAGCATCTCGGACTTGCGATAACGGTCCGAGGCCGACCGGTCGGCGTACTCAACGACGAATGCGTAACAGGGACGGCCGTCGAATTCGTGGTTCTCGATCAACTGGCACCGCAGGCCCTCGGATTTCGCCATCTCACCTCGACGAATCGCCAGGGACTCGCGAACCAGTTCCAACAGTCCCGCCTTGGTGATCGGGTAACGGGATTCCTTCATCGCCATGGAACCACTCGGGTCCAGCTTCAATGCGGGCAATCTCTTCTTCCAGCCCCCCAGCTTGACCAGCATCCGCCCCTTGTGTTCGCCGTCCACGTACAACACCTGGCGTCCCTTGTGACCGGTTGTCCATTTCATATAGACCGAAAACGGTTCGTGCCGGATCTTAACCTCCATGACCTGCTCGTCGGTCAACTCATCCCCAACCACCTCCTGCTTGCTGAACGTGGTCGTGTAACCGGGCAGTGCCGAGAGCACCGCTTCGGCTTTCTCCAGCATCAAGACCTGCATCAACAACACCATCCGCGACGAACCACCAGCGGCCGTCTCGGTGGATTCGTCACCAGAGTCTCCTGAAAAACCATCGGTGCCCAGCGCCACATCCTCTCCCAGGTCAACATCGCCGCCGGGAAAGACACTCTCNCCAAAATCCAGCTCCACCGTCGGCACCGCCCCGCTGTCATCAACAAGNTCCGCATCCGCAACAGCCGGACCGAAATTGGCCGTGACAAACAAAAACGAAATCACGGCGATCGATGCCGCCAGCACATTGGGAAACTGAGACAGCGTGCCACGGTAGGCAAATCGCACCGGTCGAAATGCCTGGCCCAATGCCCAGGTCACCGGATGGAACACCAGTCCGACCAGCTTCCAGGCCATCTTCCAGGCGGCTTTCCCGATCACCTTGACCAGCCTTGCCGGAAACTGGAACGGAAAAACAACGACCGCCTTGAGCAGCGAGGCCAACTTGGACATTGGAACACCTGTGGTGAGAATCTTCGGGAGTTGCATTCCTGAAGTTCGGCACCACCGACGGGTCAATTTCAACTCGTCGTGCTGGTGAGTAACAACCGCGCCATGGCAANCAATGCAGGTTTTCGGCCTGAACCGTCGGCGTCGTAAGGACAACGCAACCCGTGGAATCGGTCAAGTCACCGCCGCTTGTCCAGTTTCACCGCTGGAATGATGGCTTATCGCNGCAAGCCGCGGGGCGTGGGTGGCGGCGGAGGCGACGCCTTCCTGACCGGATCATTTTTCGGGATCAGTTCGATCAACACCTCCGTCTCAACCGGAGGAATCCGTTCGATAAAGGCCTCGTACAGGAGGTTGTCCCCCTTGTCACTGCTGGCCTGGGCGATATCGAGTGTCGCCGAGGGAAAATTCGCGACACAGACCAGGTTTCCATTCTCAGCCAGGTAAACCTTCTTCTTCGTCTTCATGTCGACAAAAAAACCGCTGCCGGCAAACACCCAGTGGGCCTGCATCTGGGTCGGCTGGCTCTCCTGGTACAACCGCTGCACGGCCTGACCGAACACGGCATCCCGGCTCAGCTTCAGAAAGCCATCTCTCTGCGCAGCCGTCATCGGGCCGAACCAGACCAGTTCCTTGTTCTTCGCATCAAAAACCAGCTCCGGCTTTTTGGGCAGGACCACTCCGGTAGGCAATTGGGCCAGTGGCGCGCTGAAGTACCGTTGCGTGGCTCGACGAATCCATCGCTGGGCCGGAACCCGATGGGGCTTCCCGGACTTGTCCTTCCATTGCAGGTAAATCTCGATCCGTTGTCCGGTGGGAGGCTTGAAGTCCGGGACCAGCTTGCCCGGAGCCACCTCTTTGTAATGGCGCACCGGAGTCCCCTGCCTGGCGCCCAGTGCCAGCAGGCCCGCATGAACGACTGCAGCGCGAGCGTCAAGTGCCAGTATCGACTCGTGTTCTTTCGTCTTCTTCAGGCAACACAGCATCTCGAGCACCCGGTCCCGTGCACACACTCGCGCCTTCAACAACAGTCGCTTCCCGGCTCGGTCCAACAACACGGTCTTCTCGGGATTCAGAGCGACCGGCTGCGGCACGGGCGGCTGTCGCTTNGGTTCTCCAAGTGTGGACGTCGATTGCAGTCCGAGGACCAGAACCAAGCCTGCCAGCCAACGACTCATCGCCCGCTCTCCCCAGNCCCATCAAGAAGTTGAACACCACCCACGTCGTGCCCCCAGTCTATCAACACCGCGGCCACGCCCGCCAGACGCCTAGTCATCGACAATCACCTGTTCCAACCAACCCAACAGGTCTGCAACAAACGCGTCCCGGGACGATTCAAATTCCAGAGTGTGTTCGGCATCGGCGTACTCCAACAGGCGTTTCTCATCCGAGGAAAATCTCTGGAACAATTCCCGTGTCGCAACGTTGTCGATTATCCGGTCACCTCCTGCCAGCATCAGTAACAATGGGCACTCCACCTGGGTCACCGCCAGGTCCACCTGTTGATCGAGGTCCTGGTTGGCCAACAAGAACCCCACGGTCACCTCGTGCAGTGACAACGGATCGTCGCGGATGAACTGTTGCCAGTCCGGATCTCCGGTGAAAAGCGCCGGATCCTGGAGTGGAATGTCGACCAACTTGTCACGAATCTCGAGCCGTCGGGCCAGGTCCAACCGAAACCTCGCCCACCAGCCTGGTCCAATCCGCGACTTGAGCCCGGGATAAAGCAATGCCAGTCCATCGACCAGGCCGGGACATCGGGACGCGACGATGGCCGCCAGTTTCCCACCCCAACTGACTGCCTGCAAAACGACCGGTGCACCCGGGTTGTCTCGATCGCGACGGGACCGTGTCGCGACCAGGAACTGACGGACATCGTTCACCAGGCGATCAGCGTGGATGGCGTCGCCGCGGGCCTCGGAGTTTCGACCCGAACCACGACGATCCAGAAAACACACCTCGAACCCCGCCTCGGCCAACCGACGGCTCGAATGCTCGTACCACCCGCCGTGACTCTGGATCCCATGCAATGCGACGACATAACCTCGGACGGCAGACGATGGCAGCCATCTCTGCCAGGACAATCGCCGACCGTCTGACGCAACAAACTCGTGGTATTCCGCCTCGATCATTGTGGATCAACTCACCATCTCTTCCAGGACACGTGCGTAGGCACCGAAATTCCCCTCGCTCCACAAGACAAACCGGACCAGCGAAGGACGCCGATGGGTCTCCAAAAACTGCCGGACCTCGTCCAGGGACGCCTCGGCTGCCAGGTCGATGGGATATCCAAATACGCCGGTACTGATCGCCGGAAATGCCACGCTCTGCAGTTCATGGTCAACAGCCAGTTCCAGGCAACTGCGATAGCACCCCCGCAACAGTTGCTCTTCGCCAGCACCTCCCCCTCGCCAGACCGGCCCCACGGTATGAAAGACAAATTGTGCCGTGAGCGATCCGGCTGAGGTGGCGACCGCTTCGCCGGTCGGACAGCCATCGGGGTACTCCCGCGACGTCTCTTCCATCAACGTGGGCCCCGCGGCACGATGAATCGCCCCATCCACCCCGCCACCGCCGGCCAACCGCTCGTTGGCCGCATTGGCAATCGCATCCACCTCCTGGAGCGTGATATCTCCCTGCACCAACTGCAACCAACAGTCTTCCACCGTGATCAACATCGTTGACGTATGTACTCCGGGGCCACCGGTCGGGCTCACAGCCAAATTGGCAACAGGCCGAGGCTCCCCCCGAACCGTTCCTCCAGTATACTCCCCGCCACACTTCGACACCTCCACGTCATCCGCCCATGACCGGCCACCAGCCCGTTTCCGTCGCACTGCTGATCCCGACACTCGACCGTTCGGGTGCCGAGAAACAACTTGTGACACTCGCCTGTGGCCTGTCGCCAGACGAATTCCAGGTCGAGGTGATCGCCCTGACACGTGGTGGCCCTCTCGAGTCCTCCCTGGCCGAACACGGGATTCCGCTGACAATCATCGGCAAGCGACACCGGATCGACCTGGCCGCACTCCGTCGACTCAAGAGGCACCTGGCCCGGACACGCCCCGACCTGCTGCACACCTGGCTATTCGCCGCCAACTCGTATGGCCGGCTGGCCCGGGCCGCCAGCCCCACGACACGAGTGATTGTCTCGGAACGGTGCGTGGACAGTTGGAAACGCAGTTGGCAACTGTGGCTCGACCGCCGACTGATCCCACGGACCGACCAGTTCCTGGCCAACTCACGGAGCGTCGCTGAATTCTACGGGTCGGTGGGAATCCCGGGCACCCAGATCGAGGTGATTGCCAACGCGATCGATGCCCGTGACACACCACTGGCCACCTGGCTGTCCGACACACCCGAGACCGTGGACCGGCGGAAGAGGATTCGAGAGGAATTGGGCCTGCCACCAGATTCGGTGCTGATGACATGTGTCGGCCGACTCGCGACCCAAAAACGAGTGGAAGACCTGGTCTGGGCCATCGAACTGCTCGGCCACCACGCCCCCGCTGCTCATCTCCTGGTCGTCGGTGACGGTCCTCTACGCAGCGACCTCGAGACATTTGCTGTTCAGACCGGTTGCCGGGATCGTGTCCGTTTCACCGGCCACCGCGACGACGTGGCCGACATCTGGGCGGCCAGCGATGTGGCCTGGTTGGCCAGCGATTTCGAGGGGCAATCCAACAGCCTCATGGAAGCCATGGCCGCCGGCCTGCCGGTCATCGCCAGCAACATTCCTGCCAATGCCGAACTGGTCATCGATGGAGAATCCGGCCACCTGGTCGCCGTCGGTGATTCCGCCGGTTTCGCACGGCACAGCCGTGGCCTGCTGGACCATCCCGAACGCGGCCGTTCCCTCGGCCAGGCCGCGAGAACCAGGATGCTTGAAACGTACAGTGTCCAGGCCGCTGTCGACGCCCACGCCCGACTCTACCACCAACTGGCCTCACGGGGAGTCGACTGAAACCATGTGTGGATTTGCCGGAGCCAGTTGGACCCACCCGGGACAGGCAATCGATGCCGCCACGCTCGACTCCATGACCAGCGTGTTGACTCACCGGGGTCCCGATCAATCAGGAGCCTGGTTCGACGCCTGGACCGCCCTGGGACACCGTCGACTCTCGATCATCGACCTCGATTCCGGCAGACAGCCGCTGGCCAACGAGACCGGCAGCGTGCAGGTGGTTTTCAACGGGGAGATCTACAATTACCGCGAGTTGAGAGATGGCCTGCAGGGACGGGGACACCGGTTCGCCACGCAAAGTGACACCGAAGTGATCGTGCACCTCTACGAGGAGTACGGCGACGACTGCCTGGACCACCTGAGAGGGATGTTTGCCCTGGCCGTCTGGGATGTGTCCCGGAGACGATTGTTGCTGGCCCGGGACCGGATGGGACAAAAACCACTGGTTTATCGCAACGAGCCCGGTCGCCTGCTGTTTGCCAGCGAACTGAAAGCGCTGCTGCAGGTCCCCGGGGCTCCGCGAGAACTCGACCCCATCTCGCTGGACGAATTTCTCACCTACCAGTACGTCCCGCACCCGCGCACCATGCTCGCCGGTTACTGCAAGCTGCCGCCGGCCCACAAGGCCGTTTACCAGGACGGCCAATTGACGGTACAGCGATACTGGAGACCGGGATACGAGGAACCGATTCGGGATCGTTGCCGTGAAGACTGGCAGGAGGCGTTACGCGAGACGTTGACCGAGGCCGTCCGTCTCCGTTTGAGAAGTGACGTTCCGCTGGGTGCGTTCCTCTCGGGCGGAATTGATTCGACGATCATCGCCGGGTTGATGCAGGAACAAAGCAACACGCCGATCCACACTTTCTCGATCGGTTTTCCGGTCAAGCAGTTCGACGAACGTGAGCACGCGAGAGTCGCGGCCAAACATCTCGGGACCACGCATCACGAGTCAGTCGTTGATCCCAGCGCACTGAAAATCCTGCCACGACTGGCCTGGCACTATGACGAACCCTTCGCCGATTCCTCGGCCATCCCCACCATGTATCTCTCGGAGATGACCCGGGGCGAGGTCACCGTGGCACTGTCCGGCGACGGCGGCGACGAACTGTTTGCCGGGTACGACCGCTACCGCGCCGTCAACCTCGCTGGACGTGTCGACCGGCTGCCCGGTCCACTTCGAACGCTCGCCACATCCTCGGCCTGGCGATTGCTGCCGGCCTCGACCCGGCAAAAGTCACTCCTGAGACGGGGCAAGCGATTTGCAGCGGCACTCGGCAAAACACCCGAACAGAGATATCTCGACTGGGTGGGCATTTTCGCTGCCGATCGCCGTCGCGGTCTCTGGACGGACGATTTTCGCGAACGGCTGGGTTCCAGCAACGCCGCCACTTTCCTGATGGATGCCTACGCCGAATGTCCCGACAGGGGCTTTGTCACCCGTACCACCTGTGCCGACGTCCTGACCTATCTTCCCTGCGACATACTCAACAAGGTCGACATCGCCAGCATGGCCTACAGCCTCGAATGTCGCAGTCCACTACTGGATCATCACGTTGTCGAATTGGCGGCCCGGATGCCAGTGTCACAGAAACGAGAGGGACGCCGCGGCAAGACCATCCTGGTCGACACGTTTGCGGACCTCCTGCCGGCCTCGATCCAGTCCCGACCAAAAATGGGATTTGGCGTGCCGCTGGACCACTGGTTCCGCAACGAATTGCGGCCATTGCTGGAGGACATCCTGCTGGACCACACGGCAACGTCACGTGGCTACTTCCGCCCCGAGGCCGTCCGACGACTCGTCGATGAGCATCTCAGCAACCGTTGGGACCACAGCTACCGGCTGTGGTCCCTGGTCTGCCTGGAGGTCTGGCACAGGATGTACCTGGACACCAGCACGCCGCCAGCTTCAGCGCCCGCATCGCTGTAGATTGCGACGATTACGCGGCGTCCAGTTCATCCAGCAGAGAACCGAACAGGTCCTCGCTGAAGGCCTCGTTGATCACGTCGGCAGCACTACCACCACCGAAGTTGTCCGCGCCCAGGCCACCGGCCAGTGTGTCCGTGCCGCCCTGTCCGTTGAGGAAGTCGTCGTTGTCGCCTCCCAGCAGCAGGTCCTTTCCACTGCCACCAAACAACGAATCCTCGCCATTGCCTCCCAGCAGGCTGTCGTCGCCAGTGCGAGCGTTCAGGCGGTCGCTGCCATCACCTCCAGCGAGGAAATCGTCTCCGCCGCCGCCATCGAGGGTGTCATCGCCGTCGTCACCGAGAATCGAATCGCTTCCGCCGCCACCAAACGCCCGGTCATGACCATGCCCAGCCTGGATCACGTCTTGCCCGGCGTTGCCCACCAGGTAATCGTCGTCGGTTCCTCCGTTGAGCGTGTCGTTGCCGCCACCACCCAGCAGGGTGTCACGTCCTGCGTGTCCGGACAGTTGATCATCCCCGCCAGACCCGTTGAGTCGATCGTTTCCATTCGAGCCACTCAACGTGTCATCACCAGCGGAGCCAATCAACTCGTCGTGCCCGTCTTCACCGTCGAGTTGGTCATTTCCATCATCGCCCTGCAGCGTGTCATTTCCGGCCCCACCGTCCAGTTGGTCGTCTCCATCTCCACCAGCGAGGATGTCACTGCCGTCTCCACCATCGATGGAATCATCGCCCCCTTCTCCGTTGAGAACGTCGCCCCCATCGCCACCAATCAACGCATCAGCGACGGCGCTGCCGGTGATCGTGTCATCACCCGCACCACCATCGACCAGAATCCGGTTGGCTCCCAGATCCCGGCCACCAGCATCAATCGTGTCGGCCCCTCCCTGCCCATTAACGGTCAACATCACTGTCGGAACCGCAGCTATGGTTCCGATCGTGATCGTGTCGCGGCCAGCCCCGGCATCAACAATGACCTGAGAAACCGTGTCCCCGATCGTGATCGTGCCGCTGCCGTCGGTCACCTGAAGTTGGGACGACGCATTCTGCAGAAATTCGATCTGGTTGTTCCGACTGTCTCCCTGCACGAGCACCGCGTCGGCGTCTTCTCCACCATCCAACTGGTCGGAACTGTCTCCAAGCCGCCAGACCAGTTGGTCGTTGCCCGCTTCGCCAAACAGGGAATCAATTCCACCCTGCCCATGCAAGACGTCGTCACCGTCCCCACCCCAAACCACGTCGTTTCCACCACCGCCATAAACCACGTCGTCACCATCGCGTCCCCGCAGCACATCGGAGCCACCACCACCGTTGAGCAAGTCTCTTGCACCTGCGCCAACCAGGGTGTCCTGGCCGCTTCCCCCCAGCAATGTCTCGCCCGTCGCAGACGAAACACCGGGTGTCCCCGGGCCACCCGGGTCATTTCCACCACCACCCGTCACGGTGATATCCAGCTGGTAGGTTTGCACCACGTCCAAGGAGCCAGTGACGCGAGCGTAGTAAACGCCGCTGCTATCCAGTAACTGGTTCGCAATCAACTCGGCTTCCCCGAGGCCACCGGAACTGGAACTCGCCAGGAGGGTACTGCCATCCGGTCCAATCAATTCCAAGGCCAGGTCATTCTGGACCGACGCGTCAAAACTGCTCGAGGATCCTCCCTGGGGGCCTTCCAAGTAGGTCGGTCCCACGGGCGCCAGGCTGATCGTCACGCGAGCACCTGAAACCGCCGAGAACCGAAAGACATCCGTGTCGGACACCCCGTCGATGCTGACAAAGTCGACCTGCGTCAAAGCCACCGGCACATCAATCGTGCCATCGCCGTCACTGTCGACCAGGCCGGAGGCGTCCGCACCCAGGGTGACGGTGGCATTGTCGATCAACCCCAGGTCCGACGCAGTGGCCGGAGTGTCATTTCCAGTGTAGGCATCGCCGTAGAGTCGCTGGATGGCCAGGATGTCGTCGTACTGTGGACCATCGAACGACGTGCTGGCTGTTGGTTCCATCAACTTGGATTGATCGACAGGAATCACATGGTTGAACGCCAGGCCGTGACCGTGTTCATGTGCCAGAACATTGCGGAGACCACGGGAGTTGTTGTTGGTTCCAGTGTAGAACGAATCGGCGGTGTCGATCACCATGTCGCCGTTGTTGGGAAAATAATTGAAAGCCAGAATCCCAAAATTGCCATCGATATTGCGGCCGGCGATTCGCACATCCGGGCGAACACCCTGTGCTCCTGGACTGGACGGGAACGCAGCCCCGTCGTCGGCCGGCTCAAAGACATAGCTGTTGCCGGACAACTCCGACCAACGATCGAACATCTGAACAAATAGGTCATACCACGTCCGATTGGTGATATCCGTTCCACTGGCCGTTTCGTTGTAGATCGTATCCAGTCGCGCGATCAGGTCACTGGTGGCCGTGGTATCCGTCGCCGTCCCATCAGGCAACAGTCCCCAGGTGATCGTCGTTGCATCACCCTGTTGAAGTCCTGACCCATCGACCGCCGTTGTTGTCCACCGATCAGCAATACGATAACCGGCCGCATACAAGGCCGCGAGTTGTTCTTCTTCCTCTTCGAAGATGTCGTTGATGTAGTCGTCCGGAGTCCCCGGAGCAAACACCACACAGCCAATGGAGGGGACCGGGGTCCCTTCCCCGACACCGGCGATCAGAGAATCGTCCTCCACAATGGTCACCCGGCCCAATTCGTCCTCGATCCAGGCATTCCGGGCACCAGACAACACCAGGCCAAACGACTCGTCCCCTTCAATTTCCGTGTCCCCGAGAACCGTGACGGAAATCGTCTGTGTCACCGTGCCGGGGGAGAACACCAGTGTTCCGGAAGCGGGCAGATAATCCTCGTCCGCAGTTGTCGCCGTACCATCCTCTGTCACATAACTCACCGACACGGTCTCGTCGTGCGGACGAGACAACGTCACCGTGACATTGACATCTGTTTCGTCAACCAGCCCGTTGAGCACGACACCGACGTTGTCGATAGCCCACGATTCGTCGTCCCCGCCCTGGTAGCCCGCACCACCGGCATACCACTGGATCGTCACTGTACTGGCAGTGTGGGGAATTCCGTTCAATTGCGAGTCGAGCCCGAGGTCCCAGGCCGAGTCATTCACGTAATACTGGTGGTTCCCCCCGGCCGGAGTGAACAGGTCGCTGCGATTGTGTTCCAGCATCACACCATCGTCGGGACTGTACTTCTCGTCGGACAGCAGGTCGAACGTGTCATCCGATGACTGCTGATCAAACGCAACGCTGTAGACCAGTTCCCCATCCACAACCACGTTGAAGAAATCCGGATAGTCGACGGGGTCAGCCTGTGCATCACCACTCGCGGTGTTGCCGTCCCAGTTCTCGATGACTGCCAACAGGAAATCGATGTCCAAGCTCGTGTGGTCCGGCAAGTCCGTCAGCACCAGGGTGACGGGTTCGGACGGTTCACTTCCTGGAAACTCAACCGTTCCGCCAGTCGTGTTGTGCAGAAATGACCCGGAAAACACGTTCGTGCCGGTGCCCACGCCTTCGTATCTCTGCACGTCGTTGAGTTGGGCCGAGTTCGAAATCTGGCTGAACTCCTCGGGCATTCCTGTTTCAAAATCCGTGAAGAACACTTGCTGGCTATTGTCATCATCCCCCTCGAGATTCGCTGTCGCGTCACCGATCGAAAGAGTCCATTGTTCGTCAGCATCGACGTAGTCATCGCCGGCGCCACCATCCATGTGATCAAAGTTCAGGCCACCAAAGAGCTCGTCACTCCCACCCTGGCCGCGCAAGACATCTTCACCCGCCTCGCCCTCAAGCAGATCACCACCAGGTCCACCAAAAAGACTGTCGTTTCCGGAACCACCCGAGATCGTGTCGGCGTTGTTTCCACCATTCAAACGATCATTTCCGGTCCCACCCAGCAACTGGTCACTGCCAGGTCCACCGTTGAGCGTGTCGTTCTCGCCGCCTCCAGCGAGTGAATCACTCCCGCCCTGTCCCGACAGGAGGTCGTAACCGCCGTCACCCGACATGTCATCACGGCCAGCACCACCAAACATCACGTCGTCGCCAAGGTCTCCCTCGAGGACATCATCCCCACCACCACCATTGAGCGTGTCGTTGCCCTCACCACCAAAGAGAAAATCCTTGTCGTGGTTGCCGTCAATCCAGTCATTCCCAAGATTTCCGAGCAACGAATCCTGGCCGTCACCACCGCTGATCGTATCGCTGCCATCATCACCACCAATCTGGTCCTGCCCGTCGCCACCATCAAGTTGGTCGTTGCCGCTGCCGCCTGAAATCAGGTCGTCTCCATGCCCCCCGTACAACTGGTTGTCACCGTCACCACCAACCAGGGTGTCAGAACCGTGTCCACCGTGAATCACGTCGTCGAAATCGGCGCTGGCAATCACCGTATCGTTGCCCTCGCCAGCATCCACATCAATCGTCTCAAGACTGCTGAACGCAACCGAGTTGAGACCACTCAGATCGATCCGGTTGTCCCCCTCACCGGTCGTGATAAAGAGTGTCTTTAGCGACGACGTCGTGAGCACAACGCTCGCTTCGGCCTGGCCATCGACCCTCAATTCCACCTGGCCGGAGTTTTGTGGATCCTCTCGGATCACCAGTTCCTCGTCGCCATCGGCAATGATCGTCAGACGCCCATCCAGATCACTCCAGATTGTCGTCACTGCTGACAGCAGTGTCCGATCTTCCAACGCTTCAACCGCCGGCCGGCTTCTTCTGGGAAGGCGTCGTCGGGTTTGTGACGTGTGGTGGGTCAGTCGGGTCCGGAGACCAGTCAGCCAAGATCTCAAATGCATCGTCCCATCCCTGGGGTTTCATCATCCCTGCGCAACCCTGCGCAACGAGGCTACGACGCCTCCTTGTCTACATCCCCTCTTTGCCACCCGTTCATTCATTACAAAACGACCAATCCGCACAATTGCGCCAATTCGGGCCCCAAAACGGTCGCAAAATCCCTACAACCGGAATATTCAACCCAGACAACCCAAATTGCCATTTGGCGCCCCGCTGGTCCTGAAAGCACTTCAGCAGCGGGAAAAATCGCTGATTAGCGGCGCGACACCTTGGCCAATCCTGGTGCGGCCAAAAATCGGCTCACCACCTGGCCATCAGCTCGATTCCACACAATCACCTCGCCACGGTACCCGGCTCCCGCCACCAAGCCACCCTCAGAAGCAGCGGCGATCGAGTAAACCCAGTCACTGTGGCCCTCGTAGCTGCGGACTGTCTTCAGCGAATCGGTCGAGAACTCTCGTACCAGCCCATCAGCTCCACCGGCCCAGGCTCGTCCCCCCCGGGCATCCAGGCCGTATGTGGTCTTTCCGAATCCATGGGCGATGAACCGGGTGTGCCCGGCCTTGAAGAACCGCCCTTCCATATCGGCCGCCGTTCCGTTCTCGGATTTTGCTTTCACCGGATCCCAGAGCCGAATCGCCCGGCCGGCACCGACCGACAGCACCCGTCCGGACACATCATCAAATCCAACGGCGAACACGGCAAACCGTCCTGTGAATTTCCCCAACTGCTTGCGGTGTCCGTTGTAGGTGGTGAACAGGCCCCCGGTTGTTGCGTCGTGCACCTTGACCGTTTGGTCCCGACTGGCCGAGACCACGAATCGTCCGTCGCCACTGAAGACGACCCCGGTCACCCAGTCAGAATGCACGCGACTGCTCCACCCCTTGTCACCGACCGGCAGCCCCCATGCCCGCGTCTCGTGACCGGCCGATCCGGCCGCCACACGTTTGCCGTCGGCACTGAGAGCCGCACCAAGCACCACATCGTCGAATGTGCCAAACAGTCGTTGGACCTGACCGGTCTGGGCTGACACCAGGGCCAGTTCACCATATTCCCCGGGCGTACCGCCCCCCACCAACACGCGGTCTCCGCCGGATGTCCAATCAAGTGAGTGGATACGTTGTGGCCGGCGGTCCAGCCGGCGCAGCAATTTCCCGTTGGCCGGATTCCAGACGGTCACCTCATGGTATCCCCCCACGGCCAATTGTTTCCCGTCAGGAGAAAATGCCAGTGCAAACACCGGAACGGCCACCGGGTAAGTCCTCGGGGCAACCGGATGAATTCGAGGAGGCAATTGTGATCGCAATGGGACCTTGGGGTCGGTGCCATCGAACCTGGCCCCGGCGGCGATCCAACTCCGGACCAGCCCAATTTCTGTCGCCGACAGCGGATCGTCCTCGCGTGGCATCCGGACGTCAGGATCGGTCTCGATCAGTCGCCGGTACAGTTCCGACGCCCCGGGTTTCCCGGCAACCACCGGTGCCTCTCCCGATTCTCCGGTTCGCATCAGGCTGGCAAAATCGTGCAACCTGTAGCCACCNCGACTGACCCGGCTCCCGTGACATCCACTACAACGTCTCAGCAAAACCGGCGCCACGTCGCGAAGAAAAGCGACCTTGGCAGGAGGGGGATCGNCCGCTTCAGCGGTCGCGACNCCACACACGACCGCCAGGCAGGTTGCGACAAACGGTGATGATGTCATCGGAGNTTTCACGAGCTGGATCCCGAGCCGCGATCGTTCAATGNTGGAAGATGAATTCCTGGGTGTTGATAACAGCCCAGACAAGGTCCCGAACCGCGCTACTGCGATCGGTAGCAGCCGACAGGTGTTGGGTTGCAGCCAACCGTTCATCGTTGGCTGGCTTTCGTGAAAAAGCCGCCAGGTACAGTTCGGTCACCAGTTGAGNATTTTCGAGTTTCAAGAATTTCCCGACGCTCCTGTTCACCTGGTCATGAACCCGGCGTCCGTTCAGGAGTTGCAGGGCCTGGTCCAGCGTGGGCTCACTGGACCGTTCACAGGCACAAGGAGTATTGCGCTCGGGTTGGCCAAACACCCTGAGAAAATCATCCGACCCGGAAAACGGTCGTTGTGTGGCGTACTGGTCACGGGCTCCACTCTCGATCCGTCCCCGGAGTTTTTCNATCCGGCCGTCGCGCATCAGATAAAACCGATCCAGCCGTGCTGCCGGTTCGGCCACACGTTTGTCCACGGACGTCATCAGCACCTCGGCCAGGGCATCCGGCAATTCGGCAACCGGTGGTGCGGGAATTGTACCTGGCTGCGTCGGCTCCAGCCGCCACGTGAAGTGCCACGCGCCTCCCTTGTTGAGGATCTTCAACAGGAANTGATTGGCGCCGGGCTTGAGCACAATTTCGGGCTGCTGTTCCTTGTCGTTGGGCAGGACCTGGGCAAAATCGAATACCANCTGNCCATTGTGCCACACCTTCATTCCGTCATCGGCGACAACCCGCAGCCGGACACGGGTCTCGGCACGAGCGTGAACCACGTGCCAGGCATACATCGCCTGGTGAGATCCCTTCGGCAGGTTGANCTGNTGGCCACGGTTCCAGTCTGGACGTGGCTGCCAGCGGATCTTGTTCGGCCCGAAGGCGCGGGAGGCGTCGAACCGCCCCGGAGAGGTCTCCGGGCCAAACTCCGTCGAATGNGTCGCCTCGGCAGTCTTCGCCTTGAACGTGCCGGCTGACCACCAGGCCCCGTTCCACCACGCCGCTTTCTTCAGTCGTTCGATCAACCCGGCCTCCCATGCGGGACGNTTCGTCCGCATTTCCTCGCGGACCCGTTTCAGTTCGCGACGACTCTCGGCCACCACCGCAGCAGACTGTTCCACCGTCTTGATCGATCCGGTGACATAACCGATGGCGTCCTGCAGTTGTTCAGCTGTCAGCAGCCGCACCGGGGCCCGTGAACAGAGCGTTGTGTCGTCACGGTTGAAGCGATTGGTGGCCGTCGACCGCTGGTAGGTCTGGCTGTTGCAGATAACTCTCACGGTTTGCCGTCGATCGAACCCGCTTTTCTCGAACTCGGCAGCCAAGCGATCGAGCAGTTCGACGTTTGATGGGGGATTGGAGGAACGAAAATCGTCCACCGGATCCACAATTCCTCGACCAAACAGATGGGCCCAGATGCGATTGACAGCCGCTCGTGCAAAGAACGGGTTGCCCCGGGCGGTCAACCAACTGGCGAAGGCCACGCGACGATCGGCGTCGTCCAGTGGTCGGGGCATCACGCGATTGCGTCCCCAGGGAGTCATCACTTTCCCCGACCGTGGATTGACCATTTCGCCACCACCGAGCACGCTGATGCGATCGGCCTGGCGAGCAACCCGGTGGAAAGCCGCCCCGATGCTGTAGTAATCGTCCTGGGTCCAATTCTCAAACGGATGGTTGTGACACTTCGCACACTGGATCCGCGACCCCATGAAGACCTGNGCCGTTGCCTCGGCCACGTCCTCGGTCTTGGGAATCGCCGCAAAGTAGTTCGCCTCGGCCACCAGCCGGGTNTCGCCCGTGGAGGTCAACAGGTCCCGGGTCAACTGGTCGTAGGGACGGTTGGCGATCATCGCCTCGGCAATCCAGTTGGCGAACAACTTCGCCCGGTCGGCCCCGAGCACCTTCGGATTGACTCGCAACAGGTCGGCCAGTTGCAGTGCCTGGAACCGGGCGAACTGGTCAGTGGCCAACAGCCGTTCGATCAATCTCGCACGTTTTCCGGGTTTCGTCTCGGCAAGAAATGCCCTGGCCNCGGCAGCCGAGGGCAACAGTCCGGTCAAGTCCAGGTGGACCCGCCGCAGAAACACCCCATCATCGCATGTGGGTGAGGGAGCTATTCTCAACAGTTTCAGCCGCGAATTGACCAACCTGTCAACGAAGTTGTGTTCGGCCACCGCGGGCCACTCGAACCCCTCGACCTCCTCGACAAACGTGAGGTAGACGCTCTCGAGGTGCTCGAGAAACCGCACCGTGATCGCGGCCTGGCCCCGTGACTGCCCGGTGACGCGACCGTCGGCATCGATCGTGGCAATGTCGCGGTGCGAGGTGTCAAAGGTGGCCAACCGGGTGACATCGCGAACCGTACCGTCAGTGAAGTGAGCGAAAACCGAGAGTTGTTGTGTTGCGTCGGCCCCGGTCANCACCCGGCTCGGCCCCGGATGGACAACGATNTTCTCGCACGTCGGTGCACCGTCACGGTCAGGGCGGGCCCCTTCGGAAATCCATTGCTTCAGAATCATGAACGCAGCGTCGGTTGGCCTGAGTCTCTTGCCACCCACGTGTGGCACTCTCAACAACGGCTTCTTCAGCATCAGGCTTTCCAGTGGCGCGAACACGTTGACCCGACGATTGAGCCCACCACGGACCAGTGACTCGGTGTCGTGAACCGGGTCGAAGGCGAATAGCGACAGGCTGAAACCGCCCTTGCCATCCGGCGACCCGTGACAACTGCCCGCNTTGCACCCCTGCTTGGTCATCGCCGCCAGTGTCTCGTACTTGAACGCGACCGGGTCGGGCTGTTTCTGACCACTGACCTCGACCGGCACCTCGACCGTCTCACCCTGCCACACGACTTGCAGTTGGGCCTGCCCGTCAACACCGTCATTCGATGGACNCACNCGACCGTTTCGGACCGACACCAACCGCGGTTTGCTGGAACGCACGGTGGCCTGGTGTGTCACATCTCGCAGTCGCCCGTCAGCATCACGAGCGGTGATCACCAGTTGGACACGGCTGCGACGAGACGTCAGCCGGACCATCTCGGGATACACCTCGATGGCCGCCTCCACGGAAGACGCCGCCAAGGCGACCACAACCAGCCAGACACTCCGCAACACGTCGTTTCCCCTGAGAGCTTCCTGTCTCACACCTGCCTCAGAACAGTTCTCCGATGGGCTGTCCTTGCCGGGACAACTGAACCGGCCGATCAGCGGGCGTGTAGATTGGCTTGTGCCGATCAATCCCCAGTTTCTCATAAATCGTCGCCGCATAATCCTCGATCGTGAACGCCTGCGGACTGGTGATGTACCCACCATCCTTGTCGGTCGAGCCGACCACCTGCCCTCCCGGCACACCNGCCCCGGCAAAGGCAAAGCTGAAGGCGTGAGTCCAGTGATCCCGGCCCTGCCGACTGTTGATCTTGGGGGTGCGACCGAACTCGGTCACGAAACACACCAGCGTGTCTTCCAGCAGGCCTCGCTGATCCATGTCCTCGATCAAGGCCGAGAGNGCCTGGTCGGTGCTGCCCATCATGGGCCACGTGTGGATCCCCCACCGTCCACGACCAGCCCCACCCCCCTTGATGTTGGTATGGGTCTTGGCGTAGATCGCGTCGTGGTGATCCCAGTTCATGTTGTTTCCGCCGTCGTAACCCACCGATTTCCCGTCCCGGAAACTCCGCTGGGGTTCGCGGACATCGACCATCACGAAACGGACCCCCGATTCGATCAGCTTGCGGCCCAGCAGATAACAACGGCCCCGCATGCCGGTCCCGTAACGCCGCTGGACGGCCTCGGGTTCGGCTCCGAGATTGAACGCCTTGCGTGTCGCGGGGTTGGTCAACATATCGGCTGCCCGGGTCATCAACGACTTCATCGCCCTGGCGTCGCGCGCCTGGTCGGCCCCGAGCAAGCCGACGTTGAGACGGTCCAGCAGGCGTGTTCGAGTGCGAAAGCGAACATCGTCGACTCCCAGCAGGCCCAGGTTCGGGACAGTCCACTTCGGATCGGCCGGGTTGCCACCGGTCTTGAACACCTTGTAGGCCGGAGGAAGAAANCCGATTTTCGTTGCCGGTGACTGCTCGTTGGTCCCAGGCACCATGATGTTGGAGGGCAAGTGGCTGGCGTGGCTGCCCTGCAACATGGCCACCACCGAACTGATGTCGGGCATCTCGACCGGGCCACCCGGGGCNTCNCCCGAATAGATGTACTGGGANCCCTTGGGATGCGAGTTGCCGATGCCCGGGGTCGGCTGGGTCATACAACGGACGATCGTGAGCTTGTGGGCAAGCGGTGCGGTACGGGCCAACAGGCGGGTGAACTGCAGCCCCGGAACACTGGTAGCCACCGGTTCAAAAGGACTCTTGTGTTCAGCCACNGCCTGCGGCTTGGGGTCCCAACTGTCGATCTGCGACACGCCCCCCTGCTCGAACAACACCAGCACCTGCTTGGCTCGACGGCGACCGACCGGTGCCGCAGTGACAGCAGGGGGAGCCAGCAGGCTGCCACCNGCCAGGCCCAGGCCCAATCGGACAAAATTCCGGCGAGGGATCGACAAGTGGCTGTGCATGACCAGCAGGATAACAGTTGCCTTGCCGGGGTGTCGACGTCGACCATGAAAACGCTCTCGCGCCCGGACTCGACGGCCAAAATCACGACAACTGCGATTTCAATGAAACTGGGCAACGGCTACCATGTTCNCGCTTTCGGAGANANCTNCNGCNGTCNTCTCCNNTCAAACNGNNNTTCTNTANTNTTCTTTTCCTTCGCAACGGGNCGGTTGATCCATGGCAAGTTCAGANGTGGCGGTGGGTTCGGANANTCCCAATTCACGTCAAAACATGCTGNTGTTCTGGGGTTGCTTCGCCGCANTGATTGCNACCGCCTTNGGNTTCCAGGTCCGCGCGATGCTGATGGAGACCTGGGGAGCCGAATTCAACATCAGCAAGACCCAGCAGGGAGAAATCTTCGGAGCGGGACTGTGGCCGTTTGCCATCAGCATCATCATCTTCAGCCTGATTATCGATCGCATCGGCTATGGCAAGTCGATGATTTTTGCCGGCATCTGTCACATCGTGCAGGCAGCGATGCTGTATTCTGCCAAGGGAGAAAACGCCTACCAGATGCTGTACTGGGGTTCGATCGTCGGAGCACTGGGCAACGGCACCGTCGAGGCGGTGATCAACCCGGTGGTGGCAACCATGTTCCCCCGCCAGAAGACAAAGTGGCTGGCAATCCTCCACGCTGGCTGGCCTGGTGGACTGGTGATCGCCGGCCTGCTCTTCATGGGTGTTGCCAAAACGAATGCCGATGGCAATATCACCAACTACTCGCTGATCATTCTGCTGACCCTGCTTCCGATCATCATTTACGCCGTGATGCTCTTTGGACGATCCTTCCCGGTCCAGGAACGGGTCCAGGCCGGTGTCTCTTTCAAGGAGATGCTGCAGGAACCCGGCATCCTCTCCTGGTCGGTCGCCGTGGTCCTGGTCGTGCTGGAAGTCGGCCGGGTCTTCGAACTCGGCACGGTCACCAAGCTGATCGCGATGGCAGCACTGATCGTTCCGTTTGCCGCCTATGTCCAGAAGTTGGGTCGTCCCATCTTCTTCCTGATGGTGCTGATCATGTGCCCGCTGGCAACCACCGAACTGGGCACTGACAGTTGGATCACCCCGTTGATGCAGGGTGAAATGAGTAACGTCGGAATCAGTGCCGGCTGGGTGCTGGTCTACACCTCACTGATCATGATGGTGCTGAGGTTCTCCGCGGGCCCGATCGTGCACAGCCTGAAACCGCTGAACCTGTTGGCCATCTCGGCTGGTCTGGCCGCAGTCGGCCTGTACCTGCTGGGTTCGGTCAGTGGCTTCGCTCTGATTTTTGCCGTCGCCACACTTTATGGACTCGGCAAGACGTTCTTCTGGCCCGCCACTCTCGGTGTCATCTCCGAGCAATTCCCCAAGAGCGGTGCCTTGGGAATCAACATGATTGCCGGCATCGGCATGCTCAGCGTCGGCACACTCGGGGCCGCCTGGCTCGGGTACGTCCAGGATGTCGACACCTCCAACACGCTCAAGTCCGACCACGCCGCCGTCTACGAAAAAGCGGTCGCCAACACGGAAGCGCAGAGTTTCCTGGGCCTGATCCAGTACCAGAGCGTCGACGACACCAATGCCACCGAGGACGAGAAAGCAGTGATCGCCACGGTGCAAGACGGATCAAAAAAAACCGTGCTCCGGACAGCCACGGTGCTTCCAATCGCAATGTGTGTCGCTTACATCCTGTTGATGATGTACTTCAACAGCCAGGGTGGCTACAAGACTGTCGAATTGATGACCGGCGGTCCGGAGGCAGCCGCTCCCGAAGCGAACGCCGCTACGGAGGAAGCCGCGGCTGACGAAACACAGTGACGCTGGAAGCGACTTGCCTAGGGGGACTCAACCGCTGTGGCCAATTCCGGCCACCGGTCTGACCATCCTGCAATCCGTTCGTAGGCCCGGCTGGCTCGCAGAACCCCCGCATCATCGTACCGTCGGCCGACCACCTGCAGTGACACGGGCAATCCGTCGTCTGTGAATCCNCACGGGATCACCGATGCGGGCTGACCGGTCAGGTTGAACGGGTAGGTGAACGGAGTCCACAACAAGGGCCGGGCCTCCTGCCCCGGCATCGGAGCCGCATTGTCCAGCCCGACTGGAAACGGGGGAACCGCCGTGCCGGGCGTCACCAGCAGGTCATAATCCTCATACAGTGCCACCACCCGCTGCCAGTAAGCGAAGCGGTCGAGGGCTGCCCGTGCAAACTCGCCACCGCTGAGTTTCACTCCCTCGTCGACAAGCGCCTTCAAACCCGGATCCAACTGGTCACCCTCGGCTGCCAATCGCGGACCCAGTGAACCGGCAATACCACCATAAAAATAGATATTCCAGCACTCGTAGGGGTCGGGCCAGTCCAACGACACCGTGTCGACGGTCGCTCCTGTTTCGGAGAACCTCTCGGCCGCCGCCGCACACAGTGCTGCCACTTCCGGATCCACCTCACCAAAACCCATGTCCGGACTGTAGGCGATCTTCCATCCCGAGATTCCCTCCTCGAGCACCTCGCTGTACGAAATCGTGTCGGCCGGCAGCGACAACGAGTCGCGATCATCCGGGCCGGCGATCACGTCCAACACCAGCGCGGCATCTCCCACGGTTCGGGTCAATGGCCCCTTGTGCCGCAGTGAATCGACCGTGGTCGCCGGGTAATTGGGAACCCGGCCAAACGACGCCTTGATCCCGAACAATCCACAAAATGCTGCCGGGATACGGATCGATCCGCCACCATCGGTGCCAATCCCCACCGGCCCCATCCCCGCCGCAACAGCGGCCGAGGCTCCGCCGCTACTGCCGCCCGGGGTTCGATCGGTGTTCCAGGGATTTCGCGTCGTCCCAAAAACCAGGTTGTCGGTGGCCCCCTTCCAACCAAACTCCGGACTGTTCGTCCGCCCGATCAACACCGCCCCAGCCTCTTTCAACCGGGCCACCAGTGGAGTGTCCTCGGACGTGACATTGTCCTCAAACCACTTCGAGCCGAATGTTGTTCGCTCACCCTCGATATAAAGGTTGTCCTTGATCGAAATCGGCACTCCGGCCAGACGCCCCGGATCCTCACCCCGCGACACCTGCTCGTCGATCGACAACGCGGTCGCCCGGGCCGAATCGGCCATCGAGATGCAGAACGCGTTCAGTTGAGGATCGACGGTCTCGATCCGGTCAAGGATCGCTTCGGTGACCTCAACGGCAGAAATTTCTCCGGACCGAACTGCGGAGGAGATGGCGACGGCGGTCATCTGCCAGATGGATTCCGTGGGCATTGGAGTATCCTGGAGTGGGTCGAATCGGAAACGTGGTCGCAGGGAGTCACAGCTTACGGCAGCCTCGCTCGGCCGACAACTTGCCCGAACATTGCCGAGGTCACGAGAATCGGTTACCAAGGACGGATCGTGACTGCTGCATCCACACCATCGAACGATCCATTGCACCAGACGATCTCGGCGATCCACGACTCCCCGACCCGGATGGCGTTGGCAATCACCGGAGGCGGCAGCGGTGCGTTGACCAGCCTCCTGGCCGTGCCCGGTGCCTCGCGAACGGTCCTGGAAGGCCAGGTCCCCTACGCTGCGTCCGCATTGACAGACTACCTGGGCAATCAACCCGACAGATTTTGTGACGACGCCACGGCCCTGGCCATGGGCGTGGCCGCTTTCCAGCGGGCCACCATCCTCGCCGGGGATGAGACATCCCGAGACACGCTGCTCGGACTGGGAGCAACCGCCTCGCTCACAACCGAACGCCCCAAACGCGGTGACCACCGGGCCCTGATCGCCGTTCAAACCGCCAGCAGCACGACACTGGCCCGACTTGATCTCGCCAAGGACGCCCGCACCCGTGCCGAGGAGGAGAACCTGGTCACGCAGCTTGTCATCGACATGGTCGCCAGGGCCGCCGGTGTGGTCCCCTTCTCCGGGTTGTCACTCTCGGACAACGACAACCTCGAAACCCGCCAGACCGTCGCGTCCCCGGAACTCGCCGCAGTCTGGAACCAACAACACCCGATTGCCTGGAGCCTTGTCGACGGCGGTTGGTCACTGGAGCCGACAAGTTGTCCCGTCGGCGTGCTCTCCGGATCGTTCGCGCCACGGCACCGGGGCCATGTCGAGTTGCAACAGGCCGCCGAATCGATCCTGGAAGGACCGGTGTGTTACGAATTGACCGCCGTCAACGCCGACAAGCCGCCCCTGGATTTCGAGACGATCGAACGCCGCAGAGAGGTGTTCACCGATCGACCACTGGCGGTGACCAGTGCCGCAACATTCGTGGAAAAATCTCAACTGTTTCCCGGTGCCACGTTCGTCCTGGGTGTCGACACCGCCGCACGGGTCATCGCCCCCCGGTTCTACGACCACGATGCCGACAAACTCGACTCCGCCTTGAAAACGATCCGCGAAAACGGCTGCCGTTTCCTGGTCGCGGGCCGTCTGGATGACGACGGATTCCAGGACCTCGCATGCCTCGACCTGCCGACTCAACACCGGGAACTCTTCTCTCCCATTCCTGCCGATGTTTTTCGTTGTGACGTCTCCTCAACCGCCATCCGCAACTCCGGCAACACCTGTTGAAGTTCGCGTTGATGGCATCACCAGGAAACACATCAAGTCGAGACGGCCATTCGACCGATCTCGACAACAGGTCCCCGCGCAATTTGTCGGCAAGGAAGCTCGATGCTGCGGCTACTCGTCAATCACCTTCACCCGATCAATTCGACGGTCGGACTCGTCAGCCTGGCTTTGATGGTCTTGTGTTGCGACCAACCGGCCGGTGCTGAAGACCAGAAAACTCGCCGTCCAGCGACCGGTCGGCCCGTTGCCCTGAAGGTTCACGAGATCGAACCGGCCACGTCGTCCAACGATGCTCGCAACACAGTCACCGCGGGCATCCCGCTCGACCGACTCGAGGATCACCACCGTGCCCAGGTGGAGAACTTGCTCGGCCAACAAACCCTGTTTCGCTGCCTGCCAGCACTCAGAATCGAACTCGAACCGGCCAGTTACGAATACTACCGGCGGCACCCCGAGGTCGCGGTGGCCGTTTGGAAGGTGCTGGGAATCTCGCAACTGCAACTCATGTCCACTGCCGCCCCGGGCCTCTTTTCTGTCAAGAGTGCAGATGGGTCTGACGGCACGCTCGAGGTGTTGCTGCAAACCGACAATCTGCTCATTGTTCGTGGAACCGGCAATTGGCACAGTGGCGTGTTGCCAACCCCGATCCGGAGTGAGGGGCTCGTCGTTCTCAGGCATCGCTTCGAAAAGGACCGTGAAGGGCGTCGCTACGTGTCTCACCAGGCCGCCGTGTTTCTCACGTTCCCACAACAATCAGTCCGCAATGTCGCTCGCATTGTTTCTCCGGTCACCAACATGATCGCCGACCGGAATTTCAAGGACATCAGCCTGTTCCTGAGAATGATGCACGTGGCCGCCATCGAGCGACCGGGCTGGATAGAAATGGTCGCCGGTCGACTCGAAGGGCTGACCCGCCCGCAACGTGACGAGTTTCTCAAAGCAGCCGCCCGCGCACTGGTCGCCAATCGCCGACTCCGCGAAGCGTCGCTTCAGCGTTGAGTTGTGCGGGGCTTGATCACGACCGAGATAAATCCGATCAGGCCCAGCAGGGGGATCACCATCAACACCAATCGTGGCCGCCAGCAGATCACGGCGACCCCCGCGATGACAATGAAGAACAGTTTCAGGGAGATCTTGGTCCCGGCGGCCGAACCAAAGCGTCCGGGCAAGGCCAACCACAGGCACCCGATCACGACCCCCACTCGAACCATGGCCCCGATGGCGCCCTCGGCCCATTGTCCCCCCGGGTCCACCCACCACACGCAGGCGGCCCCCAGCAAGAACGCCAGCGACACCACACCAACCAACGGGCGACTCGGGCCCTGACTTTCACCTGTCATGTGCGCATTATGCTCGTTGATCGTGCCATGGATCAATGACAGTTGTGCAGCTTGAACAGTGGACCTATCCGTCGGCTGCCAGCATCAGGCGGAGAACATCCAGCACAGTCTTGGTCGAGCGACTGCGAGTGAAAGACACATCGCCAAGTAGCGTCAGAGATTTCGAGTTGACTCCGTCAGGCCCGGCACACGCCACCCAGGTCGTGGGCGGCTCGTCATCCGGATCGTCCGGATCGTAATCGGGGCACTCGGCCACCGACAACGCGTAATCGGCCCCGGCCTGATTCCGGCACGCAATCGCCAGAGCTTTCGCGGTCTCCTCGCTGTTGCCGGCGCTTCCAGTTTCCTCGCTGCCAAATGTCCGACCAATTGCTGCAGCATCAGCGAGCACCTGACCTCCCACGAAGCAGCCGTCCGCCGCATCAACATCACTCAGACAGGCCGCCAGCAGTCCTCCCGTCCCAATCTCGGCCGTCGCTACCGTTTGACCACGAGCGGCCAACTCGCCGATCACCACGCTCTCGAGTGATTCGTCTTCCTCGCCAAACACCAGGCCGCCCAATCGCTGGTGAATCTCGCCGCGGGCTCCCTCGATCTTCTCCAGGCACTCCGCCTCGGTCTCTCCGCCCGCATTGATTCTCAGCGTGATCGTTGCCTCGTGCACGGTGATCCCGATCTCCGGATCGTGGTCACGCGCCGTCAATTCGCCAAGCATTTCCTCGGCGGTCGATTCACCGACTCCAAAACAATGCACCATGGCACGCCGCATCACGCGACCAGACCCGGACAGGTGAGGTTTGACCTCGTGCGTGAACATGCGCTTCATTTCGCTGGGCACGCCGGGCATTGCCACCAACTGGCATACTCCCTGTTCACCTCGATCCCGGTCCATCCAGATTCCCGGCGCGGTCCCCCGGGGATTGGAAATCGCTCGACTTCCCGCGGGCAGCATGGCCTGGATCCGATTGCGATCGGGCATCGGGCGACGTCGGCGAGAAAACAACTCGGTGATATGAGCCAGGCTGGCTTCGTCCAGAACCAGTTCCACTTCAGCCAATGCCGCCATCGCCTGACGGGTGATGTCGTCGAGCGTGGGGCCAAGCCCTCCGGTGATCAACACGAGATCACAGCGTCCCGAGGCTATCTGGAAGACCTCGGTCATCGCCTCCAGGGAATCAGCCATCGTCGTGTGGTAAGCGACCGGAATCCCCAGTTCGGCCAGTTGCAGGCTCAACCACTGGCTGTTGGTGTCGAGCTTGGCTCCACTGGTCAACTCACTGCCGATCGCGACGATTTCCGCCCTCATCCCAACTCGTCCTCCTGGATTTTCTTGCCGGTTGCCGCTCGCATGTCAAACGGCTCGACCACGTCGTTGTAGACCGCCACCGTCCGGTCAATCATGGCTCCTGTCCCGAAACGGGCCATCACCTCCTGCCGACCGGCCTCTCCGATCGTCCTGGCACCGACGGGATCATCCAGCAGGCTCAGGATCCGGCGAGCCAGTGCACCGCTGTCCTGGGGTGGCACCACCAATCCCGTCTCACCGTCGCGGACGACACTATAGACCCCTCCCACAGCCGAGGCAATCACCGGACGGCCCAGTGACATCGCTTCCAGCATGATCGTGCCCAGGCCCTGCTGCAGCGATGGCAGACAAAACGCATCCAACGCCGCGAGGGCATCAGAAAAATCAGGAAGATTGGGCAGGAACGTCACCCGGGATCGGATTCCCAAGTCTCCGGCCAGCCGTCTCAGGTTGGCCTCCTCCGGCCCCGTCCCCGCCACCAGAAACTCGACATCACGCCCGGCAGCCAACACCTTTTGCGCGGCCCCCAGGAAATAGGGAAGTCCCTTGACCGATTCCAGTGGACCCGCCGTTCCAATGCACGGAACGTGGTCCGGTTCAAGCACGCCAACCAGCCGGGCCACCTCGGGCGGATCGACTCCAGCGGGAACCACGACCACCCGGTCGGCGATCGACGCCTGGCGTTCGACCAGTGCTTCACGAACCGCCTCGCTGACCGCCAGGATCTTGTGAACTGACCGGGGAATCACCAGTCGCTTTCGACCACGCAGCACCTCGTGCGCGCTGACGACAAGTGGCCGTTCCCAGGCGGCGGCCAGCCAACTCCCCAACGGTGCCAACCGCAATGTCTGGGCATGCACCACATCCGGTGGCGACACGGCGAATTCTCGTGACACCAACCGTCGCACCAGCCGACCGAACACACGGGTCGTGAGACCTGGGAATTCCAGGATGGTCAACTTGCGGCGGACCTCGGCCGAAAGGCGACGGGCACTGCTGCACACCACCAGCGAATCGTAGCCATGGTTGGGAAGACATTCGGCCAGCCGCAACGTCGTCGCCATGCTGCCGCGGACTTCACAGTCGCCGGCCAGCAACAGAACACGCCGCAGCGATTCAGATTCCGCGTCGGCCACGACGCCCCTTTGGACGCGACAGGATTTCCTGGACCAATACCGCCTGCCGCATCCCGCCCGGCTGGCTCAACAACTCCTTCAGATTGTCAGCCGTCATCACATCTTGCAGATCCGGCCGGATGGGATTTCCTGCCTGCCCGCTCGGTTCATCAGGCAGTCCACGATCCAACGCCGTCCTCCCAGCCACATTCCCTTCCAGGTCCCGGTTGACGATTTCGGCCAACCTCGCCTTGGGCAAGTGTTCGACGACGTGCTCGTTGACGTTCGTATCAATATGTCGGTCCCCGATGACATGACGGTCCGACAACCGCTCTGGACTCTTGGCCGTTTCCAGTTTCTTCGCCGGGGAACCTGCTCCCCGATCACGGTCCCGGGATTCGGCCGACGGAGCGGTTTCTCCACGCGGCTGGCCACCTCCTCGCACCTCGTTCAAAAACCGGTCGATCTCGGCCTGCACACGGCCACCCTCGTCACCGGCGGCCACCCCCACCTGGGGCACCCCGCCACCGCCGGCACGTTCCTTGACCTTGTTGACAGCCCAACTGATCAGCGCAATCACACCCACGATCAGTGGCAGCACGTCACCAAAGTCGGCGGCCAACAACCGCATGAACGGTCTCCGTGAGTGGAGGATTGTGTTGAGGAGGAACGCCTGGGAAAGAGGGCCGGCTAGTTGTTGCTGCCCGGTCCCCCTGCAATCGTCTGTCGCATGTCAGTATCGGCTTGCACGTTCTTCAACTCGTAATAGTCCATCAGCCCGAGCTTGCGTTTTTCGAACGCCTCGGCGATCGCCTTGGGCACACCGGCTTCAGCCAAAACGACCTTGGCCCGGCTCTCCTGGACCTTGGCAATCATCTCCTGTTCTCGAGCTGCGGCCGACGCCCGGTGTTCCTCGGCTTTCGCCTGGGCCACTCGCATGTCTGCTTCGGCCTGGTCGGCCTGCAAACGCGCTCCGATATTCTCTCCCACGTCCACGTCGGCAATATCAATGGACACGATTTCAAAAGCGGTCTGGGCTTCCAGCCCCTGGCCCAACACCGTCTGGGAAATCGAGTCCGGATTCTCGAGAACCGCCTTGTACGAGGCGGTTGAGCCGATCGCCTGGACGATGCCCTGGCCCACCCGGGCGATCACCGTCTCCTCGGTGGCACCACCGATCAGTTGGGTGATATTGGTCCGCACGGTCACACGGGCGCGAGCTTTCAACTGCACACCGTCACCGGCAACCGCGTCCAGGGTCCCGGACGTCTTGGACGGATCGGGACAATCGATCACCTTCGGGTACACACTCGTGCGGACCGCGTCCAGCACGTCACGTCCAGCCAGGTCGATTGCCCGGGCGGTATCGAAATCCAGGTTCAGGTGCGCGCGGGTCGATGCCACCAGCGCCCGGATCACATTGGGCACATTTCCTCCGGCCAGGTAGTGCGCCTCGAGATCTCGAGTTGAGATGCTATAGAACTGGTTCAACTTCGCCTGCGTGGCCATGATCTTACTCCGGACAATCACGCTCGGATTGACCTTCCGCAGGCTCATCACGATCAGGTTCAACAGGCCAATTTTTGCTCCCGTCGTCACGCACTGGATGTACATGCCGAAGTACCGCAGCACGATCGCAAAAACCACGAGTACGACAATCGCACTCACAACGACGGCGACAATTGCCAATGGGCTTTCCAAGAGCTCACTCCATCAAGAAGTCAAGTCGTTCGGAAACGAATCGAATGCACCCCGTTCAACTCCGAAACGACCGGGATCTCAGGCTGCTGTTTACCCCTCGAAATCCGCAAAGTCAAGGGGCGGGTCGCTGGAACCGGATCCCGTCGAATTCCGGGGTTTCTCGACCGGTCGAACACGGAGACGATTCCCGTTGACCGAGACAACCTCGACAGCGGAACCGCACTCCAGCATCATCCCGTCTCCTTCGCAGTGCAACCGTTCTCCGTCAATCTCGACCATGCCACCGGGATTGAGCACTGTCACCGTGACTCCGGTCCGCCCCACCTGGGACTCCAGAAAGTCCGTCTCCGCCTGGAAACCCTCCAGGCCTTCACCCGGAGGTGGTTCGAGTGTCATGCGACGGCCCCAGGCGGTGTACGGCAGGATCTGTATCGCGCCCAGGATCGAGAGTGGAACCAACACGACGGCTGCAGCAACAAACGACCAGAAGTATCCCGGCGAATCACTCCACCATGACTGCGCGGCAAAAAGGATTGATGCCGCCAGGCTGCTGATGGCCAACACCGTCACCAGGCCACCTGAGGGGATGAAGAACTCCGCGGCAAACAGGAAGACACTGATCGCCAAAAGCAAAAACGCCAGGAACACTGTGTCGGGCATCCAACGTCGCTCCACAACGAAACCACACGCCACAACCAGCCACACGATTCACCAGAAGGCCCCGCGGACCGGCACTGACGTCATTCTACCCGCGAGAATGCAGCAGGCAATCGTCGTACAAGACGAGCGCGGTGCGGGCGGATCATGGCTCTTGGATCAGGTGCCCTCCATTTCCCACCAAGCCGATTCTCCTGGCCCGGTGAAACCACGTGCGCACCCACGGTGGGCCGGGGAGATTGCGCCCGGATGATGGTTTCTGCAGATCCCTTGCCGACAGGTCGCCCCCGCCACCCGGACACCAGCACCTGGGGCGATCGCACTGCCCAGGCCATCCAGGCCCGCTCCAGTTCCTCGATCGACACCCCCCCGCAATGCGACCACACCGCCGCATCCCAATCACGACGGCCCGCATCCTCCAAAAATGCCAGAAAGCGAATTCGCCCCATCCGCTGGACAAGGTAGGACACCAGGGACACCCCCTCGGCATAAAGTGCCAGCATCGCACCACGATCAGACGGATACTCCGACAGGCTCAGTAAAGTCCTCAACGGAATCCACCGACCCGCCTCAAACAATCTCAGCAAGGCCCGCTGTTGACGCTGACGTTCCACCAACGACTCGGCCAGGACCGCCGCCCCTTCATCTGCCCAGCGGGAAACCGGCCTGCGAAATCGACAGGCCAGGACGGTGTGAGTCAACTCGTGTGGAAGAATCGACTCCAGCACTTCCTCGTCAGGCCCCTGTAGCGTCATCTGCCAATCAAAGACCTGTCCGCGACGGAAACTGAAAGTCGTGGCCCCCGAGGCCCGAGCATGATCGGGGCGAACCAGGATCCGGCACGGTGCCGACCACCGGGGCATTTCGCGCCCCAACCAGCGAACTGCCAATTCTCGTCGATGGGCTTCAGCGGCCTCCGCGACCCGAGAGGCCATAGAACGAGTCGACGCTGTGACCAGGAAATTGGCCGTTTGGCAGCGAGCGGCCACCACCGGCATCGCTCCACTCGAAACAAACAACCCGACCACAAGCACCGTGGATCCCGCCAGGCCTCCCCAACGACTCCCACCGTGACACAACCGACCACAACACAACATCGGGAACCTCCTTGTTCCCCCGGGATTGCCCCCCCGAT
>PBOU01000027.1 GCA_002724415.1 Planctomycetaceae bacterium
TGATGGATCGCCGTGGTGAGTCACGGTCGCTGGCCAATGTTGACGTGTGCACCGAAATTGATGTGCAGGGTGTGATCGATTACACGTCGCGGTTGCTGGGCGGTCCGCTGGCCGGTTGACGAGTTGCGGGTCAATTCTTCCCGATCACCGCGCGGTCGGTCAGCGAAACTCGGACCTCGATGTGGCGGCCGGCCCTCCACACGCCCAGCGTGACGGTGGTGCCAATTGGTTCGAGACTCACGAGGTGGATCAGGTGATCGAAGTCCATCACGGGCGTTGCGTGGAATTGTGTCACGACGTCGTTGGCCTGCAGACGGGCTCGCGCGGCCGGCGTGTTGGGGGACACGTTGATGACGCGGGCGCCGCGGTTTCGAGTGAGCCTCAGTTGCCTGGCTTCCTCGGGCGTGAAGTCAGAGTCGAGTACAACCCCGAGGTAGCCGCGGCGCACTCGGCCGTGTTGCAATAGGTCGTTGACGATCCTCTGGGCCATGCGGCTGGGGATACTGAAGGCGACGCCCGATCCACCCCCGTTGGTTGTTGCGATGGCGGTGTTGATTCCGACGACACGACCGCGAGTGTCGACCAGGGGGCCGCCGCTGTTTCCGGGGTTGATGGCGGCGTCGGTCTGCAGGAAATCCTGGTTGATGACATCACCGGCGCCGAGTTTCAGGGATCGTCGTCCCTTGGCACTGATGATTCCCAGCGAGATGGAGTGGCTGAGGTCGAAGGGGCTGCCCGCGGCCAGTACGAAACTGCCGATCTGCAACGAGTCGCTGTCGCCCCAATCGGCCGGCTGAAGCCTTGCCGCAGAGATTTCCAATGCCGCGACATCACTGGCGGCATCCGACCAGGCTCGGCGAGGAACCAGGGTTCGGCCGTCGTGCAAGTGGACCCTCAGGTCGGCTGTCTCGCCTTTGGCAATCACATGTGCATTGGTGACCACGATCAGACGGCCGCTGGCCTGGTGTCGGGTGATTACCCCTGAACCAGTTTCCTCGACGGTGCCATTGCGGGCATCTGGTCGTCGGCATCGGATCTTGACGACACTGGGCATCAGTCGGGATGAAACGCTTGCCAGTTGACGGCCGGCAGCTTCAAGTACCGCCAGGTCATTTTGGGACGCGGGGGGATGTTCTCGGCGTGCAGCCAGAATGGGGTAGAGACCGGCAATCGCCAGGGTCAACAGCCCGAGTGCAGGCAGAAGCCATCGGAAGTTCGGTTGAAATGGCCGTTGGCCGGGCATTGGCGTGTTCGCCGGAGTGGTGTGCGGTGCTGGAGAGGGGAGAGTGTCAGTCGGTTTCGATGTCTCGAAGACTCACCTCGGTGGGATTCATCCGTCCTTCGAAATCCAACGCGTGTCCCCAGTCGACCTCGCCGTCAACCGCCAGGGTTCCCGTCAGTTCCAGTTCACTCTGGCAACTGACACAGAGGATGGTGGTGGGGACGGCGCGGAGCCGTTCGATCGGAATCGAGTGGCTGCAATTCTCGCATTTCCCATAACGGCCCTCGCGGATCAATTGCAGCGCCAACTCGACCTGGCGCAACTCGCGGTTTTCCAACGCAGCGAGTTGGGTGTTGAGTTCACGGGATGCTCCGTGGTTGGCTGCGTCACCGATGTCACCGCCGGTTTGCGGGCTGTTTTGCCAGTTGCGGTCGTCGTTGCCGGATTTCTTCCGCAACGAATCTCGCTTTTCAATAAGTCTTTGATGGAGCCGCAGGAGTGCGTCTTTTCGTGCCATTGCCGTTTTCCTCCGAATAGGGGCCGAAATCGGCCTACAGGAAGGCTACGCCATGGCCACTGATTGTCTGCGACGAAGACCGAAAAAGATGGCAAACCCCTGGCAGGTCATCCGTCGCAAATTGCAGAACCGGTAAAGTTTGCCCAATCGGAACCCCGATATCAGTTGTGTGGAACCCGTGTCGCCCGGTGGACGCTGCGTGTGAACCATGCAGCCGAAGACAATCGGAGAGAGTGCGTTGATGGCGAAAAAACTGATTCGTTCGAGTGTGATGGTCGTGGCCGTTTCAGTCCTGGCTGGAATTGCCGGTTGCTCGTGCCACAAATCGGCTTGTTATGACGGTGACTGTGGTTTGGTCTATGACAACGACTACTGGGAGGGGGATTGCGGAGGGTGTGGAGCACCCTCCGGGCATGAGCACGGGACAAGTTGCGGTGGGTGCGGTGCCCCGGTCGCCCACTCGGGGTGTTCTCACCCTCATGGCGTTTCCGGCGGATGCAGCGAGCCGCATCATCACCAGGGGCCAACGTGCTCGTCCTGTGGAGGCGTCCACACCACGCCATCACCGGTCGTCGAGCAGCCCGGTTGCCCTCATTGTGGCGTCCAGCATGGTCCGGCGGCTGTTGGGGCACCTCCGGCCGANCCAGCCGANCCAGCCGNNCCAGCCNANACGACNGCCACTCCTCCGCCACCGCCNCTGCCTCCGNCAATTCCCGCAACTCCGAGTGACAAGGCCGTACCGGCCAAGCCTCCGGTTGTTCCGATGGGGGGGGCGGCCGAGCAGCCGGTGACTGGCCAGGTGCCTCCTCCGCTCCAGACGATCCCCGTTGGCGACAACGGTGGACTGGAACCGGGACCGCCAACGCAGCCGGTAGAGGTGCCTCTGCCAATTCTCGAGCAGCCGGCNCCNCTNCCNCGTGGTGCNGAGCAGCCGAAGTGGATTCCNCGCAGGTTGTGAGTCGGCCTGTCATGGGTGAACTGGATCGTGTGACGCCAACACGGCGTCCGAATCGGAACCCGGTTGGTTACCAGCGTTGGTACGACCTGGGCTTCGTGCACTGGAGGGTGTCGGCCGACCAGGTCGCCACGCTTCTGCCCAACGGTCTTGAAGTGGACACGTTTGACGGTTCGGCTTGGATCGGGTTGGTGCCTTTCCGGATGGCGGGTGTCCGCCCCTGGTGGTTTCCCGCTGTCCCGGGCGTGTCGGCGTTCAACGAGACGAACGTGCGGACCTACGTGCATTACCGGGGGGTGCCCGGTGTTTGGTTTTTTAGCCTCGACGCCGCCAACCGGTTCGCCGTTTTTGTCGCCCGTTGGAGATGGCGGTTGAATTATCATCACGCGACTATGCGAGTTGAGCGGTGCGGTGGTGAGAGTGGCGAGGGGATGGTGTACTGGAGCGCGCGAACCGACAACTCTGCCGGTGGTTCCGGGGTGAGTGGGCCGGGGTGTCCTGGACCGGGCGTCGACCTGGACATCCGGTTCGACGGTGCAGATTCTCTTGCCGGACTTGATGAGTCCGGGCACGCGTTGCCGGGATCGCTCGAACATTTCTTGATCGAACGATACGTGTTGTACACCCGGGATCCNACGGGCGACTCGTCGACGCTCTATTCCGGCCGGGTCCATCACTCGCCCTACCCTGTTCGTGCNGCGAGGGTTTTGCGTTGCAATGAGTCGCTGGTGCGAGCGGCGGGAATAGAGGTCGTTGGTCCACCGGTGCACGCGGCGTTCAGTCGCGGCGTGGAGGTGGAGATCTTTGGCCTGGAGCCGGAGGTCGGCTGAGCCAGGTGTCCATCGGTGCATTGCCAGGCAGGTCTTGAGCGTGCCGGGTGTGCTGGCCGGTTGCGGCCGCGGCTGGCTAGAGAGATTCGATTGNGAGGGCCGTGTCGGCGGCCAACTGCCTGAGGCTGGTGGCATCGGGCATGCCGGTGGTGGCTCCGGTGGCCTGGACGCAACAGGCACCGGCGGCGCTGCCGAGCCGAAGGCAGTCGGCGGGCGAGGCGTTGTCGAGCAATGCGAGAATGAAGCCGGAAGCGAACGCGTCACCGCCACCGGTTCCATCGACCAGGGGCACCTCGTGGGCGTGGGCCTTGAGGCCGCCCTCGGGACCAAGCAGTACCGATCCGCGAGAACCGCAGGTGATGACGACATGACGGGCGCCAGCATCCCTGAACAGCCGNGCCTGTTCGATCGGGTTCGCGAGACCGCAGAGCAACCGGGCCTCGTCGTCGTTGGGCACAAAGTAGTCGGTCACCGGAAGGACTGTGTCGAGGCGATCTGAGTANTCTCCCGGGGCGGGNATGACGACATCGAGNACGGTGGTCACGCCCANGTTCCGGGCCCGGGTGAACAGGTCGGCGATGCGATCNGCGGTTGGTTCTGGTGTCAGGCAGTANCCACCCATGTAGAGGATGCGGGTCCNNCGCAGTACGTCATCGGTGATTCGTTCTGTGGTGAAGTGAGAGTTGGCGCCGGGGGCATGGATGAAGCGGCGGTCCTGCCCCTGGACATTGATCACCTGTGTGGCGCTGGTGGCGAGGTCATCACGCGTGTCCAGGATCGAACAGTCGACTCCGGCTTCGGCGAGGNCCTCGCAGAGGAAGCGGCCGAGTGTGTCGTTGCCGATCGTGCCNGCGACGGCGGCCGACAGTCCGAGGCGGGTCATGTTGACGGCACAGTTGGCCGCGCATCCGCCGATCGAGAGATGCAGTGCCGGCGTCTCGGCCAACATGCCCGGTCCGGGCAATTCGGGGATTGGTGCACAGACGTGATCGGCGACAACGATTCCGGCGCACAGGCAATCCAGTGATCCGGCGGTCATGGTCGCGAGTCCGGAGATGGTTGTGCGGGCGTGGGAGTGGTTGGGACCGGAGTGTCGGCTGTGGCGTCGGTCGGTTCGTCGTCACTCGCCAGGCGTCGTCTGGCCACGACCAGACGCCTGACGATCGGGTAGGTTGGTGCGGATGTGGCAATGGCGATCAGCAGGGAGCCGGCGATCATCGGCCAGGCGACTTCCTGGAAAATGAATCGGAGCGGGTCGAGCCAACTGCGGTCCAGCGCCAGTTCGAATTGTTCCTGAAACTCAGCGGGTGTCATCGGCGCTTCGACCACCAGCGTGCCGGTGTAGTAGAAGGCAGCGTAGAGTGGCATGATGGTGATGGGGTTGGAGATGTAGACGGTGATCAGGCCGGCGACCCGGTTGAAGTGGAACAGCGGGCGGGTCACCGCAGCAATCGTCACGATCAGGATCATCTGGATGCCCACGGTCGGTGTCATGCCGACAAACATGCCGATCGCAGTGCCCAACGCGATGGCATGTGGTGAATCGTCGAGGGACAGCAGCCGGCGGACCAGTCGCCTGGGGCTGGTCCACCAGCGGGTGTCGGGAGCCGTTCCATCCATGGCGTTGCGGTGATCGGAGTGGTGTCCGACCTGTTCTATTTCGGGTCGGACTCGGGCGAGGGAGTGTCTCCGGCCATCAACTTCTCGATCAACGGGATGATGTGGTCTTCATAAGTGAAACCCTCGTCACCGTAGTCACCGGCGTCGTTGTCGAAGCGTTTGGCCATCTTGCCCTGGGTGTCGTAGACATAAACTGCGGGGATCGACGCCAGCTTGATCGATTCGTAGACGTCCACGTCGGCGTCAGACAGCAACAGGTTGGTGCACGTGGCCTTGGTCGATTCGAGGAACTTGATCACCGCCGGTTTTTTGGATTCCGGTGGTTCCTCCTCGAGACCTTCGTAATCGCACGAGACCGAGATGCACGTGATTTTCTCGGCAGGGTACTTGTTGTGCAGCGCGACCAGGTTGGGGAATTCTCGCATGCAGGGCACGCAACTTGTCGACCACAGGTCCACCACGACCACTTTTCCCTTTTGAGCTGCGATCAGTGCCTGGACGTCCTTCCAGCTCTTGATTTCCACCGATACCGATGCGGCAGGTTGCTTGTCGTCGGTGGTGGTGGCGGGGGGAGCCGAAGGGCTGGCAGTTGTCGGTTCGGTTGCGCCATTGCAGCCGGCGATGAGGATGGGGGCCACGAACAATAGTGCGGTGGCGAGCAGGTGTCGGGAGGTTGAGGCGGGATGGGGCATGCGAAACTCTGGCTGGACTGTCGGAGAGGGATTAGCGGGCAACTTTTGTGAGGCCGGCTTTTTGAGCGGCCGCGGCCGGGTCCTGGTAGGGCAGTGCCTTGAGGAACTCGACAAGGTCGGCCACCTGCTGTTTGTCGAGATGGCTGGTGGTGCCGTGTCGGTCGTTCTTGTTGAAGGTGGTGAGGACATCGGTGAGTGTCGCGGCTTTGCCATGGTGAAGGTAGGGAGCCGAGCGGTACAGGCCGAGGAGCATTGGTGTGTCGTAGGCAGGCCCCATCTTTTCGCTGGGGTCAGCCGTGCCCGAGCCGACGTCGTGACGCAGCGGCTTGGGACGTGGTTGGGAGTCGGTGAAGAACGGTCCCGAGTGGCACTTGGCACATCCGATCTTCTCCGAGCGGAACAACGATCGGCCTCGCTGGGCCGCGGTCGAGAGTCCCTTGCGGGCGTAGGGGCTGAGCGTGAACTTGTGTGAATTGGTGTAGGCCGCCAATGCATCCAGGTCGGCCGAGAGTCCCTTGTTGGGCTTTTCCAGCGACTGGTTGATACCGCCACGGACCAGTCCCCTGCCCTGCATCAGCGGTCCACGAATTGTGTGTTCAAAGTCCTGTGATTCGTCGCGATCGGCAGACCAGTGCAGTGGGTGTGTCCAGGCCAGGCCGAACAGCGGCGGGGTTGCTCGCAGGCCCTCCGGGTTCTGCCACGTGCGGCCGTCGGGGTCCCCATCGGGGTGGCAACTGGAACAGCTGATCCACCGGCGACCAACCATGGGTTGCAAGGCCGTGTAGAACAGGATCTTGCCGCGATGCAGTTCCCTGGAGAGCGGGTTGTCGGTGACGCTGATCGTGGCGAGTGGTTTTGCCGAGTTGGCGTCGTAGGCAACGACGTTGAAGTCCAGGGCGTTGTAGACAAAGAAGCGGGATCCATCCGGCGACACACGTACGGCCCGTGGGTTGTGTCCCAGGGTGATGCGACGGCCGAGTTTGATTTCGGTGTAATCGTCGTCGACGGTGTCGCAGAGAAACATGTCGTCGGTTCCGGAGAAGACGACGAAAAACCGTTTGCCGTCGGCCGAGACGTCAATCTCCCACGGGTTGGCCGTGACGAGGTTTCCGAGAAACGAATCCATCGGAATCCGCTTGCGTCGACGGCCCTCACCGGACTTGGTGTCCACGACTCCCACGTATGGGAAAATGGACCCTTCACCCTGTGCGGCCGCGATCCTCGAACGGATGTGGGGGATGTAGGCCTTGGGGCGGGTCGGGTGCAGCACGATTTGTCGGCAGAGGTTGTCGGTGCTGGCCCCCTTCCACGTGTCCACGATCTTGCCGCTGGTGACGTTGATCGCGTTGACTCGGGCCGAGTAGTACTCGGCCGTGTAGAGGGTGTGCCCATCGGGTGACAGGGCCAGCCCCCGGGGAAATTTTCCGGCGGAGAATTGCCGGAGGATCTTTCCGGAGTTGCTGATTTCGACAACACGGCCAGGGTATTCCAGGGTGACGTAGACCCTGGATCCGTCCGCGTTGGAGACGACGCCGTAGGGTTCGTCGAAAACCTCGACACGTTGGATCACTTTTCCGGAGTCGGCATTGAGCAACGTCACCTGGTCATCGTTGTAGACGGCCACCGCGATGTTGTGTGTCTTGCCCAGGAATGCGACTCCCTCGGGGTGGACGCCAACGCGGGTTTCGCGAAGTTTCTTCAGCGTGGCGAGATCGACGATGGTGACGGTGCCGCTGTCACGGTTGGAACAGGCCAGCAGTCGGCCATCCTGCGAGATGTCCATGAGGCTGTTGGAGTCGCGGGCCACGGCAGCGTCGGTGCACAGCCCGATCAGTGCAGTTGTCACCATCAGCAGCAGTGGGCTGGCTGTACGTTTCGAATTGTCGGACATCTTTTTCTCGCGGTCTCGGGTGGGCACGTCTTCTGGTTGGCCGACACCATACCAGAAGTGGTCAGGCCGACGAAATGCTCCCCGGTAAAGCGTTTGCTGCAAAAGACGTCGGTGCGTGTTGGCCGGTGGCGAGGTTTTGCGGTCCGCACCGGAGTGGTCTCGCAGATTGTCACGACAATCCGGGGGCTGCTAGACTCGATTGCGTTATGAACCGATGTGCCTTTTGCGTGATCGTGCTACTGGTGATGCCCGGATGTGGGACGGGTGCGTCCTCGCCCTCCCCGACTCGTTCGATCGGGCAGACCGATGAAAAACTGCCGCCGGTTGTTACCGAGGCTCCCGCCGATGCTCCGGCAGGGATGGTCTGGATTCCGGGGGGCCAGTTCGAGATGGGCACCCGCGACCCCCAGGGGAAACCCGATGAATTTCCACCGCATGCGGTCGAGCTGGATGGTTTCTTCATGGACACTCACGAGGTGACAAACCGGGAATTCGAACGGTTTGTCAGGGCGACCGGTTACGTGACGGCGGCTGAGAAGAAGCCCGATTTCAGTTCTGTTCGCGAGGGGTCCAAGCGGACCCAGGACAAGATTCTGCCGGAGTTGAATCGGCCGGGATCGATCTGCATGAAGAAGGGGTTGAAGGCCAGCGAGATCGATCCGAGCCTGGGGGCCTACAGCTGGTGGGAGTACGTTCCCGGGGCAAACTGGCGACACCCGGAGGGGCCGGACAGTTCGATCGAGACACGGATGGACCACCCGGTCGTGCACGTGTCGTGGCACGATGTGACTGCGTACTGCGATTGGGCGGGCAAGAGATTGCCGACCGAGGCCGAGTGGGAGTTCGCGGCGCGTGGCGGGCTGGAAGGCATGACGTACCCCTGGGGAAACGAACGAAAGCCCGAGGGCAGATGGATGATGAACATCTGGCAAGGGGCATTTCCGGTCAAGAACACCAACGAGGACGGGTTCCTGACTTCGGCTCCGGTTGGTCGGTTCAAAGAGAACAAGTACGGATTGTTTGACATGTCAGGGAATGTCTGGGAGTGGTGCCAGGACAACTACACGGCGGACTACTACAGCGAGAGCCCCCGTCGGAATCCTCCCGGGCCCGAGGAGAGTCGGGATCCCGATGAGCCGGACATTCTCAAACGGATACAGCGAGGCGGAAGCTTCATGTGCAGCGACACCTACTGCACCGGTTACCGCGTGACCGCCCGGATGAAGGGCGAGCAGGGTTCGGGGCTGTACCACACCGGTTTTCGGTGCGTGGTGTCCCATGACGGGCTGGCGGCCCTTGGAAAAGCGGCTGGTGCCAAGGCCCGTTGAAACGGGATCCGGTTTAGCCGTAGAACTCGGCAAACTGTTCCTGCATGGCGGCGATACCGGTGTGCAGGAGTTTGACATCGCTGGTGGGGCTGATCAGTCGCACACCCTTCTCGTACATCATCCCGGCATGTTCGGGGCTGACCACCACCGCACCAATGTGCTTGCCGTGTTTCTGGCACGCCGCTGAGACCCGGTCGATCGCATCGATACACTTCTCGTGGAAGAAATCTCCGGTCACGCCCAGGCTCTGGCTCAGGTCGCTGGGGCCGATGAACAGCAGGTCCACGCCCTCGATCGCCGCGATCTGGTCCACTTCCTCGACGGACTGCGCGGTTTCGATCTGGATCGCCACGAAAGTCTCGCGGTTGGCCTTTTCGGTGAATTCCGCCGGCTTCAATGAACCGAAACCCGCGTCGTATCCTCCCGTGTTCAAACCCCGGTTGCCGCGAGGATGGAACTTGCACCATTGCACGATTTCCTCGGCCTGGGCAGCCGTGAAGACCTGCGCGGCCATGATGCCGCCACCGCCAGCCTCCAGTGCCCGTGTCACCGTGGCGTAGTCCGTCGGCGCGATCCGGACAAAATTGTCCAGCCCCTCGCTGCGTGCGGCCAGTGCGTTGATCTCCAGGCTCTCGATCGTGAATCCGACGTGTTCGGCGTCAAACCAAACGGATTGGAAAGCTCCACTGAGTCCTAGCACCTGCAGGATGTTGTGATGCAGGATGCGGCCCACTCCGATCGTCATGACCGTTTCGCCGCGGTCCAGGCGATCCTTGATTCGTTCCACCATGTTTCGAGTTCCCGGGAAAGTTGAAGAACAGGGTGGACCAGTTTGAGTGGTTGTTCGGGGGAAGTCCAGTTGGCAACCGGCCCCTGCGTTGTTGGCATGTCGTGTGGCGATGATACAATCCATCGAACATCAATCGAAACCATTCGGAGCATGACGATGGACAGCCAGGTGCGGAAATCGATGCGAGCCAGTCTCGGAAATCTCTTGCTGGTGCTGGCCCTGCTCGTGTCTGGTTGTGGTGAGGCTGGCAAGGACCCCTCCAGCCCCACCGGTGGCCCGGGTGGCGGTGAACCCGCACCTGCGGCCGCCTCGGCCAATGACACTCCATCTCCGGCGTCGCCCGACGGCCCGGCTGTCGAGGGGTTGCCTCCCGAGCCCATGAAAGTGACGGTGCCGATTCCCAATCCGAACATCGCTCATGGAGAGGTCCTTCTCTCTCGGAGCCGGTACTACAGGCTGGATGTCGAGACCGTTGACAAGACCGTGTTGGTGACTGTGTCACGTCGTTGGCTGTACAAGGATGGTTTTCCGGAAGGACTGATCGCAGCAATTCGGAAGCAGCCGAATCTCAAGGAGACCGATCGCCGATTGTTCGATTCGCGTGATGGGAAGATTGCTGCCAGCCAATACATCCGCTGGGAGCCCTCCGCAGGTGACACCAAGCCAGCCGCGCTGCTGCTGTACGTTGATGGAACCGATGCCGACGGCGAGCCGCGGCACGAACTGGCGATCAGCGTGGACCTGGAACTGGACGCGACGCTGGGGAAGGCCAAGCCACGCCAGACGGTGGTCCTGGATGCCATGTCGGTCGACCTGGACCTGGACCAGGCCCAGTTGGTTGCTGTCCGCTGGGACGACAAGCCCCTGGCCGATGGCAATGTTGAGGGGGACGGACCTGAACACACCGTCGACATCCGGGTGACCGGGACATTGACCGCCGAATCGAGTGCCAATATTCGGGGGGCCGATGCATTGCTGGCCGATGATGTGACCAATTCATTTCGTTCGCTGGCGGCGATCGCGTTTCAGAATGAAAGCCATCACGGGATCACGCTGGGGTGGCTTGGGCTGGACCATCTTCGTCACGGCTTGATCGTTGTGCCTCAGCAAGATGGCAAGCTCTATGACCTGCAGTACTCCGTCGCTGGACAGAGTTTCGAACTCGACGCGATGCGCCGGCAACTGGAGGCAACTTCCTGGCCGATCATTCTCCGAGGCCGGGACTATGTGGGCACATCTTTGTCTGGCCAGCACGTGTTTCAGCCGGTCGAGTGCCTGGTTTCACGACGAGTGAAGGCCAAGCCGGCAGCCAAGCCGGCCACCAAGCCGGCCACCAAGCCGGCTACCAAGCCGGCTACCAAGCCGGCTACCAAGCCTTAGAATCCCTGTCGTCCCGAGGCTTGTGTGTCGATTGGGGCGCCACGATCGGTCCTTCCGATAGAGGGGCTGGTTGCGTCCAGGCGTCGACTGTCTGGCTGCGCCATTTTCGTGCCCCGAATGGTCGAAATCGTCTTCGCGCCATGTGGTCAAAGAACTACAAACCGCCCCGATGGGTGCGTGCGCAGCCTGTCAGGTTCAGCAAGGTCTTTGATACCTGGGCGAAAGATGTCTTCAAGAATAAACAACGTCGGTTTGCAGCAATGGGTTGAGCGGGTCGCTGCTCAAACGACTCCCGATGAGATTCACTGGTGTGATGGAACGGACGAAGAGATAAGCCGCCTGAACGAGATGATGGTCGAGGCCGGCACGCTGGTGGCCCTGGATGAGGAGAAGCATCCCGGTTCGTTCTATGCACGCAGCGACGTCAATGACGTGGCCCGGGTTGAAGACCGGACGTTCATCTGTGCGGCGACCGAGGATGAAGCGGGGCCGACGAACAACTGGATGGCGCCCTCGGAGATGCACGCTCTGGTCGACCCGTTGTTTGACGGATGCATGGCTGGTCGGACGATGTACGTGATTCCGTACCTGATGGGGCCTCCGGGCAGTCCGATGTCGAAGGTCGGCGTCGAGATCACCGACAGTCCCTACGTGGTGGCCAACATGCGGATCATGACCCGTATGGGGCAGGTGGCCATTGACGAACTGGGAGAAGATGGAACGTTCGTCAAGGGGCTGCACAGCACGGGCAACCTGGATCCCGAAAAACGCTACATCTGCCACTTTCCGGAAGAAAATCTGATTATGAGTTTCAGTTCCAACTACGGCGGCAACGCGTTGTTGGGAAAGAAATGCTTCGCATTGCGATTGGCCAGTGTGCTGGCCCGTCGCGAGGGGTGGATGGCCGAGCACATGTTGATCCTGGGGCTGACCGATCCCCAGGGCAACAAGTCCTACGTGGCGGCGGCATTCCCGTCGGCGTGTGGGAAGACCAATCTCGCCATGCTCGTACCGCCCGAGGCCTTTGCCGAAGCGGGCTGGTCGGTGGAGACGATCGGTGACGATATCGCCTGGCTGAAGTTTGGTGAGGATGGCCGACTCTACGCGATCAATCCCGAATACGGATTTTTTGGTGTCGCTCCGGGGACGAGCGATGAAACGAATCCCAATGCGTTGGCCAGTTGCCGGGCGAACACGCTGTTTACCAATGTTGCGTTGCTGCCGGACAATACCATCTGGTGGGAGGGCTTGAGTGATCCGCCGGCCGAGGCGACAGACTGGAAGGGGAATCCGTGGACGCCGGCATCCGGTGTCCCAGCCGCTCACCCCAACAGCCGGTTCACTGCCCCTGCCAGCCAGTGTCCCTGCATTTCACCGGACTGGGAGTCTCCCGAGGGGGTCCCGATTTCGGCAATCATCTTTGGCGGGCGTCGCACGTCGACCTCGCCCCTGGTCTACCAGGCACGTTCGTGGCAGCACGGCACATACATCGGCGCGACGATGACAAGCGAGAAGACGGCCGCGGCGGTTGGTGGCCTGGGAGAACTTCGTCACGACCCGATGGCGATGCTTCCCTTCTGCGGTTACCACATGGCCGACTACTGGCAGCACTGGCTGGAGGTTGGTGAACGGGGCGGCGACAAGATGCCCGGCGTCTTTCATGTGAACTGGTTCCGCCAGGACGGGGAGGGCAACTGGCTTTGGCCCGGTTTCGGCGAGAACATGCGTGTCCTGGCGTGGATTGTTGAACGGGTTGGCGGTGGCGGCGATGCGGTGGACAGCCCGATAGGCTGGCTGCCGACGCCCGAGGCGGTCGGCTTTGATGAACTGGGGATCGCCCCGGAAGCCGCGCANGCATTGCTGGAAGTGAATCCACAGGAGTGGTTGGACGAGGCCAACGAGCGATCCGAGTACCTGGCCAGTTTCGGTGAGAAATTGCCCGCGGCAATTGCCCGGGAGAACCAGGCGATGGTGGAACGTTTGCAGGCGAGTGTGAAGAAGCCGGCCGTGAAGAAGCCGGCCGCGTAGTCGAAGTTCGGGGTTCTTGTCGGCCAAAAGGGATGACCGGTTCGTGCAGCACCGCGCCAAGTTGACATGCTGGATGGGGTGTTTGGGCGTGTTGTGGGCCGCCGCCCCGCTCTCCCCGGCTGGTGAAACGGCCGCCGATGGTCCCGATGCGGTTCGAGCCTACCGTTATCTTCAGGCGATTTGTCGGCTGGGGCCTCGTCCGAGCGGGTCCCGTGGAATGCAGGCGCAACAGAGATTGCTGGCGTCGCACTTTTCCCGGTTTGGTGCTCGGGTGACGCGGCAGTCGTTCGACCGTCCCGATCCTCGCAACGGCAAAGCCGTGCGAATGACCAACATGGTTGTCAGTTGGCACCCGAAACGCCTGCGTCGGATCCTGCTGTGTTGCCATTACGACACCCGCCCGTTTCCCGATCGGGATCGAGTCAATCCCCGGGGCCGTTTCATCGGGGCCAACGATGGCGGCAGTGGCGTGGCCCTGTTGATGGAATTGGCCCATCACATCCAGACGTCGGAACTGTCGGTGGGGGTGGATTTTGTGTTTTTCGACGCCGAGGAGTACCTCTTCCAACGTGGCAATCAGACGCTGGGGCAGTTCTTTCATGGCTCGACACACTTTGCCACTCAGTACCGGGACAAACCTCCCGCCCACAAGTACATCTCGGGCGTGCTGCTGGACATGGTCGGCGACCGGGACCTTCAGATCTATGTCGAGAAGAAGAGCCTCCATTACGCTCCGCGGGTCGTTGACGGACTCTGGAAGACGGCGAGACGGTTGAAGATCAGCCAGTTCAAAGATCGTCCCCGGCCGCATCATGACATCGAGGACGATCATGTGCCCCTGAATCGGATTGCCAAAATACCCACGTGTGACCTGATTGATTTCGATTACCCCCACTGGCACACGACCCGTGACAATGTGCGTGCCTGTTCGGGGTCGAGCCTTGCGGCCGTCGGACGGGTGGTGCTCGAGTGGCTGAAGAGTGTTCCAGCCGCCGGGTCGTGACAAACTAAAGGAGACTGGGCGATCGGACTGGAAGAGAACCACTGGGTGGCCACTGCCATCTTTGGGGCCGTGTTGGTGGCCGTGGGGCTGTTGATGATCCGGTCCCATCGCCGGGCGTGGGCGCGTCAGCAAGACGAGGCCGGGTTGACCCGAGAGGACAGGTCCCGGTTGTTTTTGCGATACAGGCGACGGTTGCAGATGTCGGGAATGATCGCGGTGCTGGGCGTCATGCTCGGGGTCGGCGACGCATTGATCTGGAGCCAGGGGCTGGTGGTGGCCACGGTTTACTGGATCGTGGTGATCGGAGTGGGNGTCTGGTTGCTGTTGCTGGGAGTTGCAGATCTCGCGTCGGTTCGAATTGGTTCGAGAGATGCTCGCGATGAACTGCGGCAGATTCGTGAGAAACGCAAGGAACTGGAGGCTGAACTGGAAGAGTTGCAGCGACGACGGTCCAATGGTGAGGCCAGGTCCAATGGACAGCACTGATCGACCTTTCAGAAGAAACCANGAGGGCGACATGACTCGAATGATCACGCGTAGGGAATTCGTTGCAGGGATGGCCGCGGCGGGAATCACCGCGGTTGGTGGCGGGGNTGCTGTTGCGGCGGCTCGACGAAAACTGCCGATCGCCGCGGTGGTGACCGAGTATCGTACGAATTCTCATGCGGACGTGATTGTCGGGAAGGTGCTGGAGGGGTGGCGTCAGGACGGAAAATCCGGACCCGACCTGAAGCTGGTCTCGATGTTCACCGACCAGGTTCCCGAACGGGACCTCAGTCGTGGCCTCTCGCGGAAACATGGCTTTCCGATAGCCAAGACGATCGAGCAGGCGATTCTTCAACCGCGGGGTGAGGATCGGATCGAGGGGGTGCTCTCGATTGGTGAGCACGGCAATTACCCGCACACCCCGAAGACTCGCCAGCACATGTATCCNCGTCGACGGTTCTTTGACGCCATCGTGGCGGCGATGCAGAAGTCGGGCCGGATCGTGCCGATTTTTTCCGACAAGCATCTGTCCTGGAAGTTTTCTGACGGGTTGCACATGGTCAACACGGCCAGGAAGTTGAAGATTCCGTTCATGGCCGGTTCGTCGCTTCCGACTTGCTGGCGGTNCCCTGCCCTGACGCTCGAGCGTGGTGTGGAGATCGAGGAGGCAATGGCCGTGGGGTACGGCGGCCTGGAGGCTTACGGGTTCCACACGCTCGAGACGTTGCAGTGCATGATCGAACGCCGCAAGGGAGGCGAGACGGGGGTTGGCGCCGTTCAGGCTGTCAGTGGCGATGCGCTGGTCAAGGCGAGGAAGGCCGGTCGCTGGTCCCAGGAGTTGCTCGAGGCGGCCCTGGGGTCACTGCCTGCAAAGTTCCGCACGAAGGAGGCGATCGGCCCGGCGGCTGAGAAAAAGGCCACGGCCTACCTGATGGAGCATCGTGACGGGCTGAAATCCTCGGTCGTGATGGCCAACGGGTTCAACAACCAGTTTTGCTTNGCTGCGAAACTGAAGGGGCGGAAGGAGCCGNTTGCCGTCTGGTTTCGCCTGGAGGAGGGGAAACCTTTCGGCNACTTCGAGCACCTGTTGCGGGCCATCGAAGAGATGTTCCACACCGGGCAACCAGCGTTTCCGGTCGAGCGAACGCTGATGACCACCGGCGTGCTGGACCGGGTGATGCACAGCGTGGCCGAGAACGGCCGGAGATTCGAGACTCCCGAGTTGGCCTTCGGGTACGAGGCGACCGACTGGGGCTTCGCCAACCAGTAGGCCNGCTAGAGCTTGATCTTGGCCAGGAAAATGCTCGTTTTGCCGCCCTCGTGTGACGAGTAGTAGCTCATCCAGAGCAGCCCGTCGTGCAGGACCATGCCGGGGTAGCTGGTGTCGCCGCCGCTGGGCAATTCCAGCACGTGCTGGAAGGTGGTGCCGGTCATGGTGGCCAGCGATGTTTTGGCGGCCTGCCCGTATTTGCGACCGGCGGCCCACATCGTCCCCTGGGGCGTGATCAGGAAGTTGGGGCCACCGATGGGCTGCCCGATGTTGGTGTAGCTCCACTTGCGGTAGGGGGGCTTGCTGAGGCCTATCCAGCGGGGCCGGATCAGGGCGACCATNGTGTCATCGGGCAGGAACCTCAACGTGGTTTCGCTGATTCCCTGGGTTTCCATTTCGGTCACGTACTCGTACTTGATGCCATCACGTGTCTTGTAGAGGAACCCACGGCGTGGCTTGCGGCCCTCGTTGAGCTTCGAGACGGCCCAGCCGGTCCTCTTGTGCCAGGTGACCCGCCACAGCCAGTGGTCCTCGGCCAGGACCGTCGCCGGCGGTGACCAGGTGTGCCCGTCGTGTGAGAAAGCCACTCGCGGGGATCGGGTGTGGTACTTGCCGTTGAGATTGACGATGCCACCCATCAGCAGCATCAGTCGGCCGTCAGGATGGATCGAGAGCTTGGGGTCTCGGAGATCAATGCCCGGCTGTTTCAGGACTGCCAACGAGTTCCAGTTGACGCCGTCGGGGGACGTGATGACCCGGACCGTTCCGTTGTCTCCGCCGTGGCCGGTGGCTTCACGGAAGCAGCACAGCCACGTCTTCTTCCATCGCAGCAAGTCGGTGAAAGCGCAGTGCGGGGCCTTGTCCCAGATCCTCTTGACTGAGACGAGTGTGGGGCTGGCCTTTGGGTCGGCGCCGTGGAGTGCTCCTGGCGCCCAGGCGACAGCGGCCACCAGCAGGGGAAGCAGTCGCCCCACCCGATTGAGTGTGTGAGATCGCATTGGGATTGGTGTCCTTTACCCGTAAGTCTTCACGGCACTGATCAACGCCTGGATGAAGCCGTAGGAATGTGCAAATGCCTGCAGGCCGCCCGGGTCGTCGGAGTGCCGGGGCACGTGGTCGGGCATCACCATGTACTCGTAACCCACTTCGACAAGGGTTCGCATCACCTGGAGCATGTCGATGTCTCCGTTGTCCAGGTAGACCTCCTGGAAATCGCCTCGTTTCCCGATCATGTTGCGGAAGTGGATGTTGAAGATCCGTTTCTTGTTGCCGAAATAACGGATCACCTCGTGGATCTCCTCGTTGGGGTTCTCGAGGTTCTCCATCATCGAGCCCAGGCAGAGNTTGAGGCCGTGATACGGGCTGTCCGAGAGGGCGATGAACTTCTTGACCCCCTCGAAGTTTCCCAGCAGTCGTTCGATGCCCTGGAATCCACCGGGAGGTGTTCCCGGGTCGTGGAGGTGACAGGCTGCGCGGATCTTGTGTTCTTCACAGACGGGGATCACCCGTTCGATGAAATACTGCATCCGTTCCAGCGCCATGTCCTCTGTGACCCGGCCGGCCCGGGTCAGTTCGGGGTCGGCCTTGGCCTGGTCGAGTTTCCATGTGCTGTAGCTGGAGCCTCCTCGTCCCTGGGTCCGCTCGGTTCGCAGGACTCCCAACAGGCTCATGTTGTATTTCCACGCCGGGATGCCCGCCTTGGCACAGGCCTCGGTCATCTTGTGAATGTCGTCGATGTCGCGATCGCGCTCGGGGCTCTTGCCCAGCATGATTCCGCCACGTTTTTCCCGGTCGATATGGCTGGAGGCCAGGAACGGAAGGGCGACCATGTCGAGCGTGATGCCGTGGGCCTCGCAGGTCTCACGAGTTTTTTCCAGTTCCTCGACCGTCCAGAATCCACGCTCGGGGTATGGGGGTGCGGGAGGAAAGCCGCAGATGTGGTCAACGCCGTGTCGCTTGACGAACTGCAACATCTTGGACGCGGTGGGGCCGCGTTGTGTGCCGACGTAGAGTTTGACCTCTGGCGGGGTCGCCGGTGTGGCGATGGGGCTGCCGGCCGGAGAGGGGGTTTCTCCTGTCGAGGGGGCTGTCGATGCGTTGCATCCACCCAGGGCGGCGGTCGCCGTTCCGGCCGTGACCAGGAAGTCTCGTCTTTTCATGTCTCGGGTTCTCCGGGGACAGTGAGTCGTGGGGTGGTGATCAGTCGCGGTCCCAAGGGAACCGCATGGTGGGCTGCCGCGAGTGCCGGTCGACGGTGAGTGTCAGGGTGCTGCCCGCGCCGGGGGCGAGCGTGACTCGCAACGTGGGCCCCTTGGGTGTGACAGTGGTTTTGCCCACTTTTGCCACTCGGATCGTGTGCTCGGCGTAGGCCCCGGCCTGGACGATCATCTCGCGGGCTTCCAGTTGATTGGTGTTGACCAACCGGACACGCGTGGTGTCGTCGGTCATCCGGTCGACCAGTGCCGCGCAGTCGTCGGGGATTCCGGCTCGCCGCCTGGTCGGGTCGAAGTATCTCAGTCGTGTGTGCCAGACCGAGGCGCGGCGTCCGGGGTCCAGCCCGGCCACCATCAGTTGTCGCAACGCGGTGACCTGGGCGGGGTTGTACTTGGCCGGGTCGTCGGCCAATCGCGTGTCGGGTGTGGTCGTGTCGCTGTTCATGGCTGTCGACCGGCGACGGACCTCGGCCAGGTCCCGCCGCAGAGCCTGTTCGGGGTAGCTGTCATTGTTTCCGTCGAGGAATTTCAGCCAGGCATCGTTCTCGAGGAACTGGCGGTCCTTGGGTTTCATTGACAGGTAATAGATTTCCAACTGGTTGTAGCTGTAGGGCTGTGGGCCCCAGTTGTACCAGCCGTCATCGCCGAACATCCGTGGCCACATTGGCTTTCCATCAATCATCTTCTTTTGAGCGTTGACCCGGATCGTTTGTTTCCGCCAGGCGTCGAGGTACTTGTCGTCACCGGTCAAGAAATATGCATTCATCATTCCCACGAAACCCCAGTGCTGGCGATTTCGGTGAGCCAGGTCGCCGGTCTGTGGGACGATCACGGTGAAACCCCAGCCGTAGGTGCCGCCATACCACTTGCCATCGGTTTCGCCGCCAATGGTGCCATCCAGGCCGATGTTGGAGGGGATGATGTCGCCGTTGCGTTTCATCCGGTCGACCCAGGCGTCGACATAATCGATCAGCCAGGATCGGTACTTCTTGTTCCCGGTCAGCATGTAGGCGTTCAGTGGCAAGGTGGTGGCGATCAGGTTCAGGGGGTGGTCGCCGACCACATCGTTGTAGTCCTTGAAGTGGGCGACCATTTCGGCGTAGTTCCGCTCGCCGTGGCCCAGGTCGAACCGGTTTTCGATATCGATCGGGTCGCCGGCCCAGTCCAAGCCGGTGGCCTTTCGCATCAAGGGCCCGCGGCTGCCGTTGATCATGCTGCGGATGATCTTGTGCCTGGGGTCGTAGTTGGGCGCGCCGGGGTCTTCGTTCATATAGAAACCCGCGTAACGACGGACACGGTGACCGTAGCGGATGTTCTGGTAGTCGCTGAGTCCCTGGAGGTTGAACAATCGCAACCCTTCCCCGTTGTGTTGCCAGTCGAACATCACGGGGAATTCCTTGTAATACATCCCGTCACGGGCAAAGGGGACCTCGACCGTTTTGGCCAGGGTGTATTGCCTGAGATGGCCCTCCCAGGCCTTGCGATACAGGGTCAGGATGTCGTCGGCTGCGCCGAGCGCGTGCAACTGGGCCCAGCCGCCGACGTTCTCAGGGGCGTCATCAGGTCCGTCGTCGCCCCCCCAGCGTTCCACGCACAACAGGAATCCCCGTTCGTCAAAATATCGGGAAAAGAACCTGCGGCAGGCGGCGGCGTTGGTGTCTAGCAGTTGGCGTTCCAGCAGCGCCCAGGTGGGCGGGGTGACTGGCGTGCGGATGTGGATGGTCGGTTCGGCGGCCGACACGTTTAAGGCCAGGCAGGCCAGCAGAAGCGTGCCCAGTGAAAAAGGAATTCTCATGGTGTGCGATCTTCTCGGTGGAAAGAGTGCCGGGTCACTTGCGGGCTTTTCGAATGGCGGCGACTGTGACGTCGGTGCGGAACTTGATGATCGCCCGTCCCCATTTCTGGGTTGTCTTCAGTGGGGAGAGGTCGATGCCATTGATGGTGAAATTGCCGGCCTTGCGTCGTTGCTTGGCGCGAATGCTGTCCGGGTCGACCGTCGACATGATGGCCGTGATTCCGAAGTCGTCGTGAAGTCCCTCGGGGACCTGGTTGACGCCGTTGGCTTTCAGGAACTCGCCGACCTCACCGTAATTGTAGTATTCGGGGATGAAACTCACCCGCGGGCCGTTCTTGGCCGATTCGTCCTGGGCCGCCGCGACAGCCTTCAGGCCGTCCTGGTTCCCGCCACTGTCGCCGATCAGCACGATGTGTCGAAAGCCGTGCGTCTTGTAGCTGGCGACAATGTCTGTCAGCAGGGCCCTGTAGGTTTCTTCTCGCACACTCACCGTGCTGGGATACTTCATGTGGACCGTGGGTGGTTTGATGTCACCCTCGGGGACGAAATCGACGATCGGGGCGACCAGCGCGTTGCCCAACTCCCGGGCGATCGACTCGGTCATCGCCTGCAGGACGACACCGTGCTTGTTGGCGACGAGGTAGGGGCCGTTTTGCTCGATTCCCCCGGTGGAAATGATGACCGTGTCGGTTCCGGATCGCATGGCGTCGCGGACTTCCATCCAGGTCATGTCTGCGATGAACACTTCATCGGCCGCGGCGATCGGGTTCTTGCCGTTGGGGTCGGGAGAGACGGGATCGGGAGTGGGGGCTGCCAGGGCGGCGACCACGGCGACCGAGGCGACAAGCAGGTGACGAATCATGGTGATGTCCTCTTTGAGGGGTTTGCGTGTGGGCTTGGGATTGTCCGGCAACGCAACCGGTGACGCAAGTTGATCGGCCGTCGGTTGGCCGAGTGTGTCCCCTGGCGATATGCTGTTTTTTCTTCGCTCACCACTTCCGGTTTGACTGATTGGCCATCAATGACACCCCGACAGACCCCCACCCCCGTGGATCTCAGTGGGCAGGTTGCCGTGGTGACCGGTGCCGCCCAGGGGCTTGGCCTGGCGATGGCCACGGAATTGGCCACTGGAGGCGGACGGGTGGTTTTGGCCGATGTGCAACTTGCGAAGGCGGAGGCCGCCGCCGCCGATCTGGTGGCCCAGGGGCTGGAGGCCCGGTCGGTCGAGTTGGATGTCACTGACAGCAAGGCGGTGGAACGAGTGTTTTCGGCCGTTGTGGAGCAGGAGGGGCGATTCGACATCCTGGTCAACAATGCCGGGGTGGGACAGCGTCTGGACAGGATTTCGGACCTGCCTGACGCGGAGTGGGATCGGGTGCTGGCAGCCACGTTGACCGGGTCGTTTTACTGTGGTCGGGCGGCGGCCGCGATCATGGAGCAACAGGAGTCCGGCGCAATTGTCAATATCTCGTCCATCAACGGCCAGAACCCGGCAGCACTGGCCGGGGCTTACAACGTGGCCAAGGCGGGAGTGATTACGCTGACTCGCACGATGGCCCTGGAGTTGGCCGCCTATGGTGTGCGGGTCAATGCTGTCTGTCCCGGTCCGGTCTACACCGAGTTCAATCGGTCGGTGATGCGGCAGCGGAGCGAGAGCCTCGGGATCAGCGAGGAGGAGATGGTGGAACGGGTTCGCGGGGCCGTGCCGTTGGGACGGTGGGGGGAGCCCGAGGACATTGCCAGGATGGTTGCGTGGCTGGCCAGCCCGGCTGCCGGCTGGATGACCGGTGAAGTGGTGCGGGTCAGCGGTGGGCTGGAAGGTGTTTCCGCGGCGCCACCCAAACGAACTCGAACCAGCGAGGCAACTTGATGAACCGTTTGTTTGCATTGGTGGCACTGGTGGTGTGGGGAGTGATGGTGACCGTCGTCGGGGCTCGCCAGTCGCAGGCGGCCGGTCCCGTCCGGGTCGTGGTCTGGGACGAACGTCAACCACGGCAAAAGCAGGCTTACCCGGAATTCCTGGGCAACCAGATCGCCAGGGCTCTTTCTGCTCGCCCCGGACTCACCGTGCGTTCGGTCGCCCTGGATGACGCCGGGCAGGGGATCTCTGACAAGGTGCTTGAGAGTTGTGACGTGCTGATCTGGTGGGGGCATGTCCGGCAGGGACTGATCAAGCCCGATGCGGGGCAACGGATCGTCCGACGGATCCGCTCCGGGAAGCTGTCTCTGATCGCACTGCATTCGGCACACTGGTCCACGCCATTTGTCGAGGCGATGAATGCCAGGTCGCGAGACGATGCGTTGGCACAGGTGCCGGAAAAGTTCCGTAGCCAGGCGAAGATCAAACTGCTGTCGCCAGTTCCGCCGTTGTACCGGGCCCCCAAGCGGAGTTCCGCCCTGACACCCGCGGCCACGTTTTTTCGAAACAAGGACGGTCGGTACGAGGTGAACCTGAGGCTTCCCAATTGCTGTTTTCCGGCTTACCGTCCCGACGGGAAGCCGTCGACGATCACAACCCGGGTTCCATCTCATCCGATTGCCCGCGGCGTGCCCAAGGTCTGGACGGTGGCTCACACCGAGATGTACGACGAGCCGTTCCACGTGCCCGCGCCGGACGTGGTGGTCTTCGAGGAGCGGTGGGAGGCTGGAGAGAGGTTCCGGAGTGGAATGGTCTGGAATATCGGCAAGGGCAAGGTCTTCTATTTCCGTCCCGGCCACGAAACATACGGTGTGTATTTCGAGCCAACGCCCTTGAAGGTGCTCGAGAACGCGTCTCGGTGGCTGGGAGGACAGTTGCCCTGAGGGGAGACTGGTCTTTACGTCGTCACGACACGCCCCTAGAACGGGCATCCTCCCGCCACAATTGCCCGCCCTGCCCCGTTCACTGACCCTCCGTGTCTGCACCCGATTCCGCTGTTGACGACTCCGGCCCGGAACCGCAGAAGCTGGTTCCGCCTCGTCGATTTCTGCACCCGGCGTGGATCATGCTGGCGATCAGTACGCTGGGCATGTTCCTTTCGGCTCCCGGCCAGTCGTTTTCGGTCGCCGCGTTTATTGACCCCATGTTGAACGACCTGGGGTTGCTCCGCACCGATTATTCGATCGCGTACCTGATCGCGGGACTGGTGGGAGGGGCGTTGCTGCCGGGCATCGGGCTGTTGCTGGACAAGGTCGGGGCGAGGATCCTGTTGCCGACTCTCGGCCTGTTGCTCGGGCTGGCCTGCTTGTGGATGTCCTCGATCGGCACGCTCGTGGGGCTCTCGGTTGGCTTCACGTTGATTCGCAGCATCGGCCAGGGCGCCGTCACTCTGGCCTCGACATGGCTGGTCGGCGAATGGTTCCAGAATCGTCGGGGATTGGCCATGGGGGTGGTTGGTCTCGGAGGGGCGGCCTCGGTGATGACCATCCCACAACTGAATGACTGGTTGATTGACGAATACGGTTGGAGGATGGCGTGGTGGGGCCTGGCGGCAATCGTCTGGGTCGGCCTGGTGCTGCCGGCGCTGTTGCTGGTGCGAGACCGCCCCGAGCCACTTGGCTTGTTGTCCGATGGGCGGTGGGAAGACAGCCAGGTGCCCGGACAGTCGGAACCCACGTTGTCATCCAGCCTGGCGGATTCTCCGGAACTTGATCTGACGGTGGGCCAGGCGATTCGCCTGAGCAGCTTTTGGAAGTTGCTGGCGGTGTGGTGTACGACATCCATGGTTGGGACCGGGTTGATTTTTCACCAGGTCTCGCTGCTGGCGACCCATGACGTTGCCCGCGAGGACGCCTTGCTCCTGCTCGGGATGCAGGCGTTGGTGGGTACCGGCAGCGGCGTGCTGGCCGGTTTCTTGACCGACATGGGGTTCGAACGATTTTTGCTGGCCGCCTCGATGTTGTTTCTCTCGGTCGCGATCGGGCTGATGCTGTGGATGCCGGATCCGTTGTGGGCCCTGGCGTACGCCGGGCTCATGGGGCTGCAGGGCGGAATCATTCGCACAGCGGGAACGGCTGTCTGGATCAACTATTATGGCAGGACCAGCCAGGGGGCCATCCGTGGTGTGGCGATGGCCGCCGCGGTGGTGGCTGCCGCGTGTGGTCCACTGCCCCTGGCTCTCAGTTGGGATTGGACCGGAAGTTACTCGGTGTCGCTGATTGTTTTCGGCGCCCTGCCGCTATTGGCCGGTTTTGGTGTCCTGACGGCGCGGTCGCCCCGGTGACGTCCGGGGGGGATGCCCCGGGATGCTCCTAGGCGTGGACGGCCGCTCCGGCGGCGGCGACAGGGATCAGGTTGTCCTCGTCATCGAACTGCATGGGCTCGATGTCGGCGAGCACTTCCAGGTCGTCGCGAGCTGTGATCGCGTCGGCGAATGCCTCGCTGACGAGCGTCTCTCCAACCAGCATCGTGTTGGTGATGTGCACGACCCGGGCGTTTTCAGGGTCGGTGAGCCCGATCGTGGGGATGATCGCTTCGATGCACTGCCGGTCCGTCTCGAACGCGATCGGCAGTCCCGCGGCCGACGGGTGGCCTCCAGTCAGGGCATTGATTGCAGTGGCCGATTGATCCACCTCGGCGATCGTGCGTCGATTGGTCACCTCGGCCATTCCCAGGCCGCAGGCGTTCCCATGCGTTTCGTTGGTCAGTCCACGCACAAAGATCCGGCGGACTCTCACGCCGTCTTGGTCGGTGGCCGCGTGGTCATTGTACTTGCGTCCGATCACGTTGGTGTCCATTCCCGAACCACTGACGTTCTTGCCAATTTCGTCGACGATCAACAGGTCGACTGAGTCAAACGGGAGCCGCGGCATCCACTGCTTGGCCTGGACCAGGAGTTGTTTTTCATGATCGAGGAAGTCGGCAGGTCGGACGGCTTGGATGATGGCCGTTTCGTCAAAAGAGTTCTCAACGATCGCCAGTCCCGCGACAACGCTGCACTTCTCCAGCACGCTCTGGCCCACGGCCGTCACGATCTCGATCCAACTGTAATCCTGGATAGCCCGGTGATAGATCTTGGCACCCTCGTGCTTGCCCAGGCCAATCAGCATCATCTTGTGTAGGCCCGATTCAATCTCGCCGACAAAATTCGTGTGTGGCTTGATTCGGCCACAGACGATGACGTGATCGGCCTCCGAGGCGTGCCTGTCGAAGTGGACGGGGATGCCCTGTGGTGTTTCATCGACGATCACCGTTTCCATCGAGGCGCGGATTTCCGCGCCGGTGAATTCCTCGGTGATCCCGTAGCTTTCGATGATTCCCCGTTGTCCCTCGGCCGTGCCACCGCCGTGTGATCCCATGGCGGGGATGATGATCGGGTGAGCATCGAGTGTCTTGATGTGGTCACAGGCTGCCTTGATGATCTCGGCGATGTTGGCGATGCCACGACTTCCGGCCGTGATGGCCACGGTCTGTCCGGGCTGGACGGTCTGGCCCAGGTCGAGGCCAGCGAGCTGGTTGCTGACTTCGTCGGAGACGCTGGCGACGCGTGGCGATTCGAAGGACTGCTGAAGACGGATCATGCGTGGAAGTTGCATCGTGTTTTCTCCGAAGCGTGACGAGCGATCGGTGGATTGCCGTCGACGGGGCCCGTTGTGGTATTCTGGTGTTTGGGAGCGGTGGAGTTAGTCTAAAATGCGCCGCGGAGAAGGTCCACCAGGGCAACGCTGATGTCGCCGAATCGTTCCAATGTTCCTGCCGGCGATCATCTTGTCGTCAACAATCGCGTGTCGATCCCGATGTCGGAATTCGACTTTGAATACATGCGGTCGTCGGGGCCCGGTGGACAGAATGTGAACAAGACCAGTACGAAGGTGCGATTGAGATGGAACGTTGCNGCGTCGCCGAGTGTCGACCCGGGCTTGAAACAACGGATTCATGATGCGTACCGGACCCGGATTACCGGTGACGGTGAGTTCCTGGTGACCAGCCAGCGAACGCGTGACCAGGAATCCAATCGAACGGATTGCCTGGAGAAACTCGCGGAGATGATCCGACAGGTTGCCACTCCCCCTCGAAAACGGCGACCGACGCGACCAACCCGTGGATCGAAAGAACGGCGGTTGAAGAGCAAGAAGCAACGATCGCGACGTAAGGAGATGAGGCGAAAGCCCGGAGATGGGGACTAGGGGCCCCTTGGNGAAACCGATCTTGTGGCGATGGTCGACTCTCCGGTATCGTCTCCGCGCTGCTGACGTTGTTTCTTCAAGGGTTTTGACATGACCTCCGCGCGCCTGGTGCTCCAGTCGGTAATCGTGTTGACTGCTTGCGTGGTCGGATTCGTGATGGGGCGTTGGAGTTCTGTCCGGCAGCCGACTGAAGGAATTGGCGGGGTTCCGGCCGGATGGCTCGCGAACAAGGACGTCTGGGATCTTGATACAACTCCTGCACTGGGAGGAACCCTTCCCGGGTTGCCTCGGGAGGGCGTCGTCGATTCCGCATCCAGGGTCACCACGAAGAGTGACGACGGACCGGATCGCCAGTTTTTTCCGGGCGCATTGAAACAAGGTGGTGCCCCGGAGCCGTTTCGAGAACCGGCGTCGACTGAACCGATTCGTAGGACCGCTCCGGTGGCTACGGCCAGCCAGATCAGTGCGCTGATTGAGCAGGAATTGCCGGGGGCGGACGCGGCCGACAAGAAGGTGTGGCTCGAAGAACTCCAGGGGCTGCCGTTCGAATCAGTTCGTGAAATTCTGCAACTGAAGCAGTCGTTGGGGGCGGTCAAGTCACTGGACGACTCACCCGTCACCAAAACGACGGCCCCCTGATACTGGCAGATGCAGATTTTCCGGTAAGACGCTTGACGGTGGGGCGTAAGTTGGTGTATGAATGGCTCGAACGCGCAAGCGCTCGGTGATGCGTCGTGACGGAGAAGTTACTTCAGACCACGGCGGTCGTTGAAGCCAGATTGTTCCAAGTTGGACGAGTGGCTGGCCGAGTGAGTGAGATATATAAGAGGCCTGACGAAACAGAAACAGTAGCCAGATAGCGTTCGCGTCAGGATGACGCGTGTCGCCGGGTACTTCAAGGAGATGAATTGATGGCATTGAAAGCATCGCGACGTGATTTTCTGTACGCCGGTTACCTCGGCGGTTTGGGCCTTTCGATGGCCGACCTGTTCCGGGCGGAACAGGCCAAGGCCGATCAGAAGTTTTTTGAGAGCAAAGAGGGAACCGCCAAGTCGGTGATCTTCATCTTCTTCCCGGGTGGCCAGGCTCACCAGGAGACTTGGGATCCCAAGCCGTACGCACCTCTGGAGTACCGGGGTCCGATGGGATCGATCGCCACGAAGGTGTCCGGCGGTCGGCTCAACGAGACCATGAAAAACACGGCGCAGATCGCCGACAAGATCACCGTTGTGAACTCCCACACACACGGCGAAGCGGCCCACGNNCGTGGCACGCACAANATGTTTACNGGCTATCGNCCGAGTCCGGCACTGGAATTCCCCAGTATNGGGACCGTGGTGTCACACGAGTTCGGGCCCCGGAATAACCTGCCGCCCTACGTGTGCATTCCCAGCCAGCCGAACCGCTATGCCGGCACCGGCTATCTGCCCAGTTCCTTCGCGCCGTTCAGCNTGGGTTCTGACCCGGCCAGTGGCAGTTTCACGGTCAAGGACCTGAAACTTCCCGGTGGTGTCGACGACAAGCGGTTCAACCGCCGTCGTACGATCCTGGGTGCCGTCAATGATTACTTCGCCACGCGTGAAAAAGCCGAGTCGCTGGACGCGGTTGATGTTTTCTACGAGCGGGCCTATTCACTGGTCAGTTCCAAGAAAGCTCGCGAGGCATTCGATATCGCCAAAGAGCCTGCGAAACTCCGTGACGAGTACGGTCGCAACTCGGCTGGCCAACGGATGCTGATGGCTCGGCGTTTGGTCGAGGCGGGAGTCCGCTACGTGACCCTGACCTACGGTGGCTGGGACATGCACGGAAATATCAACGGCAGCATCAGGGGACAGGTGCCGTCATTCGACCAGGCGTATGCCCGGTTGATCCGCGACCTGGACGAACGAGGCCTGCTCGATTCGACCCTGGTGTGCACGGCCACAGAGTTCGGTCGTACGCCAAAAATCAACGGCAATGCCGGACGTGACCACTGGCCCAAGGTCTTTTCGACAGCGATGGCTGGCGGTGGCGTCAAGCGTGGGGCGATCTATGGTCTGTCCAACGCGACGGCGAGTGAGCCCGAAGAAGACGCCCTGGGCGTCGAAGACTGGGCGAGCACGATCTATCACTGCATGGGGATCGTTGCCGAGAAGGAGCTGATGGCTCCTGGCGACCGTCCGATCGAAATCGTCAATGGCGGGAAAGTTCGCAAGGAACTGCTCGCCTAGAGACCGGCTTGGCCTCGTGCCTGAGAGACAACAGTCACGGGCCACGTCCGGTAGCGGGCGTGGCCCGTGTTGTTACCCACCTACCAAAAATGCCCACAGTGGCTTTCTTTGAATTTCCTACCACACCCATACCCCCCGCGGCGTTAGGATGGAGTTTCGTTCAACGCGGCCCGCTTGCAAGGGACGCAGGGATCGCAGCTGCTTCGCCGAACCGGAGAGACTCGAGATGCAACGACTCAACCGACGAATGACTGGTGTTCTGTTGTTGGCCCTGGCGATGGCTTTGCCAGCCCAGGCTGCCTCGCCTTCACTGGGAGGCATCAGCCCCCGTGGGGTGCAGCGTGGTGTCGAGAACCAGATGGTCTTTAGTGGCGGACGGTTGCAGGACGCCAAGGAGATCTTCTTCTACAGCCCCGGTTTTGAAGTGACGAAGCTCGAAGCGGCGGCAGGATCGGTCAAGGCCACTGTCAAGGTGTTGCCCAATTGTCGGTTGGGGCAGCACGTCGCGCAGGTTCGTACGGCCAGCGGTGTCAGTGAATACAAGACATTCTTTGTCGGTCCGTTTGCTGCGACCCCCGAGAAAGAACCCAACAGCGATTTTGATTCGCCGCAACCAGTGCCGTTGAATATCACCGTCACGGGCGTTGTTCAGAACGAGGACGTGGATTACTACGTGGTTGAGGCCAAGAAGGGACAGCGGATCGCAGCCGAGGTGGAAGCGATGCGTTTGGGGACCACGCTGTTTGATCCCTATGTCGCGATCCTGGATGCCAAGCGATTCGAGATGGCCAGTGCTGATGATTCACCGCTCGTCTTTCAGGATGCGGTGGTTTCTGCGATGGCACCTGCGGATGGACGATACATCATCGAGGTCCGTGAGAGCGCCTACGGGGGCAACGGCAATTGTCGGTATCGTCTCCACGTGGGCACGTTCCCCCGGCCGACCGCGGTGTATCCGGCGGGTGGTCAACTCGGGCAAGAAGTCGAAGTGACCTTCCTGGGCGACGCCTCGGGGCCGTTCAAGCAGAAGTTCAAGCTGCCTGGTGAGGAGCGGGAATTGTTCGAGGTCGAGCCGAGTGCCGGTGGCCAGGTGGCCCCGTCGGGCAACCGGTTCCGATTGTTCCCGCACGGGAACAATCTTGAAGTCGAGCCCAACGACGAGATTGCCAAGGCAACCCCGGCGGAATTGCCCAAGGCGTTCAATGGCATCATCGAGAAGAAGGGTGACATCGATTACTTCAAGTTTGCTGCGAAGAAAGGCCAGGTGTTTGACATCGAGTGTTATGCACGCCGGCTTCGTAGTGGACTCGACCCGGTGATGAACCTCTACAAGGCTGATGGCGGAGGCATTGCGGGAAGTGATGACTCGCGTGGTCCGGACAGTTTCTTCCGGGTCACCATCCCCGCCGATGGAGATTACATGCTGCGTGTCACCGATCACCTGGGGCGTGGCGGCAAGGACTTTGTGTATCGCGTTGAGATGACTCCGCCCAAGGCCCGGTTGACGACCAGCATTCCGCGGTTTTCCCGCTACGGACAATACCGCCAGTGGATCGTGGTGGCCCGGGGCAATCGATTTGCGACGATGGTCAATTTCGGTCGCAGCAATTTCGGTGGCGACCTTGTGCTCGAGCCCAAGGACTTCCCCAAGGGGATCACGATTCATGCCGAGTCACTCAAGAACGGGCGAGGCACGTTGCCCGTGGTCTTTGAGGCCGCTGCCGACGCACCCGTGGCCGGAACTCTCAGCCAATTGACCGGACGCCACTCCGATGTCAAGCAGGCGATCTCGGGTGGTTATCGAAACAACGGCATTTTCACGATGGGCGGTCCGGGCCAGAGCGTTTACTGGAGTGTGGACGTCAACCGTGTGCCGGTGTGCGTGGTGGATGAAGTGCCTTTCAAGCTCTCGATTGTTCAACCCAAGGTGCCGATCGTTCGCAATGGGTCGATGCAGTTGAAGATCGTGGCGGAGAAGAAGAAGGGATGGGATGAGGCGATTTCGATTCAGTTCCCGTTCCGCCCACCGGGCATTGGCGCTGCCAGTAGCGTGTCGATTCCCAAGGGCAAGAACGAAGTGAATTATCCCCTGTCGGCCAACGGTGGTGCCGGAATTGGGGCTTGGAAAGTCTACGCCCTGGGCAGTGCCAACGCGGGCGGAACTGCGTGGGTTTCCAGCCAGTTGGCCACCCTCGACGTCGCGTCGCAGTTTGTCACCGTTTCACTGCAACGGGCTGCCACCGAACAGGGGAAAGCGACGGAGGTCGTGGGCAAGGTGAACCTCGCCTCGGAATTCCCCGGCCAGGCGAAAGTCGAACTGCTGGGGTTGCCCAACGAGGCGACGACGGTGGTCAAGATGATTACCAAGGACACCAAGGAAATCGTTTTCCCGGTCAAGACAACCAAGAACACCCGGGCCGGAACCCACAAGAGTCTCTTCTGTCGCGTTACGATCATGCGTGACGGAGAGCCGATCTTGCACTCCAACGTTGGCGGAACCCAGTTGCAGGTTGACAAGCCTCTGCCGCCGAAGAAGAACGAGCCGCCCAAGCCGAAGCCCAAGGCGGTCGCCAAAAAGGCCCCGCCCAAGCCAATGCCCAAGAAGGTGGTCCGGTTGACCCGGCTGCAGAAGTTGAGGCTTAAAGCCAAGAAGAAGCGTGAGGCGGCGGCAGCCGGTGGGTCCAAGTAGAGACCCGCTTGCCAACCAGGTTCACACACTTTCAAACAACGGACACCCGAGTCCCGCGACTCCCCGCAAGGAACTCCTGATTATGCGTTTCCCGCACCTTTTGACCACCTGTGCTTTGTTGCTGGGTATGGCGACGACTGCCACTGCAGCTGATTCGCCCCTGAGTTCACTGGTCGTCTACCCCGGATCTGTGAAACTGACCACCAAACGCGATCGGCAGTCGCTGATCGTACAAGCCACGTTTGCCAACGGGTTGACCCGTGATGTGACGGGCGAGGCAAAGTTCGTCCTGGCCGACGACAAGGCTGCCACGCTGTCCGGTCACCTGTTGACACCCAGGGCGGACGGGAAAGGTGAACTGAGCGTTTCGTACGGTGGCAGGACGATCAAGGTCCCGATTGAAGTGGAGAAGGCTGCCGATGATCGTCCGATCAGCTTCCGCCTGGATGTGATGCCGGTCTTCATGAAGGCAAACTGCAACACGGGCAGTTGCCACGGATCGGCCCGCGGAAAAGACGGTTTCCGGTTGTCGTTGTTCGGCTTTGATCCGGCTGGTGACCACTACCGTTTGACTCGCGAATTGCCAGGCCGTCGAATCAACCTGGCTGTGCCGTCCTCGAGCCTGTTGATGGAAAAGAGTGTTGGAGAGGTGCCGCACACCGGTGGCAAACGGTTCGGCAAGGACAGTGAGTTGTATGGCACGCTGGACCGCTGGCTGGTTGCCGGTGCTCCCAACGATCCGGGCGCAGTGCCGGCGGTGACCAAGGTGGAGTTGTTCCCCAAGGAAGCCGTGCTCGACGGCGAGGGTGTGACCCAGCAACTCAACGTGCTGGCCCATTACGCCGACGGGACCACCCGGGACGTGACGTCACTGGCCTTTTTCATGACCAGCAACGCAACGTCTGCTGAAATTGACCAGACCGGTGAGGTGACTGCGCATGCACGAGGCGAAGCTTTCGTGATGGCGCGATTTGAAACTCATACGACCGGGAGTCGGTTCATCGTGTTGCCCAAGGGGTTGAAATACGATGATCCCAAGACCCCCGAAGTCAATTACGTCGATTCGTTCATCCACCAGAAACTTCGGAAGTTGAGGATTATCCCCTCGGAAGTCTGTAACGACGAGATTTTCCTGCGTCGTGCTTACCTGGATATCATCGGTGTGCTGCCGACGTCCGATGAGTACTGGCGATTCATGAGGAAGACGCCGGCTGCCGAGACGTTCCTGGCCGATAAAACCAAGTTGCAGGTTGAGGCGACCAAGGCCGAGGCCGCGAAGAAGACTGCGGCCGATGCCGCGGCCAAGGCGGTGGAGCCAGCGAAGGCCGCGCTGGAAGCCGCACAAAAGGTGGCCGCAGCTGCCAAGGACGAAGCGGCCAAGAAGGCCGGCGCCGCTGCGGTGAAAAAGGCAGCTGACGCGCACGCTGCGGCCGAGAAGGCTGCGACGGATGCCAGCAAGGCAGCCGAGGATGCGCTGTCGGCTCGCCAGGCAGCTGATATTCAACTCTCGCTCGCCAAGACTGGCGTTGAGTTCTCCAAGCTCAACGGACAGGCCAAAAGAGAGAAGCTGGTGGATGAACTTCTCAACCGCAAGGAGTTCGTCGAGATGTGGGTGATGAAATGGGCCGAGCTGCTCACGATTCGCACCACGCAGCAGGTCAGTTACAAGCCAATGCTGCGGTACTACAACTGGCTCAACGAGCGGATTGCCAATAACGTTCCGATCGACGTCATGTGCCAGGAGCTTTTGGGTGCCAACGGTGGTACGTTCGCCAATGCGGCGACCAACTACTACCAGAACGAGACCAATACGCTGAAGGTCGCCGAAAACGTTGCCCAGGTGTTCATGGGGATGCGGATCCAGTGCACGCAGTGCCACAACCATCCGTTCGATCGATGGACCATGGATGACTACTACAGTTTCGCGGCGTTCTTCGCTCAGATTGGCCGCAAGCGAGGCGAGGATCCTCGTGAAATCATCATCTTCAACAGTGGAAGTGGAGAGGTGAAACACCTGGTTGGTGGTCGCGTGATGAAGCCCAAGTACCTGGGTGGAGAAGCTCCGGACACCGCCGGCAAGGATCGCCGTGTGATGGTTGCCAACTGGTTGGCCTCGGACAAGAACCCGTACTTCGCACGGAACCTGGCCAACATTGTCTGGGCACACTTTATGGGCAAGGGGATTATCAACGAGGTGGATGACGTCCGCGTCAGCAACCCACCTGTCAACGAGCCCCTGCTGGCGGAACTGGCCACGAAGTTCAGTGGCTACAAGTACGATTTCAAGAAACTGGTTCGCGATATCTGTGTGTCCCGCACCTATCAGTTGGCGACCCAGACGAACAAGACCAACGAAAAAGATGGTACGAACTTCTCGCACGGGGCGCTGAGACGAATGCGTGCCGAGGTGCTCTTTGATTCGATCAGCCAGGTCACCGACACCAAGAACAAGTTTGGTGGCCTCCCGCTGGGAGCCCGCGCGGTCCAGATCGCCAACGGCAATACCAGCAACTACTTCCTGACGACGTTTGGTCGTGCCAAGCGCGAGAGCGTGTGTGCTTGTGAGGTCAAGATGGAGCCCAACCTGTCACAGGCCCTCCACCTGCTCAACGGCGACACGGTCAACAGCAAGATCAAGAGCGGCAACGTGCTTGGCAAACTGGCCGACAAGGGCCTCTCGCCTGATCAGATAATCAACGAATTGTATGTTCGGTGTGTCTCTCGACTGCCGACCGACAAGGAGAAGCAGACGATCAAGGCCATTCTCGATACCGAGAAGGACAAGACGAGTGTCCTGGAGGATGTGTTTTGGTCGCTTTTGAACTCGCGAGAGTTCCTGTTCAACCACTAGGTTCGCTTCAGACGGTGCGACCCGATCATCTTTCCCGGTTTTCGTCACCGGCCCCCCTGGCCGGCAACGGAGGTCCGCTCGATTTAGTTTAGACTGGAGTTCTACCGGACCCGACATTCGGTTCGCTCCTCGACGTCCCGCCTCATTGCTTTCCCCACATTGCACTCGTTCGTGCTGTTGGAGCTCTCGTGATGACTCGCCTGCTTAGTATCGCCCTGCTCTTGTTGGTCGCTTCCCCCGTTTCGGCGGCAGACAAGAAGAAGCCGACGCCCGACAAGAAACCCGTCAAGGTCACCTACGAGGACCATGTGCGGCCGATCCTGATGGCACGCTGCTTCAGTTGCCATGGGCCAAACAGAAAAGAGGGCGATCTTGACCTGACGACCTATGGCAAATTGCGGGTCGGTGGAGGCAGCGGCGAGGTGGTCGAACCAGGGGCGTCCTCAGACAGCTACCTCTGGAGCTTGGTCAACCACGAATCCGAGCCGTTCATGCCGCCGAAGTCTCCCAAGCTTCCGGCGAAGGAGTTGGCGACCATCAAGGCGTGGATTGACGGTGGTGTGCTGGAGAACGCCGGTAGCAAGTTTGTACGCAAGAAGCCCAAGTTCAACCTGGCTCTCGAGGGGCCTTCGACAGGACGACCAAAGAACCCGGCGTTCCCCGACCGGCTCGGGCTGCGTCCGGAGTTGGTGACGAAAGTCACGACGGCGGTGACCGCTTTGGCCACGAGTCCCTGGGCCCCGTTGTGTGCAGTGTCGGGGCAGAAACAGGTGCTGCTCTACGACACGCGGTCGCTGGAGCTTGTGGGGGTCCTCGCCTATCCGGAGGGCATTGCACACACCCTGGGCTTCAGTCGCAATGGCAGCCTGTTGTTTGCCGGTGGCGGTCGCGGTGCTGCCAACGGGAAGGTCGTGGTGTGGGACGTGAAGAGTGGGAAGCGAGTGATGGAGGTCGGCGAGGAACTCGACACCGTCCTGGGCGCCGACATCAGTTCGGACCACTCGATGATCGCCCTGGGAAGTTCTGGAAAAGCTCTTCGCGTTTTCTCAACCAAGACGGGTGAGATGTTGTGGGAAGTGCCCAAGAAACACACCAATTGGATTTACTGCACGTCTTTCAGTCCGGACGGCGTCCTGGTTGCGAGTTCTGACCGCAACGGTGGACTGTTTGTCTGGGAAGCCGAGACCGGGAGAATTTACCAGGATCTGCGCGGCCATGGCGGTGCTGTCACCGGCCTGAGTTGGCGGTCGGACTCCAATATTCTCGCATCCTGCGGCCAGGACGGCACGGTCCGTTTGTGGGAGATGGAGAACGGCAGGCAGGTCAAGAGATGGGGGGCTCATGGTGGTGGATCATTCATGGTCGAGTTCTGTCACGATGGGAACCTGGTTTCTATCGGACGGGATAAGGTGGCGAAGTTGTTCAAGCAGGATGGTGGCCAGATTCGGGCCTTCCCCGCCCTGCCTGATCTCGGGCTCGAGGTGACGTACTGTGACGAGACCAAACGCGTCATCGCCGGAGACTATTCCGGAGTGGTTCGAGTCTTCAACGCCGCTGACGGCAAGGTCATCGGCGAATTGTCGTCCAACCCGGTGACTCTCGAGCAGCGGCTTGTCACAGCCAATCAACTCGTCGTCACGACCAAGGCCGAAAACGACAAACAACAAGCCGCGTTGAAGGTGGCCCAGGATGCCGTCAAGAAGGTCAAGGCGGACCTTGATACAGCCAACAAGACAATCAGCACGCTGCAGGCCAAGGAGAAAACTCTTGCGGCCAGTATGAAGACCTACGCGGGGCAGATCAAAACGTACACCGCCGAACAGGCTGCAGCCGCCAAGACGGTTGCTGCCCTGGCCAAGGTCGTGCCTCTTTTGAAAGAGACTGCCGACAAAGCGAAGGCGACGGCCGCCAAGGCTTCCGGAGACAAGGAATTGGCCGCATTGGCGACCAATCTCAAGGCTGTCTATGACAAGCGAAACGGGGTTTTGTTGTCAGCCAGGAAGACCAACGAGGTGAAGACCAAGGCGTTGACCAAGAGTAAGGCCGACCTGGCCACCGCCCAGAAAGAGGACAAGGCGGCCAAGGCCGGACTGGTTGCGACCAAGAAACGGGCCGAAGCGTTGACGAAGGCCATGAAGCCGGCCGGCGAAAAGCTTGCCGCCACGCAAAAAGTCGCGGCAACCGCCAGCGAAAAATTTGCGGCTGCCAACAAGTCGGTTGTGCGGTGGAAGGATGAGATCGAGTTCGTCAAGGTGCTCGACGTCTACGGGGCCAAGGCCAGTGAATTCAACGCTGCGGCTGATGGCCTGGCACAGGCTACAGGAGAACTTGGCCTGCTGCAGAAGGCTCTTGACCAAAAGAACACCGCGGCTGCGGAGGCCGACAAGGTTTACAAGGCGGCTGTCGTTGAGGTGACCAAGGCAACCAAGGGGGTTGCCGATTCCCAGAAGGCTCACGTTGCAGCCACCAACTCGGTGGCGGTGCTGACCAAGGCGATTCCCTTGCTCAAAGATGCGTTCGACAAGGCCACTGCCGCAGCCAAGGCCACCGGTGACAAGGAGTTGGCAGCGATCGCCACCGGGTTGAACGGAGTCCATGGCAAGAAGGTCAAGGCGTTGGAGGATGGCAAGAAGCTGGTCGTCACGCGAAAGGCCGAGGTCGACAAGGCGCAGGCGGTCCTGGTGGCCAAGCAGAAGGCCGCAAGCGCATCGCAAACGGCATTGACCGCCGCAAAGAAACGGGTGGCCGACCAGGTCGTTGCGATGAAGCCGGCGCAGGCCAAGGTGATCCAGGCCAAGAAGGCCAACGATGCTGCCAAGGCACAATTGGACGCCGTTCAGAAGCAGGTCGACGTCTTCAAGGCCAAGACGGCCCAAGCTCCCGTGAAAGCTCAGCCGGCGACAGCCAAGGCGGGGTAGCCGGGCCAGTGGACCGGGTGTCGAGGACGAGATGCCAACTCGGATACTCAGTATCTCGGGCCTGCGAGGGATCGTGGGCGATGGGCTTGAGCCGGAATACATCGCGAGGTTTGCCCGGGCGTTGGCACGGCTGGTTGGCGGCGGGCCCGTGGTTGTTTCTCGCGATGGGCGAAGTAGCGGAATGATGGTGCGACACGCCGTGTTGTCCGGCCTCGCCGCCGAGGGGTGCCGGGTCCACGACGCCGGTGTCGCCTCGACACCAACCTGCGGCTTGCTGGTTCGCCACATGGGAGCTGCTGCGGGATTACAGATCACCGCAAGCCACAATCCAGCTGAATGGAATGGCTTAAAACCTTTCGATGCGGCCGGACGCGTGTTCGATGCGGAGACCGGCGCGAGATTGATTGCGGAGATGGAGTTGCTGGATGGAGTGGATGTCAGCCGGGAGTGTGCAGATGTGCAGGAGATTGCCGAACCAGGGGCTGTTCATCGCGATGCCGTGTTGGGGATTGTCGACACGGCGGCGATTCGAGGCCGTGGTTTGAAAGTGGTTTTGGATTGCAATCATGGGTCCGGTGCGGTTCTCGGCCCGGAATTGCTCAACGCCCTGGGCTGCCAGGTCACCGTACTCGGGGGAACTCCCGACGGTGATTTTGCTCACGCTCCCGAGCCGCTCGAGGAGCATCTCACGGGCCTGTGCCGGGCGGTGGTCGATCACGGAGCAGATGTCGGGTTTGCCCAGGATCCGGATGCCGATCGCCTGGCGATCGTGGACGGGAACGGCCGCTATATTGGTGAAGAATTGACGATGGCGTTGGCCGCCGATCGGGTCCTGTCCGACACGCCGGGAGCGATTGTCGTCAATGGGTCCAGCAGTCGCGTGACCGCGGACATTGTCGAGAGGCATCCAGGCAGTTCGTTTTATCGGTCTCACGTTGGTGAGGCGAATGTTGTTGCCAAGATGGACGCGGTGTCGGCTGTGTTGGGTGGCGAGGGCAATGGCGGGGTGATTGATCCCCGCGTGGGTGGAATCCGCGACAGCTTTGTCGGGATGGCCCTGGTGTTGGATGGCCTGGTTCGGCGTGAACAGGGCCTCGCGGACTGGGTCGATGGTTTTCCGGTCTACGAGATCGTGAAGAAAAAAGTGCCCTGCCCACCCGAGCGGGTGCCTGTCGCTGTGGAAACGCTGAGGTCGGCCTTTGACGACGCGGTTGTGACCGAAGGCGACGGTTTGCGGCTGGATTGGGACGACCGCTGGGTCCAGGTTCGTGGAAGCAATACCGAGCCGATTGTCCGTGTGATTTCCGAGGCTCCTGATCCTGTGGTGGCCCGCGACCTGTGTGATGCGGTGATTCAGCGGGTTCGTGCGATCGTCTAGATGGGCGTGTCGTGTGTGGCTCAGAGGGTTTTTAGGAATTCGAGCACCGCTTGTTTTTCCGTCTCGGACAGTTTGTCCGGGAACAGGTGTCCCGCAGCACTTTTGCCCTGTTTCGTCGTGTCGAAGTAGCGTCGCCGTTGGCGGGCCGTCGTGACCGAAACGGGAACGGTATCGAATTCTTTCGTAACGAATCCAATCCGTTTGTGATCGAACGAGTCGTTCTTGCGGGTCCAGACGACAGGGCGTTGGCCGGGGTGCAGCACGTGCCAGAGGGTGGGAGTCGATCCGTTGTGGAAATACGGGGCGGTGGCCCAGATCCCGTCCAGCGGGGGTGCGAGATACCCCTGGGGTTCGAGAACGACCGGGTCCTTGCCGTAGCGACTGAGCCAACCGGCTTTCATCCACTGCCGGTGTTCGGCTGTCAGTGCATTGAGCCGTGTGGGGTCGGTCCCAATGATTTCTAGCGGAACGATCCGTTGTGGGTATTGGCGAGTTGTTCCATAGGTGCCGTGGCATGAACTGCAATGCTGGCGGAAAAGTGCTCGTCCCGAACGGGCCAGTGTTTCGTCAATCGTGCCGGTGTACTTGGGAGGCCGGAGTGATTCGATCCAGGCCAGGATGTCGCGGAATGCGGGCTCCCAGGATTTGAGTTTCTCGGGGCCATTGGTCGGCAGGAGCATGAACTGCATCAGGACGCGGGGATTCTTGGGGGCGAAAGCGTCGCAGTACAAGGCGGATTTGTGGCGGACGTTCCACAGTGGTGGTGCGTCCATGTCGTGGTGGATGAGCCTGGGGGGGCGACGATCCAGGTGAACCGTCATGTGCTTGTCCCGGTAGGTCCCGAGGACGATTCCGAAGACGACTGAATTGGTGGTGCCCCGGTTTGTGGAAAGCGGAAGGGTGGCCGAGACGAGGTCAAGGTGCGCCGGTGCTTTGAACAAGCGGAGTTTGGTGCGGCGGACGTCTTCGATGAGTGTCTGCAAATCGAGGTGGGTGTTGGGTAGGCCGGGGATCACACGTCCATCAACCTTTCCGGCGTGACATGTCAGGCAGTTCATGACCCAGCCGTTTCCGGCGACTGACACATGTCCCAGGGCGGGGACCGTCGTGGGATCCTTGGCATCGGGGTCGGGCATCAATCCATAATGATCCAGGGTCAGGTGCCGCCGCGTGGCCAGGTCAGCGTCCCGGGCCGCCTGGCGATCCGGGGCCGGCCAGTTGGTCCAGAGTTGGTCGAAGACCGCTTGGTCAAAGTCGGGCGGTAGGTAGGCGCGTGTTCGCAAGATCCGGAAGCCGCGGGCGGCGGCAGATTCCATCGCGTCAGCCGCCAGTCCGGTAGGACCGCAACAGGCTGCCACCAAGCATGCGATGGTGAGTGTGACGCGGAGCATGGGCTATTTCAAAGCATCGGCCAGGGCGTCGGGGTCATAGACGCATCCACCCCATGTACCGCCGCCGAGTTGCTGGAGTAACGCCCACAGCCGGGTTTCTGGAGGCAGGTCGGGGTCCGCGGCGAGGTCGGGGCGAAGGGGACGTGTTTCCAGTCGTGACTGGCCTTCCCGGGCATCGAATCTCTCGTCGCCCTCCCCCACCAGGTTGATCTGGCCATCGAGTTGGTTGGTGTCGATGGTGATGCTCAGGGTGTCGCCGTCGATCACCTTTCCGATGGGGCCGCCGGCAAGTGCCTCGGGGCCGACGTGGCCGATGCAGGCACCCGTGGACACTCCAGAAAAACGCGCGTCGGTGATCACGGCAACGTTCTTGCCGAAATCCAGGTAACGCAGTGCCGACGTGATCTGGTAAGTCTCTTCCATTCCAGCCCCGAGTGGGCCACGACAGATCAGTACGATGATGTCGCCGGACTGGATGGGGTGGTCAGTCTGTCCCTTGATGGCGGCAATGGCATCCCGTTCGGCAGTGAAGACCCGGGCGGGGCCAATCATGCGGAACACTCCGTCGTCGTCAACCACGTCCGGATCGATGGCGGTGCTCTTGATGACGGAACCTTCCGGGGCCAGGTTGCCGACTGGGAATGTCACCGTGCTGGTCAGTCCCCGGCTCCTGGCGGTGTCGGCGTCGAGAATCACGTTGTCGGGATCGATGCCGTCGCGGCTCTGCAACAGGTCCCGGAGCTTGTGCCGGCGTTCGGACTGTTCCCACCATTCGAGGGATTCGCCCAGCGAATGTCCGGTGACCGTCAAGGCGTCCAGTTGAAGCAAGCCCAGTGTCCTGAGGTGCAGCATGACCTCGGGGACACCCCCGGCCAGAAAGAACTGGACAGTTGGATGGCCGACGGGGCCGTTGGGCAGTACGTCAACCAGTCGGGGCACCTGCCGGTTGATCCGATTCCAGTCGTCGACGGTTGGCCGGGCCCGCCCGGCGGCGAAAGCGATGGCCGGGAGGTGCAGCAGCAAGTTTGTCGAACCACCACAGGCGGCATGCAGCACCATGGCGTTTTCGATGGCGTGGTCTGTGATGATGTCGGCGACACTGATCCGAGCCTCGGCCAACCCGATCAACGCGCGAGCGCTTCGGACGGCGTTGTCCAGCCAGATGGGCTGGCCGGACGGTGCCAGGGCGGCGTGTGGCAGGCACAGTCCGAGCGCCTCGGCGACCACCTGGGCCGTCCCGGCTGTTCCCAGGAACTGGCAACCGCCTCCGGGAGAAGCGCAGGCCCGACAGCCGACGTCGGCTGCGTATTCCAGTGTGATTTCATCGTGGGCGAAGCGGGCGCCGATAGACTGAACTTTCCCGGCATCTTCCCCGTCATCCACCGGCAGAGTGACTCCACCTGGGACGATGATCGTGGGCAACTGTTTGTGTGATGCCAGGGCGATCAGCATGGCCGGCAAGCCCTTGTCGCACGTTGCCACGCCCATGACACCACGTCGCGTGGGGAGAGACCGGATCAGGCGGTTCAGGACGACTGCCGCATCGTTGCGATACGCCAGGCTGTCCATCATCGCGGTGGTGCCTTGCGAACGTCCGTCACAGGGATCACTGACGAAGGCGGCGAAAGGAATCGACTCGTGGCGATCAAATTCCCTGGCGGCGGCCTGCATCAGCAGGCCGACTTCCCAGTGTCCGGTGTGGTAACCCAGCGCGATCGGCTGACCGTCCTCCGCCCTGATTCCCCCCTGGGTGCTCAGTACGAGGTACTGGGGGCGTGTCAGTTGTTCCGGAGTCCAGCCCATTCCGGCATTCTGGGTCATCCCGAAAATGTCACCGCTGGGGCGGTCCCGGAGCATCTCGTCGGTCAACGGAAGCGATCCGGACGGACCAGTCGCGGACGTGCGGATTTCAAACAGGTCGTCGTTGTCGGTTTCGAGTAACGACGTGAGAGGAGTGGACATCAGGGAGAGGTTCCGGTGTTTGTGGCAAACGGGAAGAGGCGAGCGATGGCTTCGTCGTCCAGAGGTGCTCCGTATTCGCATCCCTCGAAGGCTTCAATCCACTGCATGGATTGAGCCCGTTCGTCACCATACTGGGCCCTCAGCAGGTCCCGATGTTGATCGGCTCGTCCACCAATCCATTGTTGATACTTTTCGCGGGCATAGGCATGGCGACCCGCCTCGTCTTCAGGAACCGTGTCCTCGGGCCACATGTTGTGCGGCAACCATTCGAAGAACTGGCTGATGTGGCAACACAGCATCTCGACCACCCGGTCGATGACCGGTTCGACGTCCACGGCGACGGTGGGAGAGAATGGGTAGGGACGGGTGAATCCATCCGCGAGGTAGGCAATGACGGGATTCTTGACCAATGCCGGCGTGTCAGGAGCGACGGCGGGTACGGTGACCATGTAGGCGGCGTCGCAGACCAGTGTGCCGGTGTAACGGTGGTCCGGGTGGTAGTCGTAGGGACGGTGGGTCAGCACAAGGTCAGGTGCCTCGTGGCGGATCAGTCGGATCAGGTCAAGACGGTTCTCCAGTGTTGCTTCCAGGCCACCGTCGGGGTGGTCCAGCACGTGGTACGGGATGCCCAGCGTGGCACCGGCTGCATTCGCCTCCTTTCGACGGATGTCTGCCAGGCGATCTCCGGGTATCTCGTGATGGCCGGAGCGTCCGTCGGTCATACTGACGAAGGTCACCGAGTGCCCCAGTTGACGCCAGAGTGCAGCCGAACCGCCGGCCGACAGGTCGCAGTCGTCAGGATGGGCACCGATGATCAGTATCTTGAGTGGTGAATTCATGGTGGAGTGGTCGTGAGAGAGTTGGGGCAAGAATTATCACTTTTACCTGTGTAGAGGAGGTTTCTCAAACCACATCGGTTTCTGGTGAGGTTGAGCGTGCGTATAATTGTTGCGTAAAGAACTCCAGAACTGTTGAACGTGGGAAATCGACACGATGTCTCGGGGAGTGGTGGCCGGATCGGTGGACCTCTACGAGGATCCCCTGGATCTGATGGACGAGATTGATTCGTTGAAGCGGGACCGGGATGTGACGATCCTGGCCCATTATTACGTGGACGGTGAAGTTCAGGATGTGGCCGATTTTACTGGTGACAGCCTGAAACTCGCTCGCGATGCGACACGGGTCGAAAAGTCGACCATTCTTTTCAGCGGTGTGCACTTCATGGCCGAGACGGCCAAGATGCTGAACCCGGAAAAGACCGTCCTGTTGCCCGATCTGAACGCAGGCTGTTCACTGGCCGAGAGTTGTACCGCCGGGGCGCTCGAGGCTAAACAGAATCAACTACGGGCCGCAGGGCGTGACATCCAGACGGTGGCATACATCAACACGTCCGCCGCGGTGAAATCCCTGTGCGACTGGATTGTCACCAGTGGGAACGCCCGTGAAGTTATCGAAGACAAGGTCTCAAGTGACAAGGAGATTCTGTTTGTTCCCGATCAGCACCTGGGGCGTTACCTCCAGGAGGTGACGGGGCGAGAAATGATATTGTGGCCAGGCGCGTGCATGGTTCACGAGGTGTTCAGCCTGCAGGATTTGAACCGGGCGCGACGAAACAATCCAGATGCAGTCGTCATCTCGCACCCGGAATGCCCACAAAACATCCTGGATGTCAGCGACTTTATTGGTGGCACCGAGGCCATGCGCCGCGAGGTGATCTCGGTGGAGACGCCGACAACGTTCCTGGTGGCAACCGAAGCCAATATGATCCACGCACTGGAGCAGTCGGCTCCACGCCACACATTCGTTCCGGTGCCCGGGATCATGACATCCACGGGTGAAACCTGTGCTTGCAACCGGTGTCCACATATGGCGCTCAACACCTTGGCAGCAGTGAGAGATTGCATTCGAGACAGGACACCGGAAATCCGGTGGCAGCCGCATTTCGACTCGGCCCGGGAAGTTGTCGCCCGAAGCCTGCTTGACTGACCGTTACAACTGGCATGACGGTGTGCGGTGGGGGGGCCACCTGTCGCGACCGGACCGGTTGCGCGAATCTCGGACGACGCCTGGGCAGGCTCTCCCCGTTGTTAGGGAAAAATGCGGGGAGCGTCTGACGCGGTCTGTCGATACTTCAACACGGTGGTGTCTGCTCGCAGGTGCATCTCGAACGGCGCCATCACAGTTGCGAGCCGAGGATAGACATCATGAAAAGCGGAATCCGTCCGGGCCTGGGGCGGCGGTCAGTCGTATCGTTGACCGGTGCCCTGTTGTTTGCATTGATGGCGACCGGGATCATGTCGAGTGACGGCACCCCGGTAGGTGCGGCCGAGAAATCGGCCAAGGCCTCTCCAGTGAATTTCTGGATCGTCAGTTCTCGAAGTTGCCCGCTGGGCTCGAAGGTGCTCCAGGGAGCAGCTTTCGATTACCTGAAGTACGACCAGGAAGGGAAACCCACCTGGGGCGACGAGAAACAGTTTCACGCCTCGTTGATCAAGGGGGCGCCGATTTGCGTCTCGGTCCACGGCAGTTTTGTCGACTGGAACGACGTGGCCACCGACGGTTTCGAAACAGCCCGCTGGTTGCGGAACGGGGCCCCTGACCGGCCGTTGAACGTCGTGTTGTTTTCGTGGAAGAGTACCGGCCCGTTCACCGTGGCCACGATGCCCTTGATGATCTCGGCTCTCCCCCAGGTCGATACACAACTCCTGGGGCGGCGAAGTTCGTTTATCGGTTTGTATCTTGGGCGATTGATCGCCGATCTGCCGGCCGAGTATCCCGTGTCGTTGCTTGGTCATAGCCACGGATGCCGGACCGTGTCCTCCGCATTGCATGTGCTGGCTGGCGGCCAGGTGCAGGGGTACGTGTTGGCCGAACGGCCGAAGCACAAGCGGCGTATCCGGGCAATTTTCGCGGCTGCAGCGATCGACCACCATTGGCTGAACCCGGACCAGCGGTTTGGACGGGCGACGGAAGTGGCCGAGAAGGTCGTCAATCTTCGAAATCATCGTGACACCGTGCTGCGGATTTATCCGCTGCGACATCCGTTGTCCAATCGGGCGCTGGCCAACGTAGGCTTCACTGCCCAGGACCGGATGGTCATGGGCAACCGTGCGGACCGTGTCATGGAATTCGATGTGAGCGGTGTGGTGGGAGCCAGCCACGGGTGGCCGTCCTATTACGCCCGTCCGGAAATTGCCCGGACGGTGGCCGAACACGTGTATTTCCTTCCTCCGAAAACGGGGACGAAGTCATCGTCGAAGGAGACGGCGGGCGAACGGCAGATCCGTTAGGATGGAAGGGGACATGGTTCCTCGTACCCTCCGCCTGACGAGTAACGCGTGATGAGCAGCAGCACACCCTCCCCTGCCCCGGCGCCCCCATCGGAGCCAACCGGAGTGTCCTTGGGCACGTACGACCGACGGCAGAGTTATCAGTGGAATTATGACCACGTTCCTGCTGCAGTCGACATCCCGGTGCCCGAGATCGCCGGGGCGTGGACATTTTGTGGGCAACCCTGCCGATCTCCATTGGGGGTTCCGGCCGGACCGCTGCTGAACGGGAAGTGGGTTCTCTATTACGCGTCGCTAGGATTCGATGTCCTGACGTACAAGACGGTTCGCAGTATCGAACGGCCCTGTTACGAGCTCCCGAACCTCGTTCCGGTTGTGACGGGGCCGCTTCGCGGTGATGAAACGGAAGTTCCGTCCTGTGGTGAAATGAACGGGAGTTGGGCGGTTTCCTTTGGCATGCCGTCACAACCTCCAGAGGTTTGGCGTCGTGACATTGAGTGGACGCGTCGTGAACTGGCCTCTGACAAGCTGTTGAACGTGTCGGTGGTGGCCAGCATCCAGGACGGTTGGACCATCGACGACACGGCTGATGATTACGCACGATGCGCACGTTGGGCGGCCGAGAGTGGCGCCGACAGCGTCGAGACGAACTTCAGTTGTCCGAATGTCAGTACGGCCGATGGGCAACTCTACCAGGTGCCTGAAGATGCGGGTTTGGTCGCCGAACGGGTTCGCGACGCGGTCGGAGCCACACCATTTGTGATCAAAGTGGGACATGTGACTGATCCCGAACAGGCATCACGGCTACTCGAAGCGGTTGTTCCCTACGTGGACGCGATCGCGATGACCAACAGTGTGGCCGCCAACGTGCGATTGGCCGACGGCAATCTGGAGTTTGATGGGCAGCGTCGAGGGATCTGTGGGGCGGCGACCCTCGATGCCTCGTTAGAACAAACTCGTTTGTTCGCTGACCTGGTGCATTCTGGCGAACACGACGTGGCGCTGGTTGGCGTGGGGGGGGCGTCGTCGGCAGACGATGTGTCATCCTACCTGGCTGCAGGAGCCGAGTCGGTGCATATTGCAACCGCTGCGATGGTTGATCCCCTTGTGGCCCAGCGGATTTGTGCCGAGTGGGGTTCGCGGCATGGTTGTTGATGAAGGCCCTGCGTAGAAGAGAGTAGGGACAAAGGGCGGCTGACGCCTGCCACGCTGATCGCTCGAAACGGTCCAGTCAACGACTGGGCCCAAAACGCAGCGAGAACAGGTCGGCATCTTTCAATTCAAAACGCAAGCGGACTGGTTGTCCGGCGATGGCACCAACCTGGGCATTGCTCTTCCACGTGACGGCGCGTTTCAAGGAATTCCCGAAAATCTCGTCGCACTCAGTGAGGGAGTGCCCGGGAAGTGGCTTTCCGTCAGTTCCCTGGAGTTCGACACGGAGACTGCCGGAAGCCGACGTCGAGTAGTTTATATACAGGTGGTTGCCTCGAAAACGAATTGGCCTTGTGGTGAATGTTCCACCGGACAGGGATGCCGATGCGGAAACGAAACCGTCCTTGCGGATGGTGTAGCGATTGTAAGTGACGCCGTCGCCGAACCACGCGCCATGGTCTTGCACGTAAAAAGACCATTCGGGGTCGCCACCAGGCAGCTGGGAGGGTGACTCGAAGATGTTGAGCGCGGTTCCTCCAAAACCGTAGAACCACTGTTCATCGGTAGGCCCTGGACGGACAAGTGCCTCGGGCCACATTTTGAAAGTTCGCCCGTCACGGCTGCTGGCAAATCCGGTGTCCGTGTAGACGGTTGCGTAGTACGCGGACGATTTTGCGATGCGTTGGTTGAGCCGGGAAAAACGGCCGCGCCCCGGAATGTACCGCATGGGGAACGCGATCCGAAGGTGCCCGGCCCCCGGGTAGAGTTGGGCCTGGGTCGTGTAGAGTTGCGTGATCCTGTCGGGACGCCAGTCCACCCAGTTCCCTTTCGTCCAATTGATGAAGTCGGTGGAAGTGGCGACACGCACGTCGCGATCTCGCAGATAAAATTCGTGTTTTGCGTATTTGCGCGTGTCACCTTTCTTGTTCTTGAAGTCCCGGTAATAGGCGAAGTACTTCTGCTGGACCGGATCCCAGAATGCGAGATTCTGTGAGTCCATCATGCCGTCAACAATCACGGGTTCCTTCTGCATCATGGTCCAGTTCAAACCGTCGGGCGATGCGAATGCGAAAAGTGTTCGGTGGTCGTGTCCGCCCAGGGCTTTGAATTTTTCATTCGTTTTGCACCGTGGGTTCGTGTCGATCATCGGTGTGAAGTTGTG
>PBOU01000028.1 GCA_002724415.1 Planctomycetaceae bacterium
AAGTTCGTGGTGTCCATCAACCCCGCCTCGGCCAAGGCGCCAATCACCGCGCGGCCGATCGATTGGGTGAGAGTGCCTTCGGTCCATTCCTGGCCGAGAAGTGAAAGCGCCTTGAACCCCATGCCCCGTCCGGCTTTTTTCTCCACCGTTTGGATGGGCTCAGGGTGGTATGGCTCTCCGATTTTCCAAAGGCTGCGGAAGTGAGAACGCTGCCCCACGCGCTCGAGCATGTCTTGGTTCAGCTCCACCATATTTTTCTCCACACCTTCCGGTTCAATTTCCGTGAATGCCGCGTGCACGTGCCCCACACCTTTCTCAATGCAGCCGTCGTCCGTCACCCCGAAGAGATGTTTGTGCTTTTTGCGAAACCGATGGTAATCGTCGAGGCCCTTTTTGAACTCCGGCGCGATGCAAACCACATCCCAGTTGTTGGCCAGTTTCTCGGGCACGTCCGGGTCCAATCGAAAGGATCGCCCCCTCAATTGGTTGATGGTCATCGAGGTGGTTACGCAGGTCAGGTCGATGAGCACGTTGATCTTGTTGGCGTCCCAGCCTTCGCCGAGCAGGCCGCGAGTGCCGACGAGGCAGCGGGTGATGCCCTGTTGAAACAGCTCGGTGATCATTTCCACGTACACGCGCGGGCACCAGTCGCCACCCTTGCCCGACAGGATGTGAAAGCCTTCGAGCTCGTGCCATACAAAGTCTACGGAAAACTTATTGGCCGAAAGCCATTGCCGTGCGGCGCTCTCCAGCTTCGGCCGCAGGTCATCATCCACCAGCACGGTGGAGCCGGTGACGAGCACCGGATCAAGCGCGTCGGTGGCCTCGTCGGTAAGCAATTCGCGAAAGGCCGCAATGGCGCCGCCCGCCTCGTCATCGAGCACATCGGTCAACTCGGCGCTCACGGCGGAGGTCTTTTCGTAATCACAAATCACCACTGCACGAACGGCGTCGCCCAACACGGACTCTTCGCGCTGGAGGATGGGAATCAGGGCGCGGGCCTTGGCGCGCGAGTAGGCGAGAATGCGCGACACCGGCGAGGCGCACTGTTGGGTGCCGGTCTCGGTGATCTGCGTGCCCAGCAGCCGCAGGCGATGAATCGCGTGTTTGGCTAGTATCTGGTCCGCTTGGTTGCTGGAACGGCGCAAGCCATGGCGGACGTACCATGTGAGAACGGGCAACAGCCGGGACAGCGGATCGGCGTAGTAAATTTCATCCCAGAGATCCAGCGTCAATTCCGGCACTCCATCAGGAAGGGCAACGCCACGATCATCAAGGAAGATTCTCCCCGCCGTGGCAAATGACGAGGCACGTTCCTCGAAGTCACCCCACGTGTTTGCCTTCATGATGATGAGGTCGCGCTCCGCCAACACGCGCTGCGTGAAGCCCACCATGCTTTCGCGCACCGGTTCGCCGGCGTCGTCCAAGGGAGGGTTGCACAAGTCCTCCACCAACTGGTCGAACGATTCGGAAGTTTGCGTGATGTACTCCAGCTCATTGCCCAGCGGCCGCACGAAATAGGCGAGGTCCTGATACGGCGCGAGGAAGCCATCCTTCACCACCGCCGGCACCGGCACCTCGTAATCCACCGGGCCGAAATAGGCGCGGTACCGCTTGGCGTCCTCCGTGTCCTTCTGCGCGTCATCCGGCGGCGTGGCCGTCAGCCCCAGCACAACGGGGTTGCCAAGAAACTCATCGGCTGCTGCCAACACCCGGCCCCAGTGGCTCATGAGGTGGTGGCATTCATCGAGAATCACCAGCCCCAATCCATTGTCGCGCATGCGCTTGAGCGTGGCCAGCGCGGACGCGTGCAGCAACTTCATCGTGTCGCCACCCAGCGAAACCTCGTCGCGAACTTTTTTCCGAAAGAAACTAAGGCGATCCTGATAGTATTCCTGATTCTGGGATTGCAAGCTTTCGATCCACACNTGCGCNTCNGCCGGATCCTGCGCTTGGCCTTTCTCGATGAGATGATCCACCCAGTTGAAAACCGCCATCATATCCAGCGTGCTGTCATCGCGCGAAGGCAGCGTGACCGANTGGTACGTCAGCGAGGTGAGATGCCCGGGTTGTTCCGGGTCCGTGCTAACCCAATGCTTGCGGAGCGGTGCGCCCTCGCTGGAAAACAAATCCGTCCGCGCCGCCCACTGGCTTTGAATGGCCGAGTTCGGGCAAAGCACCAGTGTCGGTTGTTTGATAACCTCCGCCCAAAGATAAAGCCCCGTCACCGTCTTGCCCGANCCGGGCGGNGCCACGATGTGCAACTGGCGCTCGCCGGCCTCCAGNTGCNCGCGCGCGATCTGGGCGACCGCCTCTTGNGACGGCCGCAACTTACCACTGAACTGTATCTCGGGAAACATAGTGTCGGCTCGTGGCGCGACAGGCTACGTCCTCACCGCCACCACCGCAAAAAAAAACGGACCGGGCAACCCCCGATCCGTTGAAAATGCTTCGGCGTTTACCCGCCAAACACGTTCTTCAAGATTCCTTCAATCCGTTTACTTATTGCGCTATCTTCTTGGCTTGATCCTTCTTCCCGCCGCGATAGTTGAGTAAACTTTGGGGAAACAGCGCTTGCTGCAAGCGCTTCGCCTTTAGGTTTTTTGTCCTTGATGAACTTAGCCATAATGGCTGGCGACCTTCACGAAATCCTCCGGGATTGAGCCTTGGCTTTGACACAAAAAAACCGGACGAGGGAGGCTCGTCCGGTGAGTGATCGTATTTGCCGTCGCTACGCTACTTCTTGGGCGCTTCCTTCGTTTCCTTGTCTGGGAAGAACTGAGTTAAGATCTGGTTGATCCGCTGCCCAGTGGCGGACTTTGGCGCGGCCTTTTGTGCCTCCAGCAACAAAGTCTTTGCTTCCTTCTTTTTGCCGGCTTGGAAGTAAATGGAAGACTTGAAAAACAGCGCCTGCTGCAGGGGTTCGCCTGTGGGCTTCTGCGTTGCGATGAGTGCGTCGATCTTTGCGCCGACTTCCTCCGGCTTTGCTTCGCGCGCGCCACTGAGCACCTTGTTCAGCTCTGACTTGAATTTCTCTGCCTTGCGTACACTCTCGTACTTTGCTTTCAGGCCCGCCTCGTTCTTGGCGTCCAACTCGATGATCTCACCAACCAAGTCATCGTAGGTGTTGAGAACCATGCCTTTCGCCGAGCCCGGTTCGCGGCCGTCGAGGTTTTTCTGNATTCCTGCCAATGCCTCGTCCAGTGCCTTGGCTTTGGCCACGCCATCTGCCTTGGCAGCTTCTGCGAGCACCTGATCACGCTTGTGCTTCTGATGGCGCAACTCGCCAAGGTGCTTTACGTAACTCTCTGGGCCACCGCGCTGGTAACCAGTGCGTGCATAGGGGCGACCCTTTGAATCCACCAACATGATGGTTGGGAAGCCTTGGACACCAAAGCGCGACTGCAGTTCTTGGTTTTGCGCCTTGAGTTCCTTGGATTGCTTTTTGCCGCGCGGAAAATCCAGCTCAAGCAGGACGAAGTGCTTCGGGGCCTCTTTTTTGAAGGCGTCCTTTGTAAAGACTTCATCCTTCAGCCGGATGCACCAGCCGCACCAGTCTGATCCGGTGAAGTCGATCAGGATGTCTTTGTTCTCTTTCGCCGCTTGCTTCTTGGCGGCTTCAAAGTTCTCTATCCAGCCTTCCCCCGCAGTTGCGGGACTGGAAATGATTAGGCCCGCAAAAAATACGGCGCCAAGGAATACNTTTTGGAGTGTGGATTTCATTGCAGTCACCCTTGCGCTTTTCCGAGTTGGGGGCAAGGAAAAACCCGGTCAATCCTTCAGCGTGTTGGTTAGCCATTGTCGCAGTTTTTTTCGGGCCGGACCGGGGCGAAGTAGCCATTCGTCGTTATGGTTGCGGAAGCCGGTTGTATGGAAAGTGAACCGGCCTTTAACACCCGTGCCTTCCAGATAGCGTCGTGTGGCATCCACACCGTTGCCTTCATGGCTGATAAACTGTGGNCGGTTGCCCAGCCGCCGCAGNCGTGTGCGTGCTGATTTGCGATCTGCGCCGGAGTAGCCCCATCGCTCAATTACGCCATCGTAATGGCTGTACGGGATGAACGCCCGCCAGAGTTTCGCGATGTCGTCGTCGTGCAGGCCAATGAAGTTACAAGCTATCGCTCCGCGCGAGAAGCCGCACAGGATTACGCGCTCAGGATCGCCGCCGTACTTTTGACAAATCCACGGAACGACCTTTTTACAATAGGCCACCGTCGGCCCCGCATCGCGCTCTGGCTTGTCGCCCCACCATTGCNTCACGTTCGCCGTGCCCGCGCCGTTCAAGTACGGCAGGCACAGCCAGATGTACCCTGCTCCGCCCGAGATGCCGTAGCCCATCTTGCTGCCCTCGGGGTGTCCCGTGCTGACGTCGCCGAAACGGCTGCGNAAGGGCCCGTTGCCCGCATATTCCACGATCACCGGCAGCTTGGCTCCCGGCTTCCAGTCGCGCGGCAAATAGAGCACATGATAAACCTGCGTCTTGGNCCAGTCNGGATGCGTCTGCTTGNCCCGCTTTCCCTTCGCCGGCTCGCCCTCGGAAAGCGGCGGCAACACGAGATCNGNCTTCACTGTCCGGATGTCTGGTGCGGCTACCAGCGCGCACGCTGCCCACAGGAACAACAATGCCGCCTTCACGATTTTAAACACCCCACGGCGCACGGTATTTTTTNGAGAGCATCGACGTCGCCTCCTTGTCGGCAGGAAAAGTCTCTGTCTTCGGGTCGAATGTCAGTGTCCGTCCCAACCGGTACGCGATCTCACCAAGGTGCACCAGCGCGCAGCTGCGGTGCGCCACCTCCGCGCCGAATGTTGGTGCCTTCTCCCCGGCTACCGCCTTCAGGAAATACTCCACGTGCTCTCTGCTGCCATGCCCGCCTTTCATCCCCGGCCCCTTCTCTTCCTTGCTGCCCAGGTATGTCTGGAAATAACCGCGGCGCGAAAACACCATGTACCCGTTCGTCCCATAAAACGCATTGCCGCTGTCGAAACCGTGCATCTTATACGGCGCCCAGTTGCGCGTCTCGTACAGTACCTCGCGTCCGTCCGCATACTGAAACGACGCGTTACAATGGTTCGGGTATTCCGTCTCACCCTTCAGGTTGATCGCTGCCCCGTGCGCCGCAATCTTCACCGGCATCGTGTCCACACCCAGCCCCCACACCGCCAAGTCGATGTCGTGNATNCCGTCGTCCCCCATCTCCCCNTTGCCATAGTCGCGATACCATCGCCAACGATTCACACGGTTGCGGTTAAATGGCCGCTTGGGCGCNGGNCCGAGCCACGTCTCGTAGTNCAATCCTGCTGGCGGCTCTTCATCCGGCACCGGTGCGGGATGCAGCCGCGGTTCNATGCTCCACGCCCGAGACAGCTTGATCTCCCCCAACAGTCCGCTCTTTAAAACCTCATCCGCCTTCATTGTCACCTCGCTGGACCGCATTTGCGTGCCGTGCTGTACGATGCGATTCGCCTTTCGGGCAGCCTCAATCAACAGCCGCCCCTCCGCATAGACGTGCGATGCCGGCTTCTCCACGTACACATGCTTGCCCGCCGCAAGTGCCCGTAACGCGATCGGTGCGTGCCAATGGTGCGGCGTGGCGATGAACACCGCGTCCACCGCCTTGTCCTCCAGCACTCGCCGGAAATCCGCTCCCACTCGCGGCGTCTTCTTCCGGAATTTCGGCACACCCGCGATGCTCTTGGCCCGCG
>PBOU01000029.1 GCA_002724415.1 Planctomycetaceae bacterium
GTTCATGCTGGGCCGCACCGAACTGGGGCAGTTCTACAAGACGTATTCGTCCGACCAGGGCGTGTCGTGGAAGCACCCGGTGCCGACGGGCCTGGCCAGTTCGTACGCTCCGGGCACGCTGATCCGTGTTCCGGGAACCAGCGATATGATGCTGGTCTGGAACCAGGCCTCGGAAAAGGAAATCCTGTCCGGCCTGCATCGTCACCGGTTGTCGACGGCCATCTCGCGGGACCACGGCGAGACCTGGACTCACTTCCGGAATCTCGAATCGCTCGACGATCGGACCCGGATCGCCGCTCCGAAGGGCCGGCCCCGGGTGATTCGCATGAAACAATACGGGTACCGGTCGCCCAGCAAGAAGGACTACCCGCGAGCACCCGGTTGCATGCGAATCTGCTACGCGACGGTGGCCTTTTCGAAACAGGAAGTGGCCGTGACGTATGACTACGGGTACGGCCCGGGCGAGTTCGAGAAGAAGTCGGCCACGAAGATCAAGGTGTTCACGCGAGACTGGCTGTACGGCCGCGCGTGAGAGGGGCCGGTACGATCCCGTGTCGCCAGCGGTGCCTAGGCGTCAAACAGCGACGTCAGCGGGAAGCCCTGATCCAGCAGGTGGTAGGGACGCTGCTGGTTGTCGTGGGCGACCAGGTCCCTGATGCCCATGGCGTGGTAGATGGTGTGGGCGATGTGTTCGGGACCGACCGGCTTGTCCTTGGGGTAGGCACCGATGCGGTCGCTGGTGCCGTAGAGCTGGCCGCCACCGATTCCTCCACCGGCCAACAGGGCCGTCTGGCAGTGGGTCCAGTGGTCACGACCCGGCTCGGCCGCACCACGTCCGCCCGAGCGGGGGTCACCAATTTTTGGAGTGCGTCCCATCTCGCTGGAGACCATCACCAGGGTCTCGTCGAGCAGGCCGCGGTCCGAGAGGTCCTCGAGCAGGGCCGAGAATGGCCGGTCGAACAACGGCACCAGGTAGTCCTTCAGGCAACTGAAGTTCTTCCAGTGGGTGTCCCAGGCACCGCCCAGGCAACCGCGTCGCTTGTCTTCCTCGTAGTCGTGGTACCAGTAGATGGTGACCAGGGGCACGCCGGCCTCGACCAGCCGTCGGGCCATCAGCATGCTCATCGCGTTGACCGTGTTGCCGTAACGCGCCCGGACGGATTTCGGTTCGCTGGAGACATCGAACGCGTTCTTGGTGTTCGAGTTGGCCAGCAGCGAAAAGGCCTTTTGTTCCAGGGTGCTGTAGTTGCCGGCCGAGATGCTGCGGTCGAAGATCCGGTGGCCGGCATCGACGGCCTGGAGCAACTGGCGACGGTTGGTGAGTCGATCGACGGTGATGTCGCCCTCGAGAGTCAGGAACGGGGCCTGGAAGTCCAGTGGCGCCTTGTGCTTGCCGTGGACGTAGATGGGGTCGTGCTGGATGCCAAGTCGACCGGCGTAGGCGCCCGGCAGAGACGCGTTGTCGGGGCCCGAACGGGTGGGCAGCCAGAGTTGAGACGGGAGCGACGGGTGAGGAGGTCGCTTGGCGGCGACCACCGAACCGATGTAGGGCCAATCGTCGGGTTCGGACTTCCGCGTGTTGGGGAACGACGGGCCGGTGGCGTGACCGGTCATGTTGTAGAAGCGGCCGGCGTGGTGGTCGTTGGGGCCACGACCATGCTGTCCCAGCGAATGGACCAGGGCCAGGTGGTGCGCCTGGCGAGCGGTGTGGGGCAGGTGCTGGCACAGCCGGATGCCCGGTGCCGAGGTGGGGATTGGCTGAAACGGACCGCGAATCTCCGCCGGTGCGTCGGGTTTCATGTCCCACAGGTCAACATGCGAGGGACCCCCGTTGAGCCAGATCATGATGGTGGACCTGGCCTGTCCGCCGCTGCCACTCGAGGTCGGCGCAGCCGACAGACCACCACCGGCCAGTCCGGCGAGACCCAGTGTCGAAGCGGTGAGCAGTTGGCGTCGGTCCATCGTCTGGCGAAACCTGCTTTCCGGGGAACTCCAAGACCATTCTATCGACGTTTTTCGCTGATGGAACCGCGATCCGGGCGATGGCCACCCGGCGGCTTTCCGGTATGAATGGTCTCGAAGGGGATAATCGTTTGGGGACGGGCGGGCCGATATGGTAAAACATGGACATGAATACAAATGGTGTTAATCGCTGTGCGGGCCCCGTCTCACGACGGGCTTTCCTGGAAGCTGGCAGCCTGGCCCTGGGTGGGTTGACGTTGCCGGACCTGTTGGCACGCCGTGCCGCCGCACGGGAAACCGGGCAATCGGACGCCGACACCTCGGTGATCCTGATCTGGCTTCAGGGTGGTCCCAGTCACATGGAGACCTACGACATGAAGCCGGAGGCCCCGGTCGAATACGGCGGGTTGCTGAAGCCGATCCAGACCACCGCTCCGGGCATGGACATCTGCGAACTGCTGCCGTTGCACGCCCGGGTGGCCCACAAGTTCAACGTCATTCGATCGATCTCACACGGGTTCGCCAACCACGCCGGAGGAGCCGGGCGGTTTCTCTCGGGCTACAACCCGCTGTTGCCGTTGGATCCCAAGTCGCAGTTTCCCTGCCTGGGTCCGGTTGTCTCGAAGATGTTGCAGGGCAAGCGCGACCAGTCGATGCCCAACTACGTGGCCAGTGCCACCAACGTCTACGGCGGTGGCAGTGCCAGCCTGGGACCGGCCTACCTGCCCTTTGTCATCGGTGGCGATCCCAACGCTGCGAATTTCAAGGTCAACAATCTCTCGCTGGCCCCCGCGGTCCGCGACCGGATCGATGACCGTCGGCTGTTGCTGTCGGGGTTGGACGGGCTGCGTCGCGACATCGACAACTCGCGGGTGATGGATTCGATCGACAAGTTCAACCAGGAAGCCATCAACCTGCTGACCAGTGAAAAAGCCCGGCGGGCGTTCGACATTTCCATGGAATCGCCGCACACCCGCGAGAAGTACGGCCGACACAAGTGGGGCCAGCGGGCGTTGCTGGCTCGACGGCTGGTCGAGGCGGGCACCAGTTTCGTGACGATGCAGATGCAGAACCCGAGCATTCCCGGTGGCATCGGCAACTGGGACATCCACGCCGTCAACGGGCACCTTTACGACGACGCCCGGGCCAGGTTGCCGGTCTTTGACCAGGCCATCTCGGCACTGGTCGACGACATTTACCAGCGCGGGCTGGACAAGAAGGTGATGCTGATCGTGGCCGGCGAGTTTGGCCGGACGCCGCGGATCAATCCCCAGAAGGGCACCTCGTCGAAGGTGATGCAGCCCGGTCGCGACCACTATCCCGGCGCGATGTCGGTGCTGGTGTCCGGTGGCGACATGGAAACCGGCCAGGTGATCGGCCAGACCACCGCCAAGGGCGTTCGTCCCAAGGAGCGACAGCTCGATCCCAACGACCTGCTGGCCACCGTCTACCAGTTCCTGGGAATCGACTACGACGCGATGATTCCCGACACCAGTGGTCGCCCTGTTCCGTTGATCCCCAGCGGGAAGCCGATTCGCGAACTGTTGTAGGTGGCTGCCGTCTGGGGGCCTGGCTCTCAGTTGGGGTCGGGAACGATATACGGGCGGAAATTGGGATCTCCCGTCGGGATTTTGTCGCCCACGGCCAGGCCCCTGCGGTTGATTCCATTGTAAAAGGCCGCGACATCCTCGCCGGTGAGGAGGGGGATGATCTCGCCATTGGGCATGAAGACGGTACTTCCGTCGGCGTCGGATAAGTCGAGATTCGCCCCGCTGTACTGGTCGTGCCCTCCGTGCATCACTCTTGGTTGGTCCATTTGTCCGTTGATCGTGGCTGCGACTCGCTTGGTTTGCGGGTTTGTCCAGTTTTCCAACAGGACCTTGTTATCGACTGCCAATGCAAGATTTCGCGAGGGATTCTCGGGATCGATCACTCCCAGCAGGTCGTAATCGCCCACCAACGGACGTTTTTGCCGGGTGTCGATAATCTGGCCGGGTTGGACACTCCAGCCGGGGTTGCTCGGCAAGTCCAGGATCTCGCCGTTTTTGATACGGGGCACTCCGAATTGGTCGACGACGGCATATCCATTGTCAAACGCGGCCGCGAGGTGGTCCTTGCCATCGGCTGTCTTGTGCTTCAGCGTGACAACACCATCCCAGGTCTCGGTGTACAGGCCATTTTCAATCGTGACGATCCCGTTGGTCTTGCTCGTTTTTGCCTTGATCGCCATCGGCTTGGCGGGAAATCCTCTTGCAATCAAAGGGGTCGATAGCGGGTTGGTGTTCCGGACCGCAATGATCAGATTTTCCTGCTTGGCAACGCGTTCAAAGACCCCAAAGTGTCCCGGTGTCATTCCACTGAGCTTGATGATCGATCCGCGGCTGAGCGGAATGGCTTTCTTGACCTTGGGGGCCGCCTTCTTGGCACCCTTCATCAGCAATGCGGTGAAGATGGCAACGCCCACGACGGCGATGAAATTGGCCAGGTGACGGGCGGCCTGGTCCAGGTCCGACTGGTTTCTCGCGGTGGCTGTCAGTTCGATAGCCGACACCAGGTCGGATGCTGCCGTAAAGACCTGGAGGCCCAGGAAAGCAAAACCGGCGACCAGCATCACGGCGTCGGCAATGAACCCAACACCGAAGTAGTGAGACCCAGCCCAAACAGCCATTGTCCCCGCAATCATGAGGATGGCCGTCGGCGAGATCATCTGCAGGAATTCCTCCTGGATCTCGGCGGGGAGAAGTGGAACCGTTCGGTTCAGGACGGTGACGAAGCGATCATCCAGAGTCATTTCCGAGACGCGTTGCTGCTGGCGGATCGGGCCGGGCGAGGGTGTCGAACTGACAACCGTTGTTCCGGTGTCCAGTCACTGGCCCGACAGCGGATCGTTGTAGATGGGCCCTGGTGTTCTTGCACCGGACATGCTGGACTTTCTCAGTGGCTAGGAAACGGAACGGGGGACGGGGCGATTGGATCGACCGTCATCCAATCATCACCTGTGGACAGCCGGCAACGATTGTCCCACCATGGGCCATCGTGTCGCCCATGCGGGCGGCCGGGGTGCCACCGATCAGGACTGTCATGGAACCCATTGCGATCGTGTCGGGAGGCCCGACACAGATTGCCATGTCACCCACCCGGGCGGCCGGTAAGCCGCCAATCAGTACCGTGGGACAGCCCACCGAGACGGGGCCTCCGACATGCGGAATCGGTGGCACACCCGGTGTGACCATGGGGCAAACGTGCATGTCGGAAATGCGTGCGGCCGGAGGCATGGGGATGGTCCTGTTTGGAGGTGTTTCGTTTTGGGTTCGGTTATTCGCCATCTTCCGGCGCGGGTGTTTCCTGGATCGTGACGAGCCCGAGCCGTTCAACCTGTTTCGCGAATTCCTCGGTGCCGAAGAGACACCACTCACCCTCGTCGTCGGTTTCAATCAACATCGCGTCGTTCCCAGCCATGATCTGGTCGACCATGTCTGGCAGGCTGTGTTGCAGCATCTGGTTCAGCAGGCTGGGCCACCAGAAGGCAAACAGCGAACTCGGGCGAGATGGTTTCCCGGTAGACGGGTTCACCGTGGACAATGCCCGGAGGTTGCCGTGCAAATCCGCCGTGGGCAAACTCGAGAAGATCAACAGCGCCGCATCCTTACCGGCCACCGCATCCAGTGCCGATTGCATCTGGTCTCGCCCGTCGGGTGAGAGGAGAACCGGGGAATGATCGGCGATCGTCTCGGGTGGGTGCCAGTCGAGCAGGTATTCCGGGGCGTTGATTGCCTCGGGCATGTCGGCTTCACCGCGGTGGAAATCGACGACGGCATGCAGGGGACTCAGGCCGGTCAAACGCTGGGCCATGGTCCAGATCCCGGCCTGATTGCCGTCGGCGGGGTGCATTTTTACCAATCCGTTTTCGCAGCGGGATTGGAAGACGGGTGCCCCGGGGTTGCCGGTGGATGCTGCCACCACGGAATCCAGGGCCACGCGGATGATCGTGTTGTGTCCGATCTCGATCTCGTCCCCGTCAAACAATCCGGTCACGGTGTCGACACGCTGATGGTTGACGAGTGTGCCGTGAGTGCTGAGATCGTGCAGATGGCAATCCGGAGGGACGAGCTCGATCTTGCAGTGTTCTCGCGAGATCGATCGGTCGCCCTCGATGACCAGGTTGCAGTCCGCCTGGCTGCCAATTAGCACTGGCTGGCCGGTCGCCAACGCAATCACCGTCCCGGCGGCTGGTCCATGGATCACTTNCAGAGAGCCGGTCGCCTCGTCAGGGGAGAATGCCCGCTCCGCCGGGCCAGNCGGGGTGACGNNCGGACTCTCGGGATCGACCGGGTTTCCGGATTGTGGCGGATCGGCGGGGGGGGCGTCGGCGGCCTGGATGTGAACCAGGAGGACAGTCGAATCTCCCATCACGAGTTGATCGCCATCTTGAAGGTTGCAGGCGTCGACGGCCTGCCCATTGACCCGGGTTCCATTGGAACTGGAATTCGTCAACTGGATCCCTGNGGCTGTCACAGTGATCTGGCAGTGTTCACGTGAAATTGCAGGATCGTTCTCGATGGTCATNTCGCATTCGGCCAGGCGGCCGATCACGAATGGTCTCTCCAGCGGGACCGTGACCGATTGTCCGGTCGACGGTCCACTATTGATCTCGATCACAACCTGGAGGTTACTGTCGGTCATTGACGGAATCGCTTGAACTAACAGGATTTGTTGCCGGTCTTGGAGTCGTCTGCCTCTTCGGCTTCAATCAGCGTGACGCCGCTATCCACCTCGGTGGCACTGGATGGCGATGAGGGATTGGCTCCACTACCGCTGCCGGCGGCGCCCCCGCTGTTGATCATCACCATTGTTCCCTGGATGTTGACTCCCGTGGGGCCAATGGAGACGAAATTGCCGCCGACTTTCAACGTCAATTGCAGTCCGGCTTCGATGACCACGTTCATGCCACCCTTGATGTGAACAGCCTGTCCCGCCTCCAGGGCCGCGTTTGCTCCGACTTTCTGGTCGAGGCCGCCGCCGACGTTCAAAGACACGTCCCCTCCGACCGATTCGGCTTGATTCCCACCGATGTCCAGGTGGGCATTGCCTCCGACCGCCTCGATCACGTCGCCGTTGACGACCACCTCCTCATTTTCGGCGACCGTCAGGTACATGTTCTTGTCGATTTTCTCGACGTGGTCGTTCTTGATGTTCAGGTGCTTGTTGCCATGGACCAGTTCCACCTGGTCACCTTCACCACCATTGCTGTCGCTGCCAACGANCAGGTGACGATTGGCTCCCACGCGTTCTTTCGAATCGTTCTTGACGCGGACGTCCATGTTCCGTTCGGCGTGGAAAAATATCTGTTCGCTGTCNTTCTTGTCCTCGATACGGATTTCATTGAATCCGTCGCCGCCCTTGGAACTGTTNGTCTTGATGTAGCTGCGCGTCTGNTTGGCGGGCAACTCGTAGGGCGGCATTTGTTCGGCGTTGTAGACACTGCCGACAATCAACGGCCTGTCGGGATCCCCTTCCAGGAAGTCGACAACAACCTCCTGGCCAATCCGGGGAATCGACATGAATCCCCACTTCTTGCCGGCAGAACTGTGGGCAACACGGATCCAGCAGGAACTGCTCTCGTTCCTTTGGCCCTCGCGGTCCCAGTGAAACTGCACTTTCACACGACCGTACTCGTCGGTGTAGATTTCCTCGCCACTGGGCCCCACCACGACGGCAGTTTGTACTCCCGAGATCATCGGTTCGGGTGAGACACGGGCAGGACGGAAGACGACCGTGTCGGGAATGCAGGTGAACGAATTGCTGTAGTCCTGCGCCACCGAACCACCGCTCTCGTAGGAAAGAGTTTCGGTTGCGATGTGCTGGACAGACGTGATCACGAACGACCCATCTTTGTCGCCACCGGCTCTTTCGCCAGTGATCTTGAATTTTCCACCCGGTGTGAATGTCTTGCAGAGGCTCGTCCCGTTGACCGTGTCGTGGTCGACTTCCTCTTCCTCCATNCTCAGCTTGATGTTCTTGTCGCCATCGGATTTCTGACCGTACTCGCCCGGATAATCATAGATCTCGTACTTGTCGATGCCGGACAGNTTGACCACGCTGTTGGAATTAGACGCCAGTGAGGTGCTGGGTGTTTCGAAGTTGTAATCGGTGTGAGCCCATTTGCCCGAGACNAAACCAAAACGGTGCGACCAGCTCTTGATGTGGTCGGTGACCGCATCCTGTCCGCGAGATGACGGGAAGTCGACCTCGTTCTCCTTGCAGTCGGTGTAGGCACCGGTGTGATCGCCCAGGACGAGGGTGTGTTTGCCTTCCTCGTGTCGGAAGTAATAGAAGAGGCCCTCGTCTTCCATCAGTCGAGAGACAAAGTTGAAGTCCGTTTCACGATACTGAACGCAATAATCCCGCTGGGCGTATTGTTCCTTGGTCTGGAATTCGTAGTCGCTGAAGCCCAGGTCCTTGAAGATCTCCTCGATGATCTCGACGGCCGTTTTCTTCTGGAANATCCGGCAGTCGGCGGTTTGTGAGAGGAACCACAACCAGGGCACGACCGTGGCGCGGTAGTTGCGTCGCCCGTCCTCGGTGTCGCCGGCGACCAGTTCCGAGACGAACCCGTTGAAGAACCGGGGNGAGTCGTCGGTGAGCTTGACGCTGAAGGTGACGTTCTGGCCGACGATGTCGTTGGCCGCGATGGAGTCGTCGTCGGAGATCAGGTCNAGCTCGTAGCGGAACAGCCGCGAGATGTTCTCGGTGCCGTGGAACGCGGTCAGCAGCAACACGTCGTCGCCCAGCGGCGTGTCGACGCCGAGAACACGGTTTTCTTGGAGGAGTGCCATCGAGCTGTTCCCGGATGTTCTTGTCCCAGGTCTGTGAATGAAAATTGAGACACAGGGGCCGGCCGCCAAGGCCGGCCCCTGCATCCCGGTGGAGGTTCAGGAGCTCCCCCACCACCGATCTTTCCTCTAGGCTTCGCCTTCTTCCACCTTCCAGGTGTACTCGATGTTGCCCTTGGACTTTCCGGCATTGTCGTTTTCGGTGTACGTGACTTTGATCTCCTCAAAGTTCAGTGAGAAGTTTTCCATGGGCACGTCGTCTGCCTGTCCACTGCCACCGATGTCGTAGCTGACCACCTGCACGTTTTTCAGCTCATAGGCGTAATAGGTGACTCGGCCGGAATCCGTATAGGAAGCCGTCAGGTGGATTTCCACCTTGGAGAACACCTTGCCGTTGCAGACAGCCTCAGCGATTTTGGGGCTGGATTTGTCCAATTCCTTGGTGCAGTGCAGGTCTTCCAGAACGACGTCACCGCGTCGGCGGGTGGCTCCAGTCCCTTGGCCCGGCTTGGTGATCATCTGACTGAAGGCGACCAGGTCGGTCCAGCCCTTGTGATCCTTGTCT
>PBOU01000030.1 GCA_002724415.1 Planctomycetaceae bacterium
ACGAGACCATCCCTGGCCGTGTACACGTGCAGGCGATTGAACAACGAATCATTGCATCCGGAATCGATGAGCACACATGCGCCATTGATTCTTCCCACGAGAATGTCCTCGAGGTAAGCAAGTTCCGAGCCATCCAGGTGAATACCGATCTGGCCGTCAACCAGTTCTGTCCCATAGTTGTACTTCTTGCCGTAGGTCTTGCTGTAGACATGCACATTCTGGACGCGGACGCTGCCGCCGGTGAGCCAGATCCCCTTTGTGCTGGCATTGGCCAGATTGACCTTGATCCCCTCCAGCCTCCCACTTTCCAGCTTGATCACGAACGAAGACACATCATCCTTGTGCTGGATCGTGACACCCTGCCGTCCAGAACCCAGAACGCGCAGGCCATTCTTTACGACAAATCCGCTGGTCAGATAGGTACCATTCGGAAAAAAGAGAATCGAACCGACCGACGCCGCTTTCATCGCGTTGTGAATGGCTGCCGAGTCATCGCTTACCCCATCCCCCTTCGCTCCGAACTGCTTCACATTGACGACAGTCGAACGTTCATCGCCCCCGAGGCGCGCCAACGTGACGATGGGATCCGCAGCAACTTGAGAAGACGAGTCGTCAGCCTTCGGCTTTGGCTCGTCGGCCCCCGCCTTCTCGGCATTCACGGGAGCAACAGCCAGAAAAGACAGGACCGCAACATCATCGGGTGAGTTGTCACCGCCACACCCGGCGATCCCGGCCAACAGCACCGCCAGCAGAACTCGCATCACATCTCCCCAGGCTCGGACATGGAGTGCCAGTCTCCCCCCCCCAGCCCCGGCGTTCAACTCATGGGGGGGCTAACCGCCAGATCCGAACCAGGGACTCGGACGGCAGGGGAGGGGAGTGGCCCGGAAAACGGCACAAAAAACGGTGAGCGAGCAGGACGCGAAATCCCGCTTTTTCGTGCGACGGAGTGCGAGCACCGGAGCCATCACTCAGCAACGAAGGCGTCCGATGAGTTGCCTCCCGAGACGACAACGTTGTTCCGCAAAACGCCCGTCTCGGTGTTGCCGGTGATGTCCGCCCACGACACCGCACCATTACTGATCAGTGCGGTTCCGCCAGCGTTCTCAGCAAACCCAGCATACTCACCGGTCGTGATGGGGAGATTGTCTTCCGCATGAGCACCGGGCAACATGCCAGCCCCGATGGCGTACTGATCAGCCACCTTGTGACCGAACATCGAAACCGACATCAACGCGATCAACGCAACAGCAGCGACAATCACAATGTATTCGACAAGAGCTTGGCCTGAACGCTCCTGATCAGCTTTACGCTGCGAATTGTGGATCTTATGACGAACCATCTCTTCACTCCTTCTCTCTTCATATAACGAACAACAACAAATGGGACAGGGAACCGTATCTCCGTCCCGATATTCTTCATCACCGACGTTTCCGCCCAGTTCAGACTGGATGTGCACAACAATGACAGAAGCGACGGTTCATGAGATGCGCCACCACGAGCAGGCATCCACCCAGTGGTGTCAAAAGGCTGCTCAGCCAACTGAGCCAATCATCAGTGGTTGACACTGTCCCGCGACTGACGCCAGCCAACGACGCTCGGACCGTCATCCGCTCCCGGTCAAGTTCGAGCGGATCGTTTGAGTGCGTACTCGTCGCCACACCGTCCTGTGTTTCACCTTTGGCAGTCTCATGCTCGCAGCATTCTCGTGGTGACCCGTTCCCGCCAGCAACGAGCGAACCAGGACGGTGTTCCGTCGATAGGATCGAGCCCTTGAGGACAACTGCCGCGTTGCGTTCCGCACCATCCGCTGAGTTCTCACAACAGGACTCTGCCTCTCCCTCGGGACATTTGCCGGAGTCTGGCCGCGCTGCGGTCACTTCAGCAGCGGAGGACGTGTTCATCTCGGTGCCCTCGGAGCCACACCGCTGGCAACATTCATCGGGCATGGCAAACGCCCCGGTTGCCAACACACTCACTCCGGCGATCGCAAGCACCGGCACCAACCGCCGGCGGTGCCGGCGGTATCCAGGCAGAACCGCGACGATGGCAAGCAGGAAGCAGATCCCCGCCATCCACTGGTGGAACCCCTCGTCCGCCAGCCAAGACAGCCCCAGTGACGGCAGCCAGGCAATCACAAATGGCATCGCCGCGCAATGCACCGCACAGGCACAAGAACAGACCACTCCCACAAGGTCACAAAACCGCGACCGCTTCGAGACACGGGAGGTGGTACGCGGCCAGAGTGTGTGTCGTGTCGACATGGTGTGTCCGCTTTGGCAGGAAACAATGATCTGGGAACAAATCGAGCAACATGGACCTCGGCACCACGTCACGCCCACAACACTAACAGGCGGAGACCCTTTATGCAAGTGATTTGCACAACCAGTCCGTTCGCATAAGATGACGTTGAGCAACTGTCACAGAATCGCACCCGGGCTCGCATCGACGGACGAGACCGGCCGGCGGTCCTCCGCGTCCCTTTCGCCACACGAGACAACGACGTCCAATGCCGGGGACCATTCACCTGCACGCCAACAGGTCAACACGGCGGCCGGGTGACCAAGCCGCAGGTGCGACCACAGCAGTTCCGGCCCCTCTCAACCGCCTGGCGTGTGATCTGGCCTTGAGAGAACTGGCTGATCACTGACAACTGGAACATCGCCCCTTCAGAAGCACTTCCTGGATCTCGCCGGGGGCTGTCGCATTTCGGTTGTTTGCCTTGATCTTGAAAGAATGGTCATCCATGCAACTGACCGACCCGCAGGACACGCACATGAAATGTGGGTGTTGGGAGAAGCCATCGGTCCCGCTCTTGAGGAGTTCAAATCGCCGCAATGAATCTCCCAGATCCAGACGGGCCACCAGGCCGGCGTCCGTCAATTCGGTCAGGCAGCGATAGATGGTGGACTGATCGAAGCCAAACGCTTCCAGGGCGGCGGTCACATCAGCATGAGTCTGCGGCAACCGGACCGAGGCCAACTGCTGGATCACGGCCACACGCGCGGTCGTGCTACGAAGCCCCGCCCCGCGGATCATCGCCTTCACATCAGCGAGCGGTAGGGTAGGCTCTGGACGTTCCATACGATCCCCTGTGTCGTTCCTGCCACAATCCTGGGCAGGCTGTGCCCATCCCGAAACATGACGGCCGCACGAGACAACTCGCGCCCGTCCTCCTCCATCAAAGAAGAAGCGTCGTTCGTGAGGGCGAGCGACCGTACCCGCAGTCTAATTGCACCTGCCTCGCCCACGCAACCACGCCCACGCAACCACGCCCTCGCGACAACGCATCGGAGTGAACAAAAGCAGAGGCGAGGTGCCGTTGACAGCAAACTGGGGAACATCTCATCCATTCAACCCGCCTGAAGACGATCCGCATCTCGACCAGACTTTTCGCTTTCCATCCTGTCCATCTTGCTGGACTCCGCCAGCCGATTGTGGCGATCTGGCGGAGACCGCTTTGACACCTGGCAACATGACCCCGCCACCGTTTCCTCGCCCCAGCATTCCCAATTCCTGTTTCCTGTCTCGGGCAGGGCCAAAGAGCCGACAAGGGAAGTCGTGACTTCATGGTGACCACCCCCTGGCAGAATGCCGACGCGACAGCCCCAGGCCGTGCGGTGCCGGTCTCGATCCGATTGACACCGGAGGTCAAGTCGCTCCATCGACTCAATCGCGTGACCGGCAAAGTCGAACGCATTATGATCGGAGACCGCTCCATCCGCGTCGTGTTGCCGGGAGGAAACAGGAGACCTGTTCAAGATCGACGACGGAACATTTCCCGACCTGTAGACCCGAAGAACATCTTCACCTCACGGCCCTGTTTGCCAGAACCACTCACTCAAGGAACACCACATGCGGCCCTCACGAATCATTCTCGGCATCATGGCCTTCTCGTTGAGCACGCTGCCCCAACCGCCCAATGCCCCGGCGGCTGACAACAGCAAGGACGTCAAGGCATCCATCGGCCGTATTCTCAAGGCAATGGGCGGAGAGCAGAAGCTGCTGAACGTCTTCCGGTTCAGCGAGCGGGTCCTGATCGTATCGACTCCCGTCCCACCGACCACCGACAAGACAACCGCCAATCGGACGTCGGTGGTCCAGACGGGTGGAGGATGGTGGATTGGCGCCAACAAGCGAAACAAGGACAAGGTGCGTGTGTTGCTCTGGGCCTGGAGCCTCCGCATCCTGGTCGACAAGACCTCGAAGGTCACCGCGATCCCCGGTGTCGTCATCGACAAGAAGCCCACCTTCGGCTTGCGAGTGTCCGGCTCCGTCAAGGAACCGGTCGACCTGTACTTCGACAAGACGTCCCAGCGGCTCATCGCCTTCGACTACACCGACACGCGACACGTCGTCAGTTCATGGAAGACAACCCAGGAGGGACACCAGTACGCGTCACATGTGGCCGGTTACAAGTTTGCGGACCGCAAGTTGGGCACCATCCAGAAGGAGCAGTGGTACCAGACGGACATCCTGGACCTCGTGCCGCTGAAGGCCCTGCCGGGCAACTTGAAATAGACACGTCGGACCGTCATCGGGTGGTGTGCGCCGCCCTGCGCAGGAGCACGACGATTGCCGACCGCACATTGGCCAGAAATTGTGGAATGAGTCCAGACAACACATCAGCCGTGACTGTCTTTCAGCACGCAGCTTACTGGTCGACTGCGTACGCTCGCACCGCTTCAAGCGAGACGATTTCCAGAGCGCGCTGGTGCGTGGACTCAAGAACGACGCGTGGAGCCATGTTGTTCTCGTAGGCCTCCTGCCAGCGCGCAGCGCAGAGGCACCAACGGTCTCCGGGCTTGAGACCGGGAAAACCGTATTCCGGCATGGGGGTGGAGAGGTCGTTCCCGGCGAGCTTGGAGAACTCAAGAAACTCGGCTGTCATTTCCACACAAACGGTGTGCGAACCATGATCCTGGTCATTGGTGTTGCAACAACCGTCGCGAAAGAATCCCGTCAACGGGTTGGTGCTACACGCCTGGAGCGCACCGCCCAAAACATTGAGTGATTCGTTGGGGTCTACCCTTGCAATCATCTGATGTCATCCACGTAGAGTTGCGAGCCTGGTTGTCCGGAGCATGGCCATCGTGACCGCTGCCCAGCCGCCGTTCAAGCGGCAGACATGGCCGAGGCCCCGTCCAGCCTCTTCGAATGAAAACCCCACCGCGGGCGTCGTTTCAACGGAAGCGGAACGAGAACAGGTCGGCGTCTTTCAAGACGAACCGCAGCCGGATCGGTCGTGAGACCAGGCTGGCAACCGTGTCGGTCCCCTTCCAGGCCACGACACGCTCGATCTCGTCCCCAAAGACCTCGTGACAGTCTGTTCGGGTGTGGCCCTTGATCGGTCGGCCATCGGCATCCTGGATCTCGACCCAGACGCCGCCAGCGGCCGATGTCGAGTAATTGATGATCAGCTTCTCGCCGGTGAACACCAGGGGCCGGGTCACGAACTCGCCGCCAGCAAGTGGTGCCTGCATCGACACGAACCCATCGGTGCGGATCGAGTAGCGACGCAGGTTCAGGCTCTTGCCCGTCCAGTAACTTTCAGCCGCATACAGTGACAGTTCACGAGGTGCCCGGGGCAGGTCGGACCCGGTACTGAGCATTCCCCAGGCGATGACGTTGTCGCCGTAGACCCACGAGTTGGTCCGCGAGGGGCCAGGACGCAGGAGGGCTTCTCCCCAGCGTTTGAACGTCAGCCCATCGCGGCTGGTCATCATCACCCCGTCGGTAACCGCGCTCCCATAGCGAGGCGACACGCTGGCTCGCAGTCGCCGCAACTCGGGGTGAGGTAGCTTGCCGGTCGAATCGATCCAGCCCCGGTCGACGTATCTCATCGGAAACCCGAACAGGATGTGCGGCGCGCGAGCGTAGGGGAGGACCTGGTTGGTGTAGAGATGCTCCTTGGGTGCCCCGGGGAAGACCAGCCACTTGGGTTTGCTCCACTGCAGGAANTNCTTTGANGTGGCGGTCTTGATCCCGCGAATCCCGTCACGGAAATCNCGNAAATAGGCGCGGTATTCACCGCGGGCCGAATCCCAGAAGGCAAGGTTTTCCGAGTCGAAGGCGCCGTCGGTAATGATCAGCCGCGTGCTCAACGGTGAGAATCGCAGACCGTCNGGCGACTTGAGTGCATACAGGCCCCGCTGCTGTCGGCTGCGAATGATCGCCTTGTATTTCGCCCCGGGCGGACACTGCGGGTTGCTGTCCTTGAAGACCGCGATGTGCCCGGGATCAACCGGGATTTCCTTGATCGTGTTTTCAGAGAGGACGATGTTGTTCTGTTTCGATCCTTCGAAAGCGACCAGTCCCAACTGGGGCCTGGTCCAGTGAATCCCGTCGCGACTCTCCGCGTAACAGGTGTAAGGCCGGTGGGCTTCTGTCAGCTTCCCCTCGGTTGTCACGTAGTGATAGGAACCGAAGTACATCCGGAACCGTTTCCCGTCCTGGAAGACTGACGTGTAGGTACACGCATTGCCTTCCCACGGCCGGTCGGTGACCAGGGCCACGTTGCGACGGACGGGCTTGTGCAGTTGGAGGTGAATGCCCCCGCTGGTCGAGGCGACCAGGTGATCGTCGATCATCAGTTCCAGCCGTGATCCGATGTCGATCGGTTCTGCTGCGTTGACGGCCTCGCACAGCAGCAGCGTGAAGACTATCGCCTGGATACGTGTCATGGGCAGCTCCTGTTTGCCTGGCCGAGGAGTCTCGAGTCAGTTCGCAACGTATCACCTCGAGTCTGAGACAGCCAGAGTCGCTATGCGGGGGTGTCAGCGTTTTCGCAGGGTCATGACAGCGCAATCGAGTGGTGTAAGAAAACTCGAGACCATCATTCCCGGCGTTCAATTCGCCAGATCCCTATCCATGGANCTGGACGGCAGGGCAGGGGANTGGTCCGGAAAGCGGTACACCCGCAGGACACGAAATCCCGCTTTTGCCTGCGAAGACTCAGTTCGTCCAACATGAGTCGCCAGGCTGGGTGTCACGCCAGGGCGTCACTGAATCGGAATCCGGGTTCCGGCAAGATGAAACGAGCAAAAGTCGTCGCGCGGCAGACTCGATGGTGGATTGAAGTCCTTTCGATAGCGAACGACGTTTGAGATCCGCACGTCACCGATCGAGCCTGAAAACACACGCCCCAGATTCCATTTGTCGGACAACAACTCGGCGACTTCAAATGACTGCGGCCAGTGCTCCAGTACCAGCTCTTCACTCACTCTTTTTCCATCAATCCACAAAGTCGCCTGCTTGTTGATCGTCTTCGTGTTTACGGTCAGTGCCACGTGAGTCCACCGACCAGGTTTGAGCGGCCTGGGTNCGCGCAGCGCCGTCCCGAAGACATATCCGTGTACGGTGCCGTTTTCCAAGGTCACGGAGAGNACAGCAGCATCCCGNCCNGTCTGGTTGGACAGGGTCATGATGAATGATCGCGGCCGAGCAATGGCGGCGGAGTCCGGGCGGACCAGAAACTCCAGCGTCGCCAGCTTCTCCTTCGGCGCCTTGGCGATTTCGGGCCATGCTTTCAAGAGGCTGACCGTTGCACCTGGGCGGACGAGTGTGCCGATAGGTTCCTGGGCCAGANCGCGAATCGCACACACAAATACAAGAGCNCAGGCGAACGGCAAACGTCGCCGTAGAGATTTTGACACAGGCAAACCAATCACGTCAGGATCTCCCGAATCGGATTTCCGTGGTCAATCTCGAGCCGTTTTCGTCCCGGCACTTCCAGTCGGCGACCGTCCAGGCCCATGAGGTGAAGAACCGTCGCGTGGATATCCGTGACGTAGTGCCCCGGCTCGACGGCGTGGAACCCGAGTTCGTCGGTTGCTCCGTGGATGAATCCACGTTTGACTCCAGCACCAGCAAACCAGACGGTAAAGCCATGTGGGTGATGATCGCGCCCATCGGCGCCGCCAGCACGTCCCTCGACGGCTGGCGTGCGGCCAAATTCCGTACAGAAGACAACCAAAACGTCATTCAACATTCCGCGGCGTTTGAGGTCTTTCAGCAAGCCGGCAACCGGCTTATCGACCTTCGCACTCTGCGTGGCATGGTTCTTCTTGAGTGAGTTGTGCGAGTCCCAAACGCCATACGGGCTGGGATACACCTGCACGAATCGAGCGCCGCGTTCGACCAATCGCCGGGCGAGCAGACACTGCCGACCGAAGTAGGAGCTGATTGGTTTCTCCATCCCGTAGAGTCGGCGGGTGGAGGCCGTCTCGCGACTGATGTCGACGGCTTCCGGGGCGGCCATCTGCATGCGGGCGGCGAGTTCGTAACTGTAGATGCGCGCCGCCAGTTCGCGCTCACCGGGATTGGCGGCGAGATGACGGTCATTGAGCTTCGCGATCAGATCGAGGCGCGCGCGTTGTTGTTCGGCAGAGACGTTGGCCGGTCGATTTAGATCGATAATCGCCTCGCCTTGGCTGCGAA
>PBOU01000031.1 GCA_002724415.1 Planctomycetaceae bacterium
GATCGTGGCGGTCATCGGGTCGATGCCGAGGTTCCGGTAGAGCGTGGCGAACACGTCCTGGTAGTGGACGGGTCGGTCCTGGGGCACCTCGCCCAGGCGGTTGGTCGATCCGATGACCTGGCCGACCTTCATGCCGCCTCCGGCCAACAATGCACACGAGGCCTGGGGCCAGTGATCGCGGCCGCCTCCCTTGTTGATTCTCGGGGTCCGCCCGAATTCTCCCCAGGCGATCACGCTGACATCCTGGTCCAGGCCCCGGTTGTGCAGGTCCTCGACCAACGCGGTCACTCCCTGGTCGAGCTTGGGCAACTGGATGGGCAGTCTCGTGAAGTTGGCACCATGTCGGTCCCAACTGCCAAAGGACAGCGTGACACACCGGACACCGGCTTCGACCAGCCGCCGGGCCATCAGGAACTGGTCCATCCAGTGTGGCCCGGCGTCTTCTCCAAAGGCCGGTGCCGAGCTGCCCCGTCCGTAACGGTCTCGCAGGGCCTTGTCCTCCTTGTCGAGGTTCATCGCCTCGATCAACCGGCTGGAGCCCAGCACGTCGAAGGCCTGGCGGGTGAACGTGTCGGCCGACTCGTAGACAGCGGTGCGATCGATGTGGCGACGGAAACGGTCGATGCCCGAGAGGAGGCGTCGGCGGTCGCCGAGCCGATCGAGCGAGACGCCATTGAGTTTCATGTTGGCCATGGCTTCGCCGGAGGGCTGGAAGGCCGCATAGCCCTGACCCAGAAACCCCGGCAGGCCCGGGTTGGAATACGGGGTGTGGCGGGTGGGGGTGGTCAGGCCAACGAATGGCGGCACCGACGGATCGACCGGTCCCTTGAGCCTGGCCACGGCGGATCCCAGCGAGGGGTGCCCGTTCTGGCGACCGCGGGGACCACTCGGGTAACCCGAGAGTGAGATGTCGGAATTGTGCTGATTGGGTGACCCGTACAGTGAACGGATGATCGCGAATTTTTCCATCGAGCGGGCCAGCAGCGGCATGTGCTCACAGATTTGGATTCCCGGTACGCTCGTCTCGATCGGTTTGAACGACCCACGGATCTCCTTGGGAGCTTCCATTTTCAGGTCGTACATGTCCTGGTGCGAGGGACCTCCGGAGAGGTAGATCATGATCACGGCCTTGTGACCGAGTCCCCCGACCTTGACCTCGCGTCCCTCGGCCTTGGCCTGTGCCTCGGCCCGCAGGATGGCCGGCATCGACAGGCCGCCCAGCGCGAGTCCCCCGATCTGCAGGAAGTGCCGGCGCGGCACTCCATCACAAAAACGGTCAATCTGTCCCTGGATCTTCAGCATGAGACTTCCCCTGGCAGTCTGCCGGTTCAAGACACCATCTATGAGACACTATCGGCGGACATTGTACCGCGTGACCACTCCGGAGTGAAACGGCGTTCCCTTCTGGCCCCGCGGGCGTCTCACAATTCCGGATCGCCCACTGGTTGAACCGGGCCTAGGGAGCGTCAAACCGACTGCTGAGATACGGATCGATCGGGACATCGTGTGTCTCACCGAGAATGTCCTGTGCCGCGACACGTGCCATCAGCGGTGCTGCCACGATTCCCGTGCGGAATCCACCGGTCACGTTCGAGTACCCCGTGACCCCGGCCACCGGTCCCAGCACCGGCAGTTCGTCGGGCGTGCCCGGGCGGAGTCCAGCCCAGGTCCTCTTGACGCCGATGTCGGCCAGCGAGGGGATCGCTGTCACCGCACCCCGGCACAGGCCACGGATCCCCGCCTCGGTGATCGACGTGTCGAACCCGACATGTTCTGTCGTGCTGCCGATCAGGATTTCACCGTGTCGTTTTTGCGCGAGATAGCAGGCGGAGGTCGAAATGCACGACGAGAGAACCGGGGGAAGAGATTCCGTCAGCACCACTTGCCCGCGAATCGGCTCCACGGGCAACTGGATTCCAGCGGTGGCGGCCAGTTGACCGGCCCAGGCTCCCGCGGCATTGACCACGTGACCGCAGTGGACCGTCTCCTCGCCCATCCGCACTCCGACCACACGGTCGCCCTCGCGGAGAATCTCGTCGACCAGTCGATCGGGTTGCAATTTCGTTCCACTGGCCAGAGCGGCCCGCTTGTAGGCTTCGGCCAGCAACATCGGGTTGAGCTGGTTCTCTCCGGGCAGCAATGCTCCGCCGACGATGTCGGTGGTGACGGCCGGTTCGAGTTCGATGACATCGTCGGGAGAGAGCAACTCGAGGACAAAGCCATCGGGGAGCCCGCGGGCGATGTTGTCGACGACTGCCTGCTGGCCGATGGTTTGCATCAGGAACAGCAGCCCGGGGCCGGAATCCAGTTCGATGTCGACACCGGTGAGATCCTGGAGTTCGGTGGCCAATCCGGGAAACCTCGAATGGCTTTCGATCAGGAAATCACGAAAGGTGTCCGGCAGGCTCTCGGGGGCCTGGTCCAACGCCTCGCCACCAGTTCGGGCGGCCTGGTAGATCACCCCGCAGCCCAGGCCGACGGCTTCACCGACCGGCCAGAGTCCGCCAGCCGACGCCGAGGTGGCGCGTCCGGGCCGCTGCCGGTCGACGACCAGCACCTCGAGGTCGCGCTGCGACAGTTCCCAGGCGGTGGCATGTCCCGCCACGCCGCCACCGGCAATCACCACGTCGACAGTTGAAGAGGTCATGATGCCCCGGCCGGTTCCTGGGTGCTGGGATTGTTGGATTCCTCGAGGCCGGAGAGTTCGCCCAGGGTCACGGGGACCAGCGGGGTCCGGAAAGCGGGGGGACCCACCTCCTGGGCCGTGTTGCAGCCCAGGTCAACCAGGCGGCGTGCGCAGGCCGGCTGACACATCCGGCCCTGGCAGGGGCCCATTCCCAGCCGGGTTGCCACCTTGAGGCTTCTCAAGGTGGTGCTGCCCGCGGCGATTGCCGCGTCGACTTCGCTCCGCCGGATCTCCTCGCACCGGCAGACCACTGTCGATTCTTCGGCGAGTTGTGAGAGGCCCGGGCGGGGAGATCCCAGTTCGTCCAGCCCCTGCCGGAAGCGGCTCAACTGGTGGAGTCGCTCGCGGATCGGTTCGGCCGAGGCCTCGGCTTCAGTGCCCTCGATGGCCCCGCAACTCGAGGCGACTCCCAGTCCGACGAGTTGACCGGCCAATTCGGCGACGATGGCGCCAGCCACGCCGGCACCATCACCGGCGGTCCAGACGCCGGGAACACTCGTCTGGCCCCAGGCGTCTGTCACCGGGATCCAGCCGCCGGGCAGATTGGTGGCGAGCAGTTCGCACCCGGCCAACTGGGCCAGTCCCAGTCGCGGAACAAAACCGTAACCGATGCAGAGCGTGTCGACGACGATGGGGCGTGATTTGCCATGATCGGGAATCCAGTCGGCATTGCATGGGGCCACGACGACCTGCTTGAGTCGTCCATGCCCTTCGGCCCGGGTCACAATGTGTCCGGTCAACAGCGGAATACCCGCCTTGCGGACGCCGCCGACGTAGTCGAGCCCCTGCTTGAGCAACTTGCCATCGGTCAGCAGGGAGGGAAGTTTCCAGAAGGCGTCGCGACGCCGCAGCGTGTCGGCGATGCCGACCACTCGTACACCCATTTCATGCAAGGCCAGGGCAACGACCAGCAGGAAGGGGCCGGTGCCGGCCAGCAGCACGCGGCGACCCGGTGCCACACCCTGGGATTTGACCAGTTGTTGGGCGGCACCGGGCGTCATCACGCCCGGCAGGGTCCAACCGGGGAAAGGCGGCACGTACTCGTAGGCACCCGGGGCCAGGACCAGGTGGTCGGATTCGAGAATCCGGAATCCGCCAGGACCGCAGACGCCCAGTCGGCGTTCGGGGTAGATGCCCACCACGTGGTGCTCCGGAAGATGAGTGATTCTTCCTGCATGGTCTGCCAGGTGGTGCCTGAGTTTGGCGCCGCGGTCGGGTTCCTGTGGCTTGGTTGAGGGAACGGCCGGGAAGCGGTAGATCTGTCCACCCGGCCGGGGAGCCTGGTCGACGATCGTGACCGACAGGCCACGCTCGGCCAACGAGATAGCCGCCGCCATCCCGGCTGGGCCGGCTCCGACGACCACAATCCGTGGGCTGTTTCCGGGGCCAGGGCCGGACACGTCGGTACTCATGGTTCGTCCTCCCCAGCCGGTTTTCCAGTTCCGTGTTGGCGGGTGATCACCATGCCGTCGGTGACCGGTACCAGGCAGCCCTGTCGATTGCGGCGGCCATCGATCGTGACCAGGCAATCGAAACAAACCCCCATTCCGCAGAAGAATCCCCTGGGGGCATCCTCCTGGGCGGTGGTACGCAGTACCGGCTCTCCCGCCGACCACAATGCCGCCGCAACACTCTGGCCGGGCCTGGCCAGGAACTGGCGACCCTCGAACTCAAACTGGACGGTTTCGGATTGAAGTGCGCTGATTGACATAACACGGTCCTAACCGCAAAGCCGATGGAAGTTTCACCGGCGAAGGCAATTTTTTTGACCCGGCCGGAATGACCGGTGCGGTCCAGTTTATGCCGGGGGTGTGAACGAGCAATGCCAGTTCGGAACCCTGGGCAGCCTGCCTGGTGACCGATTTTTCTGGAGACGGTTCGTTGTTGCATTGATGTCATCGGTTGCCGTAGGCTCGCCACGGCTCCCTCGCGTGGTTGACCGAAAACTTCGATGGGAAATTGTGATGGCGTTTGAATTCAACTGCGTTCACTGTGGCTACTACCTGAAGACCGATGACCGGGACGTTGCGGAGGCAACCCAGTGTCCGGTTTGTGGCAACTCTGTTGATCCCCCGGCCGCGGGCAACAACGAGCCGCCTGGCATTGGTGTGGGCAATGAGTTGCCTGGTCAGGACGACGCATCCGGGCCGTCGCCAGAGTCCATCTCGCCTGGTCGGCTCGCGATTGACGACGTGTTTTCTACCGCCTGGTCGATGTTCAAGGACCACCTCGGGCTCGCGATGGGTGGCGTGTGGATCCACGGGATCGTTCTGGGGATTATCAGTACTCCCACGAGTTTCGCTCAGAGCTTGTTACAGGAAAATCCACCTGAAGAGTTGGCGGGAGTGCTCGTGGCTGTCGTGATCGGTGGAAACATCCTGTCGCTGCTTCTTGCCGCGTATATGAATGGCGGCCTCATGCTGTTCCTGTTGAAGCTGGCTCGCGGCGAGAGGGCGGAGATCGCGGACATTTTTCGCGGTGGTCGGTATTTCGGGAGAATGCTGCTGTGCACGATCTGTTTCGGAATCATGGTGGGTTTGGGATGCCTGGCCTGCGTGATCCCCGGAGTCATTTTCGCGCTGATGTACGGAGTGTACCAGTGGGTGCTCGTCGATCGTGATCCGTCTGGTCTCACGGACGCCTTGTCCCAGTCCAAGCAGGTCACAGATGGTCACAAGTTGCAACTTCTTGTCATTGGTTTTGCTGTTGGATGTATCAATATCGTTGGGGTGCTGGCGTGCTGCGTGGGGTACATCTTCACCGTTCCATTCTCAAACTTGATCATGGCGGTGGCGTATCTGCGGATGACAGGGCAGCCGACCGTCATGGACGTGGGGTGGACGTCAGCAAATGATCAACCGACAACTGAAACCCATAACGGCGACCATTCCTGGTGAGGGTGAAATGGATGAACCGGCTGTGAGCCCGTGTTCCCACGGGGACCAGGCGGGCCGGTCGTCGTCGAGGGGGTGAGTCTCTGCAATCAATCCAAAATTCAGGCACAGTTCAGCAAGGCAAAATGGAACCGGTGCGATTGGCCGTCGCGGGGCTCGGGTGGATTGGCAGAAAACACGCGCAGCTCATCGTTGAACACGATGGCTGTTTGCTGGTCGGCCTGTGTGATGCCGACGACCATCATGCGGCTGTCGCCCGGGAGTTCGGGGTTCCGTTCCACGCGAACATCGAACAACTGCTGGAGGATGAGGCGGTCGAGGGGGTTGTCATCGCCACGCCCAACCGGGTGCATGGAATGATGGCCGAGGCGTGTGCGCGTCATTCGGTGCATGCCCTGATCGAGAAGCCCATCGCTGAAACGCTGGACGAAGCACGCCGTGTGGTCCACGTTTGTGACCAGGGCGGCATCCGTGTGCTCGTCGGACACCATCGTCGGCACAGTCCGTTCATTCGCGAGGCGCGGTCAATAGTTGACAGCGGCACGCTGGGGCAACTGGTGGGGGTTTCCATGTTGTGGGCCCTGGCCAAGCCGGACGATTACTTCGACCAGGACTGGCGTTGCCAACGGCCGGGAGGGGGACCGACCTTGATCAATCTCATCCACGAACTCGACAGCCTGCGATTCCTTTGTGGCGAGATCCGGCGGGTGTACGCGGTGGCAAGCTCGGCCGTACGGAAACTGGAGGTGGAGGATTCGTTGAGCATCACGCTGTCGTTCGAGAATGGAACGTTGGGATCGATCCTGGCATCCGATGCCACGCCCTCGCCCTGGTCTTACGAGGCGACGACCGGCGAGAACCCGCATTATTTTCGCGCCGATGAGAACAGTTATCATTTTCTCGGTACGGCCGGCTCACTGTCGTTCCCAAGGATGGAGGTCTGGCGGTACCCCGATGAGTTGGCCGGTTGGCAGCATCCGTTGGAAAACTTGCGGCATCACGTTGAAGAGGCCGATCCGCTGCAGAATCAACTCGAGCACTTCTGTCGCGTCGTGAGACACCAGGAGGAGCCACTGGTTGATGCCCGCGATGGGCTACGATCGCTTGCGGCAGCCGTCGCGGTGCTCGACTCGGCAGAGCGTGGAGTTCCTGTTGAGGTGCCGCAATCATGAGCGATCACGAGTGATCAGGAGAAACGTGTTGCATGCACCTGGATGATCATCAACTCGCGGAGTACGAAGAACAGGGCTACCTGTTCTTCCCCGGCCTGCTGGACCGGGACGAAGTCGCGGCGCTGCAGCAAGCCGTCCCGGAGATTCTCGACCGGCAGGGGCCGGAGGTGATCCGCGAGAAGGGCGATTCCACCGCGGCCCGCCTTGCTTTCGGAGCGCACGTGTACTCGGAACCCTTCAGGCGGTTGTCACTGCTTCCACGGCTGGTCGAGCCGGTCCGCCAGTTGCTGGAGGATGATGTTTATCTTCATCAAAGCCGGATGAATCCCAAGCAGGGCTTTGGCAGCGGCGCGTCCTGGGAGTGGCACCAGGATTACAGCGCGTGGCACGTGGTCGACGGCATGGCCGAGCCGCGGTGCGTGATGGCGACGGTTTTTGTTGATGATTGCACGGCGGCGAAATCCCCACTGCTGGTGATTCCAGGTTCCCACCGGGACGGGTTCCTGGACTCGGTACAACTTCACCAAGACGCCGACGGGTATTCCCTGTACCACGTCGACCGCGACACGTTCGAGCGGCTCGCCGAGGAAAACGGCATCGAGGCGCTGGTGGGGCCAGCCGGGTCGGTGTGCTTGTGCCACAGCATCGTGGTCCACGGATCGGCCAACAACGTGTCACCGTGGCGGCGCGCCATCATGTACCTGATCTACAATGCAGTGAGCAATGCGTGCACCAACGGCGACCGGCCGTGGTTCCAGAACAATCGCGACTTCGCGCCGCTTGAGACGATCGACGATGGTGCGTTGCGTGAGTTGTCCACGTAGCACGAGATCGGGGCAGGTGGCAGGCACCGAAACCGTTGCCGACAAATGGCCAACAGCTCGCCGCAATCGGATGCGACGAGCTGTTTTTGGTCTCGAGTCGGGATGACAGGATTTGAACCTGCGACCTCTGCGTCCCGAACGCAGCGCTCTGCCAGGCTGAGCTACATCCCGAGGACAGGTCACGATTCTATCAACGCCGGCGACCCGGTCAACGATCGGTCAGAATTCCGTTCCCTCATCAGGGCAACGGCGGGTATTGTCATCCGCCCTGCCGGTTTGCGAACCGGCCTCCTGGGCCCCACCAGGCAGTCGGTGTGGCAGATGAGACGGCATGACTGCCAACTTGGCAGCCTTTTTCGACTTCGCGGTGACTTGACAGTGAGGGCCTAACCTCTCTCAATAGAGGGTCTTGCGTCGTCGTGTGTCTCTTTGGCACGACGATTGCAAACCCTCAACATTGTGATTTGCATTCTGAAGAGCCTGCCAGCGGAAGCTTGAGGAACAGACCGTGCCGAAGTTGTTGACATTTGATGAGGACGCCCGTAAGAGCCTGCTTTCCGGAGTGTCGAAGCTCGCCAGGGCCGTCAAGAGTACATTGGGACCTCGTGGCCGTAACGCCGTGCTCGACAAGGGCTGGGGCGCACCCAAGGTGACCAAGGACGGCGTGACCGTCGCCGAGGACATCGAGATGGAGGACCCCTTCGAGAACATGGGGGTTCAACTGGTCAAGGAAGTGGCTTCCAAGACCAGTGACGTGGCCGGCGACGGGACCACCACCGCCACGGTGTTGGCCGAGGCCATTTACCAGTCGGGCCTGAAGTACATTGCTGCCGGTGCTGATCCGATGGCGATGTCCCGGGGTGTCCACAAGGCCGTCGAGGTCTGCCTGGAGCAACTCGGCAAGATGGCCACGCCGGTCAAGTCCAACGACAAGAAATCCATTGCCACGGTGGCCACGATCGCCGGGAACAATGACCCGGAAATTGGCAACATCCTGGCCGACGCCCTGCTGAAGGTCGGCAACGACGGCGTGATCACCGTCGAAGAAGGCCGCCAGGTGAACACCGAGGTCGACCTGGTCGAGGGAATGCAGTTCGAGCGTGGTTACCTCTCCCCGCACTTCGTCACCGACGAGGACGAGCAACTGTGCGAGTTGGAGAACTGTCGGGTCCTGATCTGGGAAGAGAAGATCAGCAATGCCAAGGACCTGGTGCCGCTGCTGGAATCGATTTCCGAATCGGGTGCTCCCCTGTTGATCATTGCCGAGGATGTCGAGGGCGAGGCATTGGCGACCCTGGTTGTCAACAAGCTGCGTGGCATCCTGAAGGTGGCCGCCGTCAAGGCCCCCGGTTATGGCGACCGCCGGAAGGCGCAGATGGAGGACATCGCCGTTTTGACCGGCGGACAAGCCATCTTCAAGGATCTCGGCATCAAGCTGGAGAATATCACCCTTGAGCAACTTGGCACCGTCGGCAAGATCATCATCGACGCCGAGAACACCACGGTGGTCAAGGGAGCCGGAAACAAGACCGCGATCAATGGTCGGGCCGAGCAGATCCGCCAGGAGATCGAGGTCACCGAGAGCGAATACGATGTCGAGAAGCTGCAGGAACGGCTGGCCAAGTTGGCCGGTGGTGTGGCGCAGATCAATGTGGGAGCGGCCACCGAGACGGCCATGAAGGAACGCAAGGACCTGATTGACGACGCGCTGGCGGCCACGCGGGCTGCGATCGACGAGGGCATTGTGCCCGGTGGCGGCGTGGCGTTGCTGCGGTGTCACAAGGTGGTCGAGAAACTCGAACTCGCCGGTGACGAACAGTACGGCGCCCAGTTGATTCTCGACGTGCTCTCGATGCCCATTCGGACCATCGCCGAGAACGCCGGCCAGGACGGTGCTGTCGTGGCCAGCCGGATTCTCAAGGCCAAGCAGGCCAACTACGGCTACGACGCCCTGAACGACAAGTACGGCGACATGGTGGACTTCGGCATCATCGATCCGACCAAGGTTGTTCGCTCGGCACTCCAGAACGCTGCCAGCGTTGCCGGATTGCTGCTGACGACCGATTCGATCGTTGTCGAAGAGCCGGCCGACGAGGAAGACGATCACCACCACGACGACCACCACCACGACATGGGTGGCATGGGCGGCATGGGCGGTGGCATGCCAGGCATGGGCGGCGGTATGCCGGGCATGGGTGGTATGGGTGGCATGCCAGGGATGATGTGATCGATCCCGTTGAGCGTGTCAAACGAGTCAGGAATAGACCAAGTATCAACATCGAAGTGTCCGGGAATTGACCGGGCACGAGACAACCGGGAGTGAAGTAGAGATGAAGCTGAATCCGTTGGACGATCGAGTTGTTGTCGAACCTCTCAGCGCCGAGGAAACCACCGCGGGTGGGATCGTGCTGCCTGATGCGGCCCAGGAGAAGCCCCAGCGGGGTTCCGTGGTCGCTGTCGGCCCCGGTCGCCTGCTCGAGAGTGGTGAGCGTGCTGCGGTGGGCGTCGTCGTGGGTGACGAGGTCCTCTTCGGCAAGTTTGGCGGCGCCGACATCGAGGTCGATGGCCGTGAAGTGAAGATCCTCCGCGAGAGCGACATCCTGGCCAAGGTCGTCTGAGACGATCGCGGTCCCGTCCCATCAAGAGATTTCCCCTGTAGACCCAGCGGAACACACCCCGGGCCGACCCGCCCGGGCCATTCCAGGAGCCAGAACCCGTGGCCAAGCAACTGCTGTTCGAACACGCCGCCCGTATCAAGCTGCAAAAGGGCGTTGATCAACTTGCCCATGCCGTCGCCGTGACGATGGGGCCGACCGGTCGCAACGTGATCATTGATAAGAATTTCGGCAACCCCGTTGTGACCAAGGACGGGGTGACGGTCAGCAAGGAAGTCGAACTCGAAGATCCCTACGAGCACATGGGTGCGAAGTTGGTCAACGAGGTCGCCACCAAGACCAGTGACATCGCCGGCGACGGTACGACCACGGCCACCGTGTTGGCCCGGGCCATCTTCAAGGAAGGTCTCCGCGGTCTCTCGCTGGGTGCCAACCCGATGACGGTTCGTCGCGGAATCGACAAGGCGGTTGATGCCGCACTCGGAAAACTCCGCGAGATGTCCAAGCCGGTGACGTCCAAGACCGAGATCCAGCAGGTTGGAGCCATCTCGGCCAACAACGACGTGTCGGTTGGCGAATTGATCGCTGACGCCATGGAGAACGTCGGTCGCGATGGTGTGATCACCGTCGAGGAAGGCAAAGGCAGTACGACGACGCTGGAACTCACCGAGGGAATGCAGTTCGACAAGGGGTTCAACTCGCCCTACTTCGTCAGTCATCCCGCGGAGATGAAGTGCATCCTCGAGGACTGCTACATCCTGATCCACGAGAAGAAGATCTCGGCGCTCCGCGAGTTGATCCCGATTCTCGAAAAGGTGTCGCAGACGGGTAAGCCGTTGCTGATCATCGCCGAGGATGTCGAGGGTGAAGCGTTGACTGCACTGGTCGTCAACAAGTTGCGTGGGGTTCTGCCGGTGTGTGCCGTCAAGGCGCCCGGCTTCGGTGATCGCCGCAAGAACATGCTTGGTGACATCGCCGTGCTGACCGGTGGCTCGCTGCTCTCGGAGGATCTCGGCGTCAAACTCGAGAGCATCGAGATTGGCTCGCTGGGTCATTGCAAGAAGGTCGAAGTGACCAAGGATTCGTGCACGTTGATCGAGGGCGCTGGAAACGCCGACGACATCGCCTCGCGGGTCGGACAGATCAAGACGCAGATCGAGAACACCGAGAGCGAGTACGATCGCGAGAAGTTCCAGGAACGGTTGGCCAAGATGACCGGCGGAGTTGCCATCATCTCGGTCGGGGCCGCCACCGAGACCGAGATGAAGCAGACCAAGGCCCGGATGGAAGATGCCCTGCACGCCACCCGAGCCAGTGTCGAGGAAGGTATCCTGCCGGGTGGTGGAGTGGCCCTGCTGCGGACCATCGACACCGTCCAGGAGGTCAAGGCCAAGGGCGATGAAAAGATCGGTGTCCAGATCGTGGCTCGAGCCCTGGAAGCACCCATCCGACAGATTGCCGAGAACTGCGGTGAAGATGGCTCGGTCGTGGCCGATGAGGTCCGGGGACAAAAGACCAATGTTGGTTACGACGTCGAGACCGGTGGATTCGTCGACATGTACGAACGCGGTGTGATCGACCCGGCCAAGGTTGTGACCAGCGCCCTGTCCAATGCCGCTTCGATTGCCGCGTTGATGTTGACCACCGAGGTGCTGGTCACCCGCACCGATGACCTTGAGGGTGGCGAAAAACCAAAGGTGGAAGGCGCGATTCGCTGAACGAATCACCGTTTTCAACCGGATAACCTGACGGGCCACCTCCTTGCAAAAAGGGGTGGCTCGTTTCTTTGCCCCTCGACAATTCCTTCTCCAGGCTTCGCTGTCCTCAATGCCCGAGAAACGCGATTACTACGAAGTGCTCGGTGTCGAAAAGGACGCCAGTGCGAAGTCGATCAAGACGTCGTACAAGTCGATCGCGCTGGCGAACCATCCCGACCGCAACCCCGATGACGAGTCGGCCGTCGAGCGTTTCAAGGAAGCGGCCGAAGCATTCGAGGTGCTGAGCGATCCTGAGAAGCGGGCCCGCTATGATCGCTTTGGCCATGCCGGACTGCAGGGCGGTGGAAGTGGAACTCACCAGCCGGGGTTCAGCGATGTCGGTGACATCTTCAGCATGTTCGGCGACATCTTCGAGGGTTTTGGGTTCGGTGGTCGGCAAGGAGGCGGACAACGGGCCCGGCGTGGCAGCCACCTGCAGGCGACACTTGAAATCGATCTGCCCGAGGCGGCGGCCGGATGCACCCGGACCATCGAGATCTCGCGGCGTGAACCCTGCTCGACGTGCAGTGGCAGTGGCGCCCGACCAGGCAGCTCGGCCGATTCCTGTGATTACTGTGGCGGCCACGGTCGCGTGGTGCAGTCGCAAGGTATATTCAGCGTGCAGACGACCTGCCCGGCCTGTCGCGGCGAGGGCCAGGTCATCCGGGACAAGTGTGACGATTGTCGTGGCGAGGGACGGGTGCCTCGCCCGGTGACACTCGACGTGAAAATCCCCGCCGGCATCGACTCGGGCATGAGACTGTGTCTGCGCGGCGAGGGCGAGGCGGGGCCACGCGGAGAAATGCGCGGCGACCTCTACGTCGACATCGATGTGCACGAGCATCCCCTGTTCCGTCGCGAGGGCCCGCACCTGGTGTGCCAGGTGCCGATCACGTTCAGCCAGGCCGCGCTGGGAGCCAATATCGACATACCGGTTCTCGAGGGGCGGCATTCCCTGGAAGTGCCCGCCGGCACACAGCCGGGGCACGTTTTCCGGATTCGCGGAGGAGGCATGCCCGATCCTCGAGGTGGACGAGCCGGTGACCTGATGGTCGAGGTCCAGGTCGAGGTGCCCCGGAAACTTGGAGACGAGCAGGAAGAACTCCTCAGGCAACTTGCCGAAATCGAACAGGCGAATGTCTCACCCCACCGCGAGTCGTTTCTCGACAAGTTGGTGGACTGGTTCTCTTCGGAGAGTGAGACCTGAGACCGATGACTGGAACATGAACAACGGGACACTGATACACTTCAGACGCCTCCTAAAGCAGAAAACCCATGACAGACGACACACGCGACGAATTCGAAGCCGAGCCGGTTGACGAGCCGGTTGACGAGCCGGTTGACGAGCCGGTTTCGGATGATGATGTCCAGGCCGAAGCCATTGGTGAGGCGCTGGCCGAATTGTCACTCGACGAACAACTCGAAGCGACTCGCACCGAACGCGATGAAAATCACCAGAAGTGGCAGAGGTCATTGGCAGATCTGGAGAACTTCCGACGTCGAGCACANCGCGAAATGGACGAGGCGCGGACATTCCAGGCCCTGCCGNTGGCCCGGGATCTGATGCCAGGACTGGACAATCTGCAACGGGCCATCCAGGCGGCCGAGTCCAACGAGGCTGCNGCCGACCTGGTCGCTGGAGTCCGGATGGTGGTCGAGCAGATTGTTGGNGTGTTGGCCCGGCATGGCGTGGAACCGATCACCTCCATCGGTGAAGCCTTTGATCCGGCAGTGCATGAGGCGATTCAGCAGGTGCCCAGCGACGATCATGAGCCGATGACGGTGATCGAGGAAGTGGAACAAGGGTTCCGCCTCGGTGACCGTGTTGTGCGACCGGCCAAAGTGATCGTGTCCATGGCTTCGCCAGTGGCGGAGGTTGAGACGACTGGTGAAGAGACGACTGGTGAGGAGAACTGATGCCGACCTATGACTACGAGTGTCGCGAGTGTGGTCATCGCTGGGAGTTGTTCCAGCGGATGAGTGAGAATCCGAAACGGAAGTGTCCCGAGTGCGGTCGATTGAAGGCGAAACGCCTGATCGGTCCGGGAGCGGGCATCATTTTCAAGGGATCCGGTTTCTACCAGACCGACTATCGCAGCCAGTCGTACAAGGATGACGCCAAGGCTGACAAACAGGCCCAGAAGTCGGCATCCGAGAAATCGTCCTCCGATTCCAAGAGCTCGAAATCCGAGTCGACGCCGAAGTCGGGTTCGGGATCGTCATCGGGCAAGTCCGACACGTGAAATTGTTCCCGTTGGTGGGAATCGCGACCGTTGGTCTGGTTAGAATCAGGGGATGGCGATTCGTTCGATACTTGTGGCTGGGTTGCTTGTCGGCGCCGTTGTCGCGGCTGAACCCGAGGTGGAGCAGGCTCCGCACTGGGCCTATCAGCCGCTGAACACGTCGGTGCCGGCCGGTCTGCCAGATCCTGGGCGGACCCGGAATCCGATTGATCACTTTGTCGCGCGCCGACTCGAGAGTTTGCGGATCGCTCCGGCCCCTGTGGCCGATCGGTCCACGTTGATTCGCCGTGTGACCCTCGACCTGACCGGGTTGTTGCCCGAGCCGGCCGACGTGGCCCGGTTCCTGGCCGACCGACGCCCCGGGGCCTGGGAACGCGTGGTTGATCGCCTGCTGGCGAGTCCACATTACGGTGAACATTTTGCCCGCGAGTGGATGGACCTGACGCACTACGCCGATAGCGATGGCTACCTGACCGACCAGTTGCGACCGGTGGCCTGGCGGTTTCGGCAGTGGCTGGTTGGACAACTCAATGCCGACACGCCCTTTGACCTGCTGACGTTGAGACAGCTTGCTGGTGACCTGCTGCCCAAAGCGACTCTTGAGGATCGCCTGGGAACTGGTTTCCTCCGACAGACCTTGAGCAATCGCGAGGGGGGCGCCGATCCCGAGGAATTTCGGGTCAAGCAGATCGTCGATCGCACCGAGACGGTCGCGGCGGTGTGGCTGGGATTGACGATCGGTTGTGCCCGGTGTCACGACCACAAGTACGACAAGTTGTCGCAGCGCGAGTTCTTTGGGCTGTATGCATTCCTGAACACCGCGGATGAGGTCAATCTGTATGCCCCGTTGCCTGGCCAGTCAGAGCCGTACGAGTCGGCCCTGGCAACCTACAACAAGAAGCGGGACGAACTGCTGAAGCCCCTGGGTGACAAGCTGGCCGTGTTGCAGGCGCGGTGGGAGGCTCGCTTGCTGGAAGCGGCCGCTCGCCCGGGACGTGATTTCCGTTGGGATCGTCGCTGGGAAGTACTGGGCCTGGTCTGGGGTGGTCAGTTGGGCGAGGGGCAATTGGAGGGCTGGGAGATCGTCAAGCGTGACGTGCACCTGCGGACTCGTGACGAGAAGGATCGGCTGCTGTTGTACTTCCTGGGCCACGGGGAACTGATTGACCCGGCACAGTTCAAGGCGCTGAAACTGGGGGAACTCAAGAACAAGCTTGTCGCCCTCCGGTCGAAAGTCCCCTGGCCCACCCGGGCGCCGACGATGCGCGAGGCGAGGATTCCGCGGCAGGCGTTCGTCCAGGTTCGTGGCGATTTTCGTGTGCGGGGTGAGGCGGTGGATGCGACGCCTCCGGCCGTGTTGCCCCCGCTGATGGCTTCCGGAACCCGTGACCGCCTGAGCCTGGCTCGCTGGTTGGTCTCGGGCCGCCACCCGTTGACCGCACGGGTTGTCGTCAACCGCATGTGGCAACACTTCTTTGGTACCGGGTTGGTTCGTTCCTCCGACGACTTCGGTGTCCGGGGCGAACAGCCCTCGCACCCCCGGCTTCTCGATTGGCTCTCCGGCGAATTCCGTGACCGCGGCTGGTCGGTCAAGCGAATGCACCGGCTGATTGTCACCAGTGCCACCTATCGCCAGTCGTCGATCCATCGCCCTGAACTCGAAACAACCGACCCGGGAAACCGGTTGCTGGCACGGCAACTTTCCAAGCGGGTGTCGGCCGAGGTGATTCGTGACACGGCGCTGCAGGTGTCGGGATTGCTGTGCCGCCACGTGGGTGGCCCCAGTGTCCGACCGCCACAGCCCGAGAGCGTGACGAGCGAGGCGTACGGCAACAGTTGGGTGCCCAGCACGGGCGCCGATCGCTACCGTCGGGCGATTTACACGTTCATCCAGCGGACCACTCCTTTTGCCCAGGGAAAGACGTTTGATGCTCCCAGTCCGGGCAAGACGTGCACTCATCGCGAACGGTCCAATACCCCGCTGCAGGCACTGACGCTGCTCAACGATCCGGTTTTCGTCGAGTGTGCTCAGTCACTGGCTGCCGGGATGCTCCAACGGGCACCCGCTGGGGACACCTCGCGACTGCAGTGGCTGATGCGGCGTTGTCTGTGCCGCGAGGGGACCGAGTTGGAACTGGAGCGGTTGGCGGCACACCTGGCGTCTCAGCGACAGATCTTCTCCAACGGTGAAGCCGCCGAATCGGCCGGTCGTGTGGCCGGAGTCGCCTCGCGGCACGCGGCGCCCGACGAGGCGGCCGCCTGGGTCGTCATCGCCAGCGTTTTTATGAATCTTCACGAGTTCATCACCCGAGACTGACACGGTGACCGAATTGTCCACGTCATCCGCCGGCTTCCTGTCACGATCGTTGGGCCGCCGTGCCTTCCTGCAGCGGACAGCCTGTGGACTGGGCACTGTCGCGCTGGGGAACCTCTTGTCGCGAGATGGCCTGGGAGCCGGTCGCACTCATCCGCTGGCTGCTCACGAACCGCACTTCGCTCCGCGGGCTCGCAACGTGATTTTCATCTTCATGGCCGGTGCCCCCAGCCAACTGGATCTTTTCGATCCCAAGCCGGCAATGCGGAAACTCCACGGCCAGCCCGTTCCGTCGTCTTTCCTGGCCGGTCTCGAGGACCCCTTGATCAAGGGCAGTGCCCGGGTCTTCGCCTCGCCACGGACATTTCAACACCACGGCGAGTCGGGCATCGAGTACTCCGACTACGTCAGCCACCTGGGTGGCGTGGCCGACCAGGCGTGCATGGTCCGTAGCGTTTACACCGACGTGGCCAATCATCATCCGGCCCAGTTGATCATGAACTGTGGGACAAACATCTGGGGTCACCCCTCATTCGGATCCTGGGTCAGTTGGGGGTTGGGCAACGCAGCGGACAACATGCCCGGATTCGTCGTGCTGCTCTCCAATTCCGGTCATGGTGTCGACGGCGGTGCCTCGCTGTGGTCCAACGGCTTTTTGCCATCGATCTACCGTGGCACGACGTTCCGCAGCAGTGGAGATCCGATCCTGCACCTGGCCAATCCCGAGGGGATGACCCGTGGGGTGCAGGCAGGACGGTTGCAGGCTGTTGCCGATCTGAACCGGTTGAGGAGCCAGAGAACCGGGGACACCGAGATTGCCGCGAGGATGGCCAATTATGAATTGGCCTACCGCATGCAGTCGGCCGGACCCGAGTTGCTGGACTTCTCCGGCGAATCCCGCGACACGCACCGGCTCTATGGGCTCGATGCCGAAAAGACCCGCTGGTTTGGTACCAATTGCCTCTTGGCCCGCAGGATGGTCGAGCGCGGAGTTCGTTTCGTCCAGTTGTATCATTCGACATGGGACGATCATTCCAACCTCAATGCCAACCTCAAGACCAACTGCGACATGACCGACCTGCCGGCGGCCGGGTTGATCACCGACCTCGCCCAGCGGGGCTTGCTCGAGGACACGCTGGTTGTCTGGGGCGGCGAGTTTGGTCGGACGCCAATGAACGAGGTCCGGCGTTCGCCGTCCAAGGGGAACGAGGGACGGGATCACCACAGGTATGCCTTCTCGATGTTGTTCTATGGTGGTGGCATTCGTGGCGGGACGGTGATTGGAAAGACTGACGAATTGGGCTACCACGCGGCCGAGGATCCCGTTCATGTTCATGATCTGCAGGCAACGATGTTGCATTGCCTGGGATTTGATCACGAACTCCTGACCTACCGGCACCAGGGACGCGATTTCCGGCTGACCGACGTGGGTGGGGAGATCGTCGAGGGCATGTTGGCCTAGGAAGGTCACATGCCCTTGCCCGTCCAGCCCCCGTCGACGACCAGATCGATGCCGGTGACATAGCTCGAGGCGTCACTGGCCAGGAACAGGCAGGGCCCCAGCAGTTCCTCGGGCTGTCCCCAGCGTCCCATCATGGTCCTGGCCGATCGTTCCGCCTGCCGTTGTGGGTCGAGAAAACTGGCCCGGGTCATGTCGGTCACGATGTATCCGGGGCAGATCGTATTGACCCGGACATCCCGGGTGGCGAAGTCATTGGCCATGGCCTTGGAGAGGTGTCTCAGGCCGGCCTTGGCAGCCGAGTAGGATGGATTGCCGGGCATGGCGACGATGCCCGCGATACTGGCGATGTGGATAATCGAACCGCCGCCGGTCTCGGCCATGGCCGTGGCGGCGGCGCGGGCCATGCGGAAGGCCCCGCTGAGGTTCACGTCCAGCGTGGTATTCCAGGTGGCGTCGTCGTAGGGCGGGGCTCCGGGCAACGTGATGGCGGCGTTGTTGATCAGGACGTCGACTCGCCCAAATGCCTCGACTGTTTTCTCGACGATCCTCTGGCCGGCATCGGGGTCGGCCATGTCGGCTCGCACCTCCAGCACTTGATCCGCATCGTAGGCAGCGACCTGTTCGGTCAGTGACTCGGATCGGGCCGAGAGCACAACCCGGGCACCGTGGTCGAGGAATCCCTCGGCGACGGCCCGTCCGATTCCACGGCTCGCGCCGGTTATGATCACCACTTTTTCTGAGACATCAAAGAGATCGGCTGGCATCGAGCAGTTCCCGGTGTGGGAGTGGGGCGGGGAGCACACATCATAAGCGGTGACTCCTTGACAGTCGAAGCGGGCGGTCCGGATGATAAACGCTTCCTGACCATGCGTGCTCGAATAGTTCCAGTCATTGTTGTCGTGATGATTGCCGGCTTTGGCCTGGCCGGGTGGCAGGTGCGCGGTGTGCTGGCACCGGCCGAAACGCGGACAACCATCCTGTTCAACCAGGGTCTCAATCCCGTCGTCACCGGTGCGCCCTCCGGGTGGACCAACGCCTGGTGCGGATCGTGCCACGAGCGTGAGTACCAGCAGTGGCAGGGCAGCCGGCACAACGTGGCCGCGTCGGCGCACAATTTCGAGGTCGAGTGCCTGGAAGCTGGCAGTGGTCGCCAGCAGTACTGCCTGAATTGTCACGCACCACGAATTGGAGCTGGTGGGCTGCCCACCTCGGAACCACCGTCACTCGACGAAGCCTATCGGCAACAGCCGGAGTGGCTGGTCGCAGGAGTGGATTGCCTGGGGTGTCATGTTCGTGACGGGGTCGTGGTCGCCACAAAGGTGACCCAGAAGGGGATCGCCAAGCACGCGATGCGGAAAGATCCGGCGCTCGGGCAGGCTGAATTCTGTGCGGGATGCCATCAGTTTGCGTTCAAGGACCTCGACCTGCCCGATCGATTCCATGGTGCCTTGCAACAAGCCAGCCTGGAGGAGTTTCTCGAGTACCGGGCCGCGGGTGGTGTCGAAACGCGGTGCCACGACTGCCACATGCCTCGCGGGGGCCACCGGATGCCCGGTGGCTATGACGACAAGATGATCCGGCAGGCCGTGGGCATGGAACTGGATGCCGAGTGGATCGAGCCGGGGCGGGAATTGCAGGTGACCGTCAGCCTGCGGACCGGTCGTGTCGGACACCGTGTTCCCGGAGGCGAGGAATTGAGATTCCTGACGGTGCGGACCGAGGTGCTCGATGACCAGGGACGTCAGGTTGGTGCCCACGAGCCGGTTGGCCCGGCGGAGGCCGACGAGGTTGTGGTCACCGACAGGGAGTCAGCCGCGTGGCCGATCGTTGAGACGTTGCGGCGTCACATGGGCGATCGTGAACACGGGCGCAACCTGCAGGCCCCGCCGGCCCCCGATACCAGGCTGAAACCTGGTGAAACAAGACGATACACCTACCGGGTCACCCTGGAACCTCGAACTCCCGTCCAACCGGTGACGGTCCGTAGCCGGTTGTGGTACCACCTGATGCACGATGGCAAGGCGGAGTTGTTTGGTCACCAACTCAAGGACGTTCAGCGCGTTGTGCGAGAGAACGAAGTTCATATGGGTGTCCCGGCCGAATCACCTACGGATCGGTGATTGTCTCGACCAGTTCGTGTGTCTGGGGCATGTGAACCATCGGTGGCATCCAGTGCCGATACTGTTCCAGGCCCGATCGCTTCCACAGCGTGTCCTCGGACCATTCCGAACGAATTCGTTCGCATTCACGACGAATCTCTGCTGGTGTGGGAGTGAATTCTTGTCGGGCCATGGCTGCTTCCTCCGGCTATGGGAGAAGGGAAAGTGTGAAGTGAGAGTGAGTGAAGGTCTCCTCAGTTGTGTGCCAGAAGAAGTTGCAAGGACTGTGCCGAAGAACAGAAAAGACGCAAGGCACTGCCAAGCAATCACTTACATCACATGCCCTGTCAGGCAGCATGTGGCGCATTCCGCGACACTTGTATCGAATTGATACACGAAATTGCGGCGAGCGAGTCGTGAGGAGGTCGCTCGACTATCGCTCGTAACGGAGAGATCGCCCCGGCATCGGGCCATCGAAACTGGCTGTTTGGCCACTCTCGAGGATCACCTCGCCGTTGACGACAACCAGATCGATGCCCTCGGCTGTCTGGTGGGGATCTTCGTAGGTGGCCGTGTCGGTCACGGTGTCGGCGTCGAAGACGACCAGGTCGGCCAGTGCGTTTTGTGCAATGCGACCCCGGTCCTTGAGCCCGTAGGCGTGGGCCGACTTGGCCGTGAGCTTGGCAACCGCGTCTTCAAGAGAGAACAGTTTTTTGTCCCGGACACACGGGCCGATAATTCGCGGTGCCGTGCCGTAGACTCGTGGATGCACGGTTCCGCCGTCATGGTAGATGCCGTCGGATCCGATCACGCATTTTTCGTGTTGCAGCAGGGGTTCGATCTTCTCGTCTGCTCCCTCGTTGAACACGATCAGTGGAGCCAGTCGTTCTTCGATGAGCAGGCTGTACAGGGCATCCTCGATGGGCAGCCCGACCTCATCGACGTACTCGTCGAGTGTTCGGCCCTGGAAGGCGGTGTTGTCCTTGCCGGGTACCCAGGCCAGGGTCATTCGATCGAGGTTCAGCGGATAGGCTTCCAGTGCCTGGCGGAAGTGGGCCCGCACAATCGGGTCCGCCAGCCGTGACAGGGCCCCCAGTGGTCCGTCGTCCCAGGCCTCGTAGGGCAGCAGGTAGTTGAGCATCGTCGACCCGGGCTGGTACGGGTAGCACTCGTAGGAAAATTCGACCTCGTTGCTCGCCTCGTCGAAGAGTTCCAGCAACGCCTCGACGGTCTGTTCATCCCGTCCCTTGACGTGGGAGATGTGGACACGACAACCGGATCGCTTCCCGATCTCGACCGCCTCTCGAATCCCATCAATGATCCCCTTCTTGTAGCGGACGTGTGTGGTGTAGACGCCGTCGTACTCGGCTATCACCTTGCACGCCTCGACCAGTTCATCGGTCGTGGTGTAGCACTGCACGATGTAGTCGAGGCCGGTCGATATGCCGACGGCACCGTCCTGCATTCCCTTGTGAATCTCGTCCTGGATCATCCTCATCTGCAGGTCATCCACCCACTGCTTGCCGAAGCCACAGGCCAGCGCGCGGACGTTGGCGTAGGGGACATGACCGATCGTGTTCTGGACCGTCGTCCGGTCGAACAGGGCCAGGAACTCACCGATCGATTCCCACCCGCGGTACTCATCGAGTCTCAGGGCATTGAGACCCCGGAGGTAGAACAGCCACTGCTGGGCGGTGTCGGGCCGCACCGGTGCGTAGGAGATGCCGTCGAGCATCAGGACTTCTGTCGTGAATCCCTGGGAGGTCTTGGGCAGAAAGTGGGGCCGTTTGAGAAGCCAGCCGTCGGAGTGGTTGTGGACATCGATGAACCCGGGAGCGACGATCCGATTGCTCGCGTCGTACCGCCTGGCCGCCTCGGAGTCACCGAGATCGCCGATCTCGGTGATCCGATCTCCGGTGATACCGATGTCGGCGGTGAAACGGTCCGAACCGGTGCCGTCAATAACCGTGCCGCTGTGAAGAATGAGATCGTGCATGGAAGGGGTGATCACTTGTACGACTGGGTGGTCGGGATGATGACCAACTCGGGGATGTTGGCACGTGCGGGCAACCGCACGACCATCATCACGGCGTCGGCACAGTCTTCGGGCTGGAGGATTCTCGCGCGGTGTTCGGCGGAGACCGGCACCGGGCGATTGTCCAGGATCGGTGTCTCGACTTCCCCGGGGTAGATGTTCGTGACCCGTATCCCCAGTTCTCGATGTTCTTCAGCGACGGTGATTCCCAGCGCCGACATGCCGAACTTGGAGGCGTTGTAGGCGACTCCACCGACTGTGCCGGCTCGGAGTCCTGCCACCGATGAGATGTTGATGATCACGCCATCCCGCCGTTCGCGCATCCCGGGCAACACCTCGTGAATGCAGTTGTAGGCGCCGGTCAGGTTGACGGCGATCAGCTTGTCCCAATTGGCGGGGTCGAGTTCGGCGACGGACCGGACCGGCGTGTTGATGCCGGCACTGTTGACCAGGATGTCGATTGGGCCCAGTTCTGCCGTGGCCCATTCGAAAAACTCGTGCACACCGTCGCGGTCGGCGACGTCGCTGGCGCGGGAAACGATCGGCACCTGGCCGTTGTGGTTCCCGGTGACGTCGTCGAGACGTTCCTGGCGTCGACCGGTGATGGCCACGCGGCAGCCGGCGTCGGCCAGCGATCGGGCGATGGCAGCACCGATGCCCGAGCCACCGCCTGTGATCACGGCTGTGCGGTTGTTGAGGTCGCTCATGTGCATCCCGTTGTTCAGGAAAACCGATTCGAAGAAGAGACCGTTTCTAACTGGCGCGTCGGGGACCGGCAAGCCAGCCGGGTCACTCGGTCTTCGGCCACAGCGACCGAGAGACTGATTCACCGAGTCGACGATGGCCGTCGGAGTTGAAATGCCCGTCGAGTTCGAAGTAGTCACCGGGGAGATTCGAACTGGCGGCCTTGCGGAATTCCGGGACAGGATTGATCACGGTGACACCGGCCTCCTCGCAGATCTCGATCACCACGTCCTGGCAGACCGTGGAGGTGATCAGTGACCCGGGGACCTCGTACCCCACCGCTCTCATTCCTGCGGCCGCGGCCTCCGAGACGAATGGCCCATCGGGAACGATGACAACCTTGAGCACGGCTCCTGCACCGCGACAGGCCGCGGTCCATTGCCGCACACAACGCCTCAACCGCGTCTCGGCACCAGCCTGCCAGGCAGGGCCATCTTCGATTGGATCGAGAAATCGTCGCGGGGTGGTCATGGCCGTGTGGACCAGGGATGGATTGAGCAATCCCGATTCGAAAGCCGAGCGGACTCGCGGCGAGAGGGCCTGGTAGCGGTGTTGCTGGTCGGGTGTCAGCGTCGAACGCAGGTAGGCCTGGGATTTTCGAAACACGTTGCGGTAGGACTCCATGGAGGGTGGATCTGTTGCGAGCCAGCCACTGAGCGTGGGAAACGTCGCCTGGCGGGCTCGCGTCGTCCACGGCACCTCCTGGGGTTCCTGTTCCATCAGTTGGATCAGGTCGTCACCCTGCAGGGTGCCGACCAGCACGATGTCGGGTTGGAAGTGATCAAGGGCCTGGGTGATGAGCCTCGAATAGTCGTTGGGAGAGGCGCCGGGAAAACCGAAGTTGATCACCTCGAGACTCTCTTCGGTCAACTGGCCGCGACGCTCGAGAACCTTGGGCCAGGAGTCCTCGATTGGCACACCCCAACCGAAGGTGAATGAATCGCCGATGGTCACCAGGCGGGTGCTGGGTTCGGTTCGAGTGAGCGGAAAATCGCGGTCACGCAGTCCCTGGTCCGAGATGACCACCTCGACATGGAATTCGGCACTCTCGTGTTGGACACGGCTTCCCGATGGGAAGAGCAGGTGCCTGGGGGGCGTGGTGGCGAGCGATCCGACCAGGTGATCGAGCCCCGAGAGCCCCAGCGGGATTCCCACCAGGCAGATGGCCACGAACAGCGTGCGTCGCTTCGAACGCGGCGGTGAGGCGGAAGCGTCTGGGACAGGTGCGGTCATGGCGAGCCGGAGCCGGTGATTGCGGAACGCAGCAGCGGTGCCAGTGATTCGGCGATCAACTGGTGTCCCAGTGGTGTCGGGTGGCAGTCATCGTGGATCAGGTCGACATTGTAGTACCGCTCGCGGAGGGCGCCATATTGTTGGAACACCGCCTGGACATCGATCAATGGCGTGTCGCTCTTCCTGGCAACCTCGGTGATGATCCGGTTGATGCTCAGTCGCGAGCCCAGGTTCCCCATCATTTTTTCGCGACTTTCCCCGTAAGCCAACTCGGCTTGTTCGTGCTGTTGAAGTCCCTCCAGGCACTGGGCCCGCAGGTAGTGCAGTACCGCTGGATGGGGATCGAGTTCGAGGGCGTCGTCGACGGTGGCCAGCCCCGTGTCGAATCGTTTCTGTTTGACCGCCCGGGCCGCCTCGGCGATTGCTGCGGTGACCTGCTGGCGATGTTCGGGGATGAACGAATGCGGTTGCCGGTGTTTCCAGGCGGGGGAAAGTCGGGGGTTGAAGGGGACGGTCAACAGGATCACCGACACGTTGGCCTCCCGAGCCGAGTGGATCATCTTCTGGAGATTGGATCGGAAGGTGTCGAGGTATTTCTTCCGGACGGTCAGCCACTGGGATGCAGCGTACCGTTCCGGTGGCAGTGGCATGGCCACGGCATAGTCGACACCGATCAACTCGTGGTGCGACTCAAAGTTGTCCCGCGTTCGTGATCGACGGGCCGCGTCCTGGCGGGCGCGTCGACTGGCGACCGTCCATTGGACTGTCGCGTACTCCACCGCGGACAGGGCCCGGCTGTGAGCCAGTGTCCGCAGTATGTTGATGCTGGTCTCACCGGGCTGTTGCGTTTGGGGCGTTTGGCTGGGCGGTGGCTTTGGCAACGGTTGCCAGTGGAACCACTCGTTGTTGCCGAGAAACAGCACGATCGTCGTCGGCTTGTAGAATCGCACCGCCTGGTCGACCACGGGAGCCAGTTCGCCGCTGGTCAATCCGACCTGTGCGGCATTGAGAATGCGGATCGGCTGGTCAGCGAGCATGGGCTCGACCAGGCTCGGAAAAGTGTCAGCGTAACGGTATGGGAATCCAAAGGCGGCTGAACCTCCGATGACGAAGACACGATGTTCCCCGTTGCGAACCACCTCTTCGGGCAAGGCCTTTCGCATTTTCAACCAGGGGCCGGCACTGCCAATGTCCACCCCACCGATCTTGTAGGGTTCGGCTGGCTCCGGTCCATCGGTGGCGTCCCGCAGGGTCAATTCGCGGTCGTTGGAAATGTCCGAGAGCGCCGGGATGGGTTGAGTGTTCAGCCGCATCATGGCCAATGCGGCCAACAGGCGTTGGTGGTAGCCGTAGATGTAATCGCCCAGCCACCCGGCCGCCTCGAGTGCGACCAGCATCACACAGACGAACAGGATGCGACGCCCAGCAGACCGGCGAGGCGAAGCCGCGGTCCTCGGTTGCGAACTGCCGGGAGTGTCAGGCATGGTCCAGGTACCCCTGCAGGATCATCTGGGCCGCAATCATGTCACGGCGAGCCTTTCGTTTTTTTCGCGTCATGTCGACGCTCAGCAGCACTTCCTCGGCTTGCCGCGAGGTGTAACGTTCGTCCCAGAGCGTCACCGGCTTGCCGGTTGCCAGGCGGATCCACGCCGCAAATGTCTCAGCTTCCCGAGACAATTCGCTGGTGGTTCCGTCAGCATGGAGCGGCAACCCGACAACCAGGGCCACCACGCGCTGGTCGGCGATCAGTTGTTCGAGGTGGCGGGCGTCTTCGTCTTTCTCTCCGGTCGGTTCCCAGGTTTCCAGCGGCACGGCCAGTGTCTGTTCGGGGGTCGAAACCGCGACACCAACCCGCACGCGGCCGTAGTCCAGGCCCAGGAGAGCGCCCTCGCCGGGTATCTCGTCGCGGATCGGTTCAGAGGCGGTCGTCACGTCCCTGCTCCTGGATCCTCTCGACCAATCGTCTCAGGCCCTCCTCGTCGTCACGGTGGGCCACCAGGGTGGCGTCGTCGGTGTGAACGATGACCAGGTTCTCGACCCCGACCGCACCGACCAGGTGATCACCGTTGCTGCGGACGACACAGTTGTTGGAGTCGACGACCGTGACCGGGCCTTGCAGCGTGTTGCCGTCGGAGTCGGTCCCCAGGATCTCGGCCAGTGCGTGCCAACTGCCAACGTCGTGCCAGGCGAAGGACGCCTCCACCAGGCAGGTGTCAGGAGATCGCTCCAGAACTGCGTGGTCGATCGAGCGGGCCGGGATTGAGTCGAAGGTGTCTTGCAGTGAGGTGTCGTAGTCGGGGGTACCGACGGTGCGGCCGATCGTCTCCAGCACGCTGGCGATGTCCGGTTCGTGCTGGGCCAGGGCGTCCAGGATCTGGTCAGCCCGCCAGGTGAAGATGCCGCAGTTCCAGTACCTGTCACCGGCAGCGATGTACGATCCAGCAGTTGATCGATCGGGTTTCTCGTGGAACGCCGTGACCTGGTATCCGTGGCCGGCTCCAGGCAGAGATTCGCCACGCTGGATGTAGCCGTAGCCGGTGGCCGGTCGTGTGGGTGTGACTCCGAAGAGCACGAGACGGCGGGAGTCGTTGTCGACCAGTTCAACGGCGGTCCGTACGCCTTGCCGGAAAGCGTCGGGAGGGTTGATCAGGTGATCGGCTGGAAGGACGAGCATCACCGCGTCGGGGTCGGTGGCCAGCAGGTGCCACGCGGCCAGCCCCACGCAGGGGGCCGTGTTGCGACCACAAGGCTCGGTGAGAATTTGTTGGACAGGAATCGTCGGCAATTGGTTCCGCGTTTCCTCGGCCTGTCCGGCGTTGGTGATCACCCACGTTCGTTCTGGGGGGACCAGTTCCTGGAGCCGGGCGACGGTCTGTTGCAGCAGGCTGGTCTCACCGGCCAGGGGCTGGAGTTGCTTGGGACGGTTGCGACGGCTTTGCGGCCAAAACCGTGTGCCGCTGCCTCCGGACATGATCACCGCGTGCAGCATCTTTCACCTGGAAGCCAATTGGATCGTCCGGGAACAAAATCGAGCATAAACGGTGGGGCGAGTTGGGTCGAGGTGATTGGTGTCGAGTGGTCCAGCTTGATCTTGCCCGTGATCTGGATGGCGTCATACAACCCTCTCGCATTCAGTTCATGGAGCCGGATTTGGGGGGATTCGAGCCAGGGAGTCAGAAGTGATGACGCGGCACAATCGTACCGTCGTGAGCCTCGTGCTGTTTTTGGGTGGTGTCTGTTGCTGGAATCCGGCGAGTGCGGTGGAAACGATTCCGGATCCCGAGCCGGCGGTGGCGGCGGGGCGAGTTGACGAGTACCTGGTTTCGGCCAGGGCGTATCTTGCCACGCATGCCAACGGTGACCGGGCGGCCCGGGTTGCCCTGGACGCCCTGATGGTGGCCTCGACACATCGAAAGGCCGCGGCGGTGACGGAATTCAAGGCGACCCTGGTCATGGATCACGGCAAGACACTCGCCGGCCGTTTCGCCCTGTCGCAGTTTGTTGACGGCAAGGGGTGCCGAGAATTCCTCGACGGGATCATCTCGAAAAATGTCGGAAGCTTGCGGCTTCCGATGGCCCGGAAGTACATATCAGGCGTGCGCCGCGCGGCAGAATTCTGGGGGCCGGAGGTGTTGTCCGATGACGGTTTCCTGTTGAAGACCGCCTTGGCGGCCGACCTGGCCGGTGACAAGGCCGTGCGACTGCAGTGCCTCTCGAGGCTCAAACGAGACAAGCCCGGGGTGGCCCGGGTGGCAAAGCTGGTCTTTGATCCCGAGATCGATGCGATCAAGAAGATCGTGGGATTGCAGGAGTTGTCCGCCGACGTGCCGGTTGCGACAGACCTGGTGACTCACTTCCTGGGGCGTCTGCCTGAGGCCAGTCGTGCCCGTCCCGAGATTCTACGGGTGTCGGGCAACAATCTGTTGAGTGACAATCGCTTTGACGAGGCCCGTGACGTGTTGCGGCAACTGGTCAAGGCGGTTCCCGACGATGGACAGGCGGTGGTGTGGTCGGCGTGGACCGAGGCGATTGTCGGCGATGGAGTCGAGGTGGGGGCGGCGGTGTCCAGCCTGAGGTCGTTTGCCCGCAAGCACGAGAAATCCGAGTGGGCTGACACGGCCACGAGGCTGGCTGGTGCGGTTGCCGGTCATCGTCAGCGGCTGTCCACGGTGGTCGACGAATTCGGGGCTGTTCTGGCTGACTGGCGGAAGGCTCCTCCCCAACTGGTCAAGTTGCAATTGGTGCATTCACTGGCCAACGGATCGAAGCTGGACGGTTTTGTCTCCTTTGATGTGGCTGCAAAACAGTTCGAGGCGACTGCGGTCCGAAACGGTGGAGTGGCTGTCGCGATCCGTTCGGCCCCGATGGGGAGCCGTTTGTTTTTTGCCGAGGATCCCGTGATTTACCGTCTGAAAGGGAAGGCGATTTTTCCACAGCCCCGGTTTTCGATCACGCGTGATGTGGACGGATCGTTCAAGGGACTTGTCCAACTCACCACCTCCAACAAACCGACCGCGATGCAGGATTTGACCGGAATGATCACGTCCTCGGAATGGCTCTCCTCGAGGAAGAAACTGGCCGAGGTGGTCAATCACCTGGTGATCAAGAAGGGCTGGTACCCGTCCGAGGCGGTTCACCGGGAGGGTGAACTGAGACTGAGGCTTCTGCGACCGCGGGTTGGACGTCCGGGATTTCACGAGACAACAATCCAGCTCGATCGCCGTCGCCAGCGGATGACGGTCCGGTTGAACCGATTCGATGTCACGATCGCCTACGGGAACACGAAAGCGACGGAGTGGCTGGCGGGACCGGACTGGCCCGACGTCCCGGAGAAGACGACCGCGGATGCGTCGATGATATTCCGGTTGGTGGGAGCGGCCAGCAACCTGTTGAGCGACGACGTGTCGCGGACGGCCACACGTCCCAGTCCCGGTGTGACGCGGTAGTTCGTGGATCCTAGAACAACGGCAGCGGTCGGCCGACAGTCAGCATGTGTGGCCGGTTCAGGTTGTCGTGGATCAGCGAGTCGGGACGAATTCCCATCGCGGTGAAGACCGTGGCGTGCAGATCAGGTGGGCCGGCGGCCAGGGTGCGTGGATGGGCGGCGTGTGCGTCGGAACTGCCGTAGACCTGCCCCCCGCGGATGCCGCCCCCGGCGAGGACGACCGTGAAGGAGAACGGGTAGTGGTCACGGCCAGCGTTGCCATTGATTTTCGGGGTCCGACCGAAGTCACCGATCATCAGGACCAGCGTCTCGTCGAGTTGGCCGCGCTGGTCCAAGTCGGTGATCAGGGCGGAAGCCGACCGATCGAACACCGGCAGCAGGCGATCCTTGAGACGGTTGAAGTTGTTTCCGTGGGTGTCCCAGTGGTCCCCCTTGCCTCCGTTGAGATCACTGGCCGACATCAAAACCTGCACCACCGGGACGCCGGCGTCGACCAGTCGGCGCGCCAGCAGGCAGCTCTGGCCACCAAGATGGTCCCCGTACAGTGCTTTCAACTCGGGTGTCTCTGTGTCGAGATCGAAGGCGTTCTGGACCCGGTCGCTGACCAGCATGTTCATTGCCAGGTCGTGGAAGTGGCCGAAGGAACTGGTGGCCGGGTCACCGTTGCTGACGGCCGGAGACTGGATCTGTCCCAGCAGGGATCGTCGCCGTCGGAATCGATCACGGTCGATTCCGGAAGCGAGGTCCAGGACGGGGGAGCCCAGGTCCCGTGAACGTCCGCCGTAGGCGGTTCCCTTGGGGGTCTTGACCACGATTGGATCGTAGGCGCCTCCCATGAATCCTCCGTACTCGCCGGCCTGCAACGTGCCGTTGTCGACCATCGGGTAGGGCAGGCGGATTGATCGCGGCACGCCGGGCTGGGATTCGCGGAAGTGCGAGATCATCGCGGGCAGGCCCGGCCAATCACTCCGTTTGGGCGGCAGGTTTCCCGGTCGGTTTGGCTTGTGGCCGGTCATGTTCCAGTACATGCCGCGACCGTGGGCCGCGTCGGTATGAAACATCGAACGGACGATGGCCAACTTGTCGGTCATCCCGGCCAGTTTCGGGATGTGTTCACCGACCTGGATGCCCGGGACGTTTGTCGAGATCGGTGTGAACGGTCCACGAATCGAGGCGGGCGCCTTGGGCTTCAGGTCCCAGGTGTCGATGTGGCTTTGTCCACCCCAGCAGTACAGGATGATGCACGACTTGGCGGTGCCGGTCAGTCCACCGTCGGCTCCCAGGCTTTGCTGCTGGAGCATTGTCGGCAGTGTCAGGCCGAACAAGCCACCTGCCTGCAGTGCGGCACGTCGCGAGAGACCGTTGAATTCACTGCAACCTCGTCGAAACGTCTGGGTCGTGGAACTCATGATCCATCCTGTTGAACAAGTCCCCGTGGGGCTGAATCTCATGATCGCCTATGTTCGGAGGCGTTTCAACTTCAATGATCGGCACTGCCGGGCTTTGGACATCAGGTTGTCCGGTGGTGGTTCACTTGACGACAAAGTTGACCAGGCGACCCGGTACGACGATCGTCTTGACGATCGTCTTTTCGGCCAGGAAACGTGCGACGGCCTCATCAGCCGCGGCGGCAGCCTGGATGGTCGGTTCATCGGCATCGGCGGCCACCGTGACCTTTCCCCTGAGCTTGCCGTTGACCTGCACGGGAACCTCGACGGTCGAGGTGACCAGCAACGACTCGTCGAATTGCGGCCACGGCTCGTAGGCCAATGACCCGTCGTGTCCCAGCAGGCACCAGAGTTCCTCGGCCAGGTGCGGGGCAAACGGCGAGAGCAGCAACAGGAAGGGTTCCATCAACGATCGCGGTCGCGGATCGGCCTGTCCCAGCGCGTTGGTGAATTCCATCAGCCGGCTGATGGCCGTGTTGAACGACAGCTTGTCGATATCCTCGGTCACCGCCTTGATCGTGCGGTGCAGGATCCGCAACTGGTCGTCGTCGGCCACGGCGTCGGAAATTGTCGGGTGCAGCGTGACCTCGTCGGCTCGTTCATCGACGATCATCCGCCAGACACGGCCCAGGAAGCGGCTGACGCCTTCCACGCCACTCATGCTCCAGGGCTTGGTTGCTTCCAGTGGTCCCATGAACATCTCGTAGAGACGCAACGAATCCGCGCCGTACTCGGTCACGATGTCGTCGGGATTGATCACGTTGCCACGCGACTTGGACATCTTGAACGCCCGGCCCTCGACAACGATGCCGGGCTGGTCGACCAGCACGAGATCCTCGCCCTGTTTCTGGACTTCCTCGGCCGTCAGCGAGACCTTCTCGCCATCGAATGTCGTGGGATCGACGTCGTGAGCCGAGACCCATGCACCGGAGGTGTCCCGGTAGCCGGTCAGTTCGGCCTCGCCCAGGATCATGCCCTGGTTGACCAGCCGGTTGAACGGTTCCGGGGTGCAGACGTGGCCGCGGTCAAAGAGCACCTTGTGCCAGAACCTCGAGTAGAGCAGGTGCAGCACGGCGTGCTCGGCGCCGCCGATGTAGAGATCGACCGGCAGCCAGTTCTTCTCGGCCTCGGTGTCAACAAAACGGTCTTGGTTGTTCGGGTCGGCAAACCGCAGGTAGTACCAGCAGGACCCGGCCCATTGCGGCATCGAGTTGGTCTCTCGCTTCAGCCGGGTGCCGGTTTCATCGGTCCGGTACAGCCAGTCCTCGGGTGCTTCCTCCAGCGGAGGGTCGGGTCGACCGTGCGGCTTGAACTCGAAGTTCTCCGGGAGTTCAGCTGGCAGGCTGGCCGGGTCATCGGCCTGCATCAATCCGGTCAAGTTCCCCTCGTCGTCCAGTTCGTGCCAGATCGGGAATGGTTCGCCCCAGAAGTGCTGGCGACTGAAGAGCCAGTCACGGAGCTTGTAGTTGAGTGCAGCGTCTCCCTGGCCGGTGGTGGAGAGGTGTTGGATGATCCGTTGCTTGGCCGCGTCGATGTCGAGTCCATCGAGGAATTCGCTGTTGATCGCGGGGCCGTCGCCGGGATAGGCCTTGCCGTCGAATTCCTCGGGTGGCTGCACCGTGCGGACGATTGGCAGATCGAAGACCTCGGCAAATTCCCAGTCGCGTTCGTCCTGGCCAGGAACCGCCATGATGGCCCCGGTGCCGTAGCTGATCAGCACGTAGTCGGCGACCCAGATCGGGATCCGTTGTCCGTTGACCGGGTTGATGGCGTCGGAGCCGGTGAACACGCCTGTTTTGGTCTTGGCGAGGTCGGTGCGATCGAGATCGCTCTTGGCCGCCGCCTGGGCCTGGTAGGCGGTGACGGCATCCCGCTGTCCGGCAGTTGTCAGTCGGTCGACAAAGGGGTGCTCGGGAGCGATCACCATGTAGGTGGCTCCGAAGAGCGTGTCCGGTCGAGTGGTGTAGACTCTCAGGACATCGTCAGTTGGATCCTCCGGCAGTCCCGTGTCGGCACGGCCGGCCTGCCAGGCGGCGAACCCGGTCTCGAGCGAATCGTCTTCGGCCTCACCGGACGACCCGATGAAAAAATCGACCTCGGCACCGGCACTGCGACCAATCCAGTTGCGTTGCAGTAGCTTGATGGATTCGGGCCAGTTGACCAGGTCCAGTTCGTCCAGCAATCGTTCGGCGTAACGGGTGATTGCCAACATCCACTGCCTCAATGGCAGTCTCTCGACCGGGTGCTCTCCCCGTTCGCTCTTGCCGTCAATCACTTCCTCGTTGGCGAGTACCGTTCCCAGCTCCGGGCACCAGTTCACCGGGGCCTCGTGCTGGTAGGCCAGGCGGTGCCGATCCTGGTAACGCCGCACCGCCTCGGGGCCCTCGGCGGAGACGGTGTCGGGGATCGGCAGTTCGCTGATCGGTCGCCCGCGGCCGACGCGGTCGAGCCCGTCGGGTCCGGTCCACTGGCATTCCTGGTCGTACCAGGTATCGAACAGTTGCAGGAAGATCCACTGGGTCCAGCGGTAGTAATCCGGGTCGGTGGTCGAGAATTCCCGGTCCCAGTCGTAACTGAAACCGAGCATCTTCAGTTGTCGGCGGAAGGTGTCAATGTTGCGGTAGGTGGTTTCACGGGGATGAGTGCCGGTCTTGATGGCGTGCTGTTCGGCCGGCAGGCCGAAGGCGTCCCAGCCCATCGGGTGCAGCACCTGCGTGCCCTGCATGCGTTGATAGCGACAGACGATGTCGGTTGCCGTGTAGCCCTCCGGATGTCCCACGTGCAGGCCATCCCCGGAGGGATAGGGGAACATGTCGAGAACGTAGATCTTCTCGCGGCCCTCTTCAAAAGGACCGGTTCGGAATGTCTGGTTCTCGTCCCAGTAGGCCTGCCAGCGAGGTTCGATGCGGGCGGGATCGTAACGGGGCATGATGTTTTCCGGGTGTACTGGTCGTGACCTGATGCGGGGCGCGATAGTCTATTGATGGTCTCCCCATTTGCCAACAAGAGGATCTCCACTGATGACCATCGCTCCGCTGACGTCGCGTCGAAACTTCCTGGCCGGAGGACTGGCTGCCGGAATCGCATCGGCCACCGTATCTCAACCGACCGTCTCGTCGGCTGCCAACCCGCCGGGTCGCAATGGCAAGTCTCACATGAAACTCAGCCTGGCCGGTTACTCCTTCAACCGCCTGTTGCCCAAGCGGCCGACCCCCGAACAGGAGAAATCGGCCAAGATGACGATGGATGGTTTCATCCGATTTTGTGCCGACCAGGATCTCGACGGGATCGAACCAACGACCTACTACTTCCCCAAGACGGTCACCCACGAGTACCTGATGCACATGAAGGAGTTGTCCTTCCGGCTGGGACTGGACATCTCGGGCACGGCCATCGGCAACGATTTCTGCGTGGCCGAAGGACCCGGTCGGGAGAAGCAACTGGCTGATGCCCGCCAGTGGATCGATCACGCCGCGGTGCTCGGAGCTCCGGCGATCCGGATCTTCGCGGGCCGTGTCCCCAAGGGAGACACCGAGGCGGTGGCCATTGAACGGTGCATTGATGGGATCAACCAGGTGCTCGAGCATGCCGAGAAGCGTGGCGTGTTCCTGGCCCTGGAGAATCACGGTGGGATCACTGCGACCCCGGCCCAGATGATGCGGATCATCAAGGGGGTACGAGATTCCCGGTTTTTCGGTGTGAATCTCGACGGTGGCAATTTCCGGACCGATGACCCCTACCGGGACATGGCAGTGATTGCTCCCTACGCGGTCAATGCCCAGGTCAAGGCGTCGATTTTTCGTGGCGAGAAGAAAGAACCAGCCGACCTGGAACGCGTTATCAAGATTCTTCGAGACGCCGATTACCGCGGGTACGTGGTGCTGGAGTATGAGGAGAGTGATCCGCTGGGCGAGATTCCCGGGTACCTCAAGCAATTACGCCAGCTGATTTCCTAGGACATCGTTGTGTCCCGATCCTCGCGCTGGACTGTCCGTTTGCTGTACGAGACGAGCTTGTTCGTCGCCGTGAGCGTTTTTGACATCCTGATGACCCATCGCCTGATCCGCACGGGCCGTTTTCACGAGTCGAACCCGGTGGCGAAATTCTTCTACGACCACTGGGACATGCGGGGCATGGTGGGGTTCAAGATGGCGATGGTGGCCTTCGTGGTGGTGCTGACCCAGTTGATCGCTCATCGTCATCTGCAGCGGGCCGCCTGGGTGCTTCGGCTGGCGATCTGCGTGGTGTCGGTGGTCGTGATCTACAGCCTGCTGCTGCTGCTCAGAAGCCGGGGTTTGGTGTGAATGATCTCCTGGTCCGGCAACTGGCCGATGCTGGCCAACTGCATCTCCTGGAGGAGATCGACCTCCTGGAACCGGCTGTCCGGAAGCGATTCGAGAGCGAGTTGGAACTGATCGACTGGGAGGGGCTGGGGGTGGCGGTCGCCGGTGGTGACCGGGCCGGTGACCGGGCCGAAGCTGTGCCCGAATTGCCTCACCTCGTGCGACAGCCGGAAGCGAGTTCGCCGCGGGCACGTGATCGTGGCGAGGCGTTGCTGGCTGATGGTCGTGTGGCCGTGGTGACGGTGGCCGGAGGACGAGGGAGCCGACTGGGGTCGGATTCTCCCAAGGGGCTTTTTCCGGTGATGCCCGTCAGTCGACGGACACTGTTTGAACATTTTGCGGCGGCGATCGGGGAACGGAGCCGCAGGGCGGGGCGGGCGATTCCCTGGCTGGTGATGACCAGTCACGTGACGGACGCGCCGACCCGGTTGTTTTTCCGGCAGCAGGATTTTTTCGGCCTTGATCCCGGGCAGGTGGTCCTGTTCCAGCAGGGAGCAATGCCGGTGGTCGATGTCGAGACCGGCCGGGTGCTGCTGGCCGGTGCCGGGCAGGTGGCCCTGAATCCGGACGGCCATGGAGGATTGGTCGCCGCGTTGCGGCGGTCCGGGATGTTCGAGTGGTTGAGCGAACGGGCCGTCGACACGTTGTTCTATCACCAGGTCGACAACCCCGCGGTGTTGCCTCCGGATCCGCTGCTGGTGGGCTGGCACCACGAGAGAGGATCGCAGATGACGACCCGGGTGGTGCCTCGAATCGCCGCCGAGGAACGGATGGGGGTGGCGGTGTCCGTGGAGGGACGGACACGAATCGTCGAGTACCTGGAGTTGCTCGACTCGGCGGCGGCAACCGACGCGACCGGCCGATTGAGGTTCTGGGCCGGCAACACTGGAGTTCATGTGCTCGACAAGGATCTCCTGGAGAGAGCCGCGGATGCGGCTGGCCTGCCGTGGCACCGTGTGCGGCGGAGTGTTGCTTGCGCGACCGGTCACCGGTCGGCCGCTGTTGTTCAACCGGAATGCCGCAACGCGTGGCAGTTGGAAAAATACATCTTCGATCTGTTGGCGGCTGCCGAGACCGGGTTGGTGGTGGAAGGGGATCGGGCTGTTGATTTTCTACCGATCAAGCAGGCCACCGGTGCGGATTCCCTGGAATCGGCCCGGTCGGGACTGCTGTCGCTGTACCGGGGGTGGCTCGAGGCGGCGGGGGCCACGGTGCACCCGGATGCGGTCGTGGAGATCGCGCCGGGGTGGGCACTGTCGGCTGCGGATGCCGCGGGCCGGGTGGATTCCGGGGCCGTCTTCGGGGACTCGATAGTCCTCGAGTGATCCGGTTCAGGCATCCAGCAGGTCGTGGACGATCTTGCCGGGTTGACCGTCGAGAATTGTTTTGTCCTGGGTGTTGCGGGTGTAGACCAGGTTCTCGGCATCCAGGCCAAACAGGTGGAACAGTGTGGCGTGGTAGTCGTAGTGGTTGACCACGTTCTCGACCGCCTTGTGACCGAATTCGTCGGTGTTTCCGTAGGCCAGCCCACCCCGAAACCCTCCACCGGCCAACCACATGCTGAATCCGTAGGTGTTGTGGTCGCGACCGATGTTTTTTTCGTTCTGGATGACCGGCAACCGGCCCATCTCGCCACCCCAATGAACGACCGTCGAGTCGAGCAGGCCACGCTGCTTGAGGTCCTTGACCAGTGCCGCCGAGGGCTTGTCGACCTTCTTGCAGGCCCTTGGCAGGCTCTTGACGATGCCCCCGTGATGGTCCCAGAACTGGTTTTGCGTGTAGACCTGCGCGAAACGGACACCCCGTTCGACCATCCGCCGGGCAATCAGGCAGCGGGTTCCGTAATCGGCGGTTGCTGTCTCGTGGATGCCGTACATCTCCTGGGTGGCCTTGGTTTCACCCGAGATGTCCAGGGCCTCCCTGGCCGATGACTGCATCCTGGCGGCCAACTGGTAACTGGCGATGCGGGCTGCCAGGTCGTTCTGTGCAGGACGGGCGGCCAGGTGTTTTTGGTTCAGCTTGCGGACGTATTCCAGGAACGATTTCTGAACGCTTCCGGCCAGGTGAGCCGGGGGTTGCAGGTTCAGAATCCGTGGTTCGGTAGGACGGATCACCGTCCCCTGGTAGATCGCCGGCAACCAGCCATTGGACCAGTTGGCGACACCCTCGACGGGCAATTGACCGGGGTCGATCATTGCCAGGAAAGCCGGCAGGTCATCGGCCTCGGTGCCCAGCCCGTAGGCCATCCAACTGCCCAGCGATGGACGTCCCTTGGTGACCTTGCCCGTCTGCAATGCCAGGATCGACTGCCCATGGTTGTTGACGCCGGTTCGCATCGAGCGGATCAGGCAGATGTCGTCGGCGATGCTGGCAGTGTGGGGCAGCAATTCGGAGATCTCGGTGCCGCATTCCCCCCGCGGTCGAAATTTCCATTGGCTGTGGAGCACCTTGGAGGAGGCCTGGGCGGCGTTGTCGTACTTGATCTTTCCCGGGAAAGCCTTCATGTGCCACTTGGCCATGGCGGGCTTGGGATCGAAGAGGTCGATGTGGCTGGGGCCTCCCTGCATCCACAACGAGATCATTGCCTCTGCCCGCGGCTGGCCAGGCGGGTTCTTGGGCAGCGTGTCGTAGTGGACCGGTTCGAGTTCGGGACGAGCCGGGGCCGCCTTCAACTGTTGCTGCTGCGACAGCCAGGCGGTTGCCAGTGAGCCGAGGCCAAGCGAGCCAGCGGCCAGGAAATGACGTCGCGAATGCGGGATGGTGGGGAAGGAAGACATGAGCGGTGCCACGTGTCCGGGTGTGTGATTAATCGATGTAGAGAAACTGGTTGCTGGCCAGCAGTGACTGGCAGAAGACTCCCAGTGCCTGTCCGGCGGCCTGGTCGCGTCGTGCCTTGTCGGCGGAGTCACCCTTTTTCTTGTCGGCTGCAGCCGCCTGGGTGATGAACAAACCGGTTTGGGCTTCCAGGAACTGCGTCGCTGCCAGCACGGCGTCGTCAGTTGGCTGGATGCCGTAGGCCAATCGCCAGGCCAGTCGCACCTGTGCGGTGGTGTCGTTGCCAGCTTCGGATTCGAGTCGGCGGGCGAATCGCACCGATTGGGCAACAATGAAATCACTGTTCATCATCATCAGCGACTGGCTCGAAACGGTGGTCGAGACGCGCTGTGTGCAGTTGGGCTCCATGGCCGGACGGTCGAAAGAATCCAGGACCGCCAGGGGGCGACTGCGGCGAACCTCGACCCAGACGCTGCGGCGGAACTGGGCACCCTTCATGTCGATCACCGCGCCGGGGCGACCGGCGTTGAGGTTTTCTTTTCCGATGATCCATTGTCCGACGCGGTCGGCCATCACCGGCACCGGTGGCCCGTTCCGGGTCGTGACCAGGGAGCCACTGGTGGCCAGCACGGCATCCCGAAGGCTCTCGGCATCAAGTCGTCGCAGTGACATTCGTCCCAGCAGACGGTTGTCAGGGTCGGCGGCGTGCAATGCGGGCGAGGCGGTGGCCGGTTGGCGGTAGGTGGCTGATGTCATCAGCAGCCGGTGCAGTTTCTTGAGATCCCAGCCGTCTCGCATGAATTTCGAAGCGAGCCAGTCGAGCAACAGCGGGTGCGTGGGGCGGATCCCCAGTGCCCCGAAGTCACCGGGAGTGGCTGCCAGGCCCTGGCCGAAATGGTGCATCCACGTGCGATTGACGATGACCCTGGCGACCAGGGGATGTTTGCCGTCGGTCAGTTTTTTCGCCCAGGCCAGGCGACGGCCGGTCGTCGTGATGGCCTTGTCGTTGGCGGGGATTCCAACAGGGACCGTGGTGGTGGCGGCCAGGATCGAGAGATCCGACGGGGCCACGTCCTGGCGGGGCTGGGTGATGTCGCCGCGGAAGAAGACCTTCGTCACCGGGACCGTCCCACTGTCCTCGGTGAGAACCCGGATGAACGATTGCGCAGGCTTGGTCGCTCGCAGGTCGGTGGCCCGCTTGGCAATCTTCTTGAGATCGGCGGCGGCCTTGCTGTCGTAGAGGTAAAGCGACCCTGCCGAGACGTTGAGACTGGGGAATTTCTTGAGCAGCTGGACTTGCTCGGCGGTCCGCTTCTTCGCATCGGTCTTGCGGGCTTCGCGGGCCCGGGGACGAATCGCCTCGGGCAGCTTGGCTACCTCCTTGTCGAAGGTCTGCTGGATGTAGACGGCCTGCTTTTTGGACCGCTCGGCATCGATCTTCTTGGCCTCGGCCTCGATCTTTGCGGCCTGGGCCTTGTTGGCGTCGGTGTACAGCGACACGGTCCTCGAGGCGGGTTGTTTCCAGCGGGCGACATTCAAGGCGGGTTCAAATATGGCTCTGAGCCGGTAGTAGTCGACCTGAGGAATCGGGTCGTATCGATGGTTGTGGCATTGTGCACAACCAACCGTGAGTCCCAGGATCGAGGTGGACACGACATTGAGTGTCTCGGCGATCACCTGGTTGCGGTTCGCGGTGTTGTTGGCGCCGGCGGTCCCGTCCGGCGCGGTTCTCAGGAAACCGGTGGCCGTCAGCAAACGCACCTGTTCAGGCGAGAGATTCTTGTAAGGGGGGGGGACCAGTTCGTCTCCGGCGAGTTGTTCCAGCAGGAACCGGGTCCAGGGCAGGTTGTCGTTGTGGGCATCAATGACCCAGTCGCGAAAACGCCAGGCCCATTTTCGTTGAGGGTCGGTGTTGGTGACTCCCTCGCTGTCGGCGTACCCGGCGGCATCCAGCCAGTGCCGTCCCCAGCGTTCGCCATAGTGCGGGTTGGCCAACAGTCGCTCGATCAGCCGTTCCCAGGCCCCGGGGGCCGTGTCGTCCAGGAATCGTTGTTGTTGAGCCAGGGTGGGAGGCATGCCGAGCAGGTCGAAGGTCGCGCGTCGCAACAGCGTCAATTTCTTCGCGGCTGGAGCGAGAGTGTGACCTGCGGTTTCCAGCCGGGCCTGCACAAAGCGGTCCAGCGGGTTGCGGATTTCGAGGGCCTGTTGCACGCGTGGCGGTGCTGGTTGCTGAATCGGCTGAAAGGCCCAGAACTCGAGATCGAGTGGAGTGAACTGGAATCCTCGTCCCAGCGTCTTGGGCTCGGGTCTGGCTGTTTTGGCTCCGGCGGCGATCCAGCGGCGGAGCACATCGATCTGTTGGGGGGTCAGCTTCTTGCTGTCCTTTCCGGGTGGCATTTCGCCGGCGACCACTCGCTGAATCAGTGTGCTCGATCCAGGTTGGCCCACCACGATCGCGGCACCGGACTCCCCACCGGCAACCAGGAATCGCTTCAAACGCAGGTCGAGTCCGCCCTCGACCTTGTCTGTCTCACCGTGGCACTCAAAACAGTGCGCCTTGAAAATGCCCCGGATGTCCCGTTCAAACGTCAGTTCGGGTTCGGCGGCCGCGACGGCAGTCGCCGACAGTCCCAGCCAGAGGATGGAGATCAGGGGGTTTCGCATCGGGGGAACCGGGAGAGGAGGTGGCTTGAGGTGGGGTCATGTCGGGGGGGGCGGGGATGACACGGATCGCAGGTGTCATCTGAGACGATTCTTGACTCCAGCCAGACCACAGGCAAGGTCAGTCACGTGGTACGGCGTTGCCCGGTTGAGTCGGCTTGGGTACACCTAGTGCAACACGATGGTCGTCTTCTTCGAAGACCGAGTCCCTGGAGCACATGATGACCGACCGCTTCTTCAAAGACACGCTTGGACATTGCCACCGCTTGCCCGTTTGGTTGTTGCTGTGGACGGCGGTGGCTGCGCCGGCCATTGGCGGCGATTGGCCCGGTTTTTTGGGGCCGCAGCGGAATGGAATCAGCACCGAGACGGGGTTGCTGGACACGTTTCCGGCGACGGGTCCCAGGGTCGCCTGGCGGGTGTCCGGCGGGGTGGGGATGTCGGGTGTGGCCGTGGCCGATGGTCGCGTGGTGACGCTGGTCGAATCGGGGGCCAAGCAGCAGGTCTGGGCCCTGGACCTCGCCAATGGCAAGCCATTGTGGAAGACCGACATCGCGGCCGCCTACCGCAACGGGATGGGCAACGGTGCTCGCGCGACGCCGACGATTGCCGGTGATCAAGTGGTCGTGTTCACCGGCGAGGGGCAACTGGTGGTGTTGGCCTCCAGGACCGGCAAGATCGTCTGGCAGCGAGACGTTGTCACATCGTTGAAGGGCCGCGTGGCCGATTACGGGATGGCCTGTTCGCCCCTGGTCGTCGGTGAACTGGTTGTCGTGACGCCGGGGGCTCCACAGGCCGCGGTGGCCGCCTACAAGCTGTCCGATGGCACTCCGGCCTGGACGGCCGGCAGCGGTCCGGCTGGTTATTCCTCCCCGGCTTTACTCAACGCCGGGGGCCGTCGCCAACTGGTGGCCTTTCTCGGCAACCAGGCGGTGGGGCTCGATCCGACCCGGGGCACGTCGCTGTGGCGGTACCCCTACGTGACCGATTACGACTGCAACATTGCCACGCCGGTGGCCGTCAAGGGGCGCGTGTTTCTCTCGTCCGGCGAGAACCATGGCAGCGTGATGCTGGAGTTGAAGAAGTCCGGCACCGGTCTGGCCCCGTCGGTGACCTGGCAGTCCCAGGGACCTGGTGCGGTGATGCGAAACGAGTGGCAGACGTCGATCCTGTTGGGTGGGTACCTGTACGGGATGGACAACGTCGGCGGTGCTGGCCCGATCACTCACCTGGGTTGCCTGGACGCCGCCACCGGCAAGTTGGCCTGGAAACAGAAGCGGTTTGGTAAGGGGAACCTGATCGCCGCGGACGGCAAGCTCTGGATCAGCACGATGCGAGGAGAATTGGTCCTGGTGGCCGCGTCACCGAAGGGATTCCGGGAACTGGCGCGGGCCGAGGTGATTGGCCCGACCCGCCAAGCTCCATCGCTGGCACACGGCAAGTTGTTGCTGCGTGACGATGCCGAGATCCTTTGCCTGGATATCAAGAAGCCGGCTGCTCCTTCGGGTTCGGAACAGTAGGTCATCGAGAGGAAGTCCGGCCATGTCTGCTGAACTGCTCGAACGCGAGGAGTATGTCGAGCAGGCGTACTTCTTTCGGGCCTACCGGGAACGTCTTGAAGATTCGGTGCCGTCCCAGGAGATCCTGTCACAACTCCGCGAGGAACTGCTCAGCAGCACGCGGTTGCCGGTCGCGTTGGAGGTGCTGGAGGGGGAATTGCTGTTGCGGGGCCAGCTGGTGGATGGGATGCAGCATCTCGGCCACTATTTCACCCCGTTCCAGATTTTCGTGATCGGGCAGTCCGAAGACGAGCGGGCGAAATTCGACCAGTACACGGCCCTGCGTGTGCTCGAGCAGGAGGCTGTCTACCGCTCCGAGAATCCCACGCCACAGGGGCTGTTCATCTACCACTTCGAGGCGATCTCGCGCAACCACCTCGGGTACGACCGTGGCCTGGAGGCCGTCGCCGCTGACCCGATCTACAACGAGGAATTTCGCGAATGGATCCTGCGGATTCGTGCCGAACTGGGGGCGATTGATTTCGCCGACATGATCTACGTCCGCAGCGAACAGATGGTTGTCGATCAGCGGCGGCAGAGGGGTGTCGATGACTGGGAGCCGGACTATCCGGTTCTGTTCGGGATCCGGGAGGGCCGGATCGCCCGGGCCAATCGCGGCAAGGATCCGCTCTACATGTTTGCCGCGCTCCAGCGACAACTGCATTTCCCCCAGGTTCCTCGGCTTCGCAAAGCCCGGGACGTGGAACTCGACCCGGTGCTGGAACGCCGATTGCTGACGATCGAGAAGAGGTTGCAACTGGCGGAGTCGGAACTCAAGGGAGGCATCGACCTGTCAGAATTCTATGTCGAGCCGGACGACGGGGTGGTTCCTCCGGGGCCGGCGTCGTGATCACCTGCGGGGCTCATCAAGGACGGGTCTTCACCCGCAACGGGTGCTGGTGTCGGTCGGAAGGATGATCAATTGATGGCTGGCGATGAGTTCGAGTTGTCCGGACCAGAGAGGCTCACGGGGCACCTGTACGACTACCCGGCCTACTACGATCTGATCTTTGGCAGTGATTGTGCGGCCGAATTGTCCTTTTTCGAGGACTGTTTCGAACACTTCGCCGGGCGAACGGTCCGGAGACTCTTTGAACCGGCCTGTGGGACGGGACGGTTGCTGGTGCGTCTGGCTGGTCGTGGGTACGTCGTTGCGGGCAACGATCTGAATCCCCGGGCCGTGGATTACTGCAATCAACGTTTCAAGCGGGCCGGTTGGGATCCTCCGGCGACCGTGGGTGATATGGCGGATTTTCGGCTGCGACGGAAAGTGGACGCCGTTTTCAACACGATCAACAGCGTCAGGCACCTCGACAGTGAGTCGGCCGCGCGGAGTCACCTGGCGTGCGTCGCCGATGGGTTGGCTCGGGGGGGGCTGTACCTGCTGGGGTTGCACCTGACGCCTGGCAGCGGGCCACGAGACATGGGGGAAACGTGGTCGGCCCGGCGTGGTCACCTGGCCATCGTGTCCAACCTGCAGAGTGTTTCGATTGACCGTCGCCGGCGGGTCGAGAGATTCGAGATGACCTTTGACATCTACACGCCAACGCGTCACAGGCGAATCGAGGGGATCCTGAAGTACCGCACCTACACGCTGGCACAGATCCGCCGGCTGGTGGCTTCGGTGCCGTCACTGGAGTGGATCGAGTCGTTCGATTTTTGTTACGACGTGGATCATCCGATCACGGTTGATGAGTGGACCGAAGACGTGGTGCTGGTGTTGCGGAAGCGTTGAACGCCGGCCCCGTCCATACTGATTGACTGGTCCGTGGAACGAATCCTAGAATAGAGTTTTGGCAGGATCTCGACGGGAGCCTGTCGTGCCCGCCTCTGTTTCCGTGTCTCACCAGGCACCGGTTTCCAGTTTTTCCATCAGGTCTTATGCGTTTCATACCTCTCCTGGCGATTGCCCTGCTGTGCGCGTTGGACGCCAGTGCCTCCGACGTGGTCGTGCGTCCTGAACGGGTCGACTTGAATTCGCCCGAAGACTCGGTGCAGGTGCTGGTCGAGACCATCTCGGGAGGACGGTTGGTTGACCGGACCCGGGAGTCCAAGTGGTCGATCGCCGATGCGGCGATTGCCCGGGTGGATGCCACTGGCATGGTGACACCGCTGGCCAACGGACAAACACAGTTGGTGATCAGCCTGGACGGCGGTGACCGAACGATACCAGTCCATGTTGGAGGTGTGACCCAGCCGCGACCGTTGTCCTTCCAGGAGGAGGTGATCCCGATCCTGACCAAGGCCCGGTGCAATTCGGGAGGATGTCACGGCAAGGCCGAGGGGCAGAACGGGTTCAAGCTGAGCGTTTTCGGATTCGATCCCCGGGCCGATCACGACGCATTGACGAAGGAAAAACGGGGTGGACGCGTCTCGCTGGCGGTGCCGGCTGGCAGCCTGCTGCTGACCAAGGGAGCCGCCATGGTGCCACATGGTGGTGGACGCAAGCTGGAACCGGCCGGGCGTCGTTACCGAAGATTGCGACGCTGGATTGCCGAGGGAGCCCGTTACGACGTGCCAGGACGGGTTTGTACGTCGATTCGTGTTGATCCGCCCCAGCGGCTCATGGGAGCACGACAGGACCAGCAATTGCGGGTGATTGCCACCGACTCGGAAGGCAACAACTGGTGCGTGACGGCAGAAGCCGAATTTGAATCCAACAATGACGTGATCGCCACGGTCAACCGTCGTGGCCTGGTGGTCACGACAGAGGTTCCCGGCGAGGCAGCGATCCTGGTCAGGTACATGGGACAGGTGGCCGTCAGCCGGATCACCCGTCCTCAGCCGGGCGTCGTGTTCCAGCGGCCGCCGGAACACAACTTCATCGACAAACACGTGTGGGATCGGCTGACCGAACTGGGTATCCCGCCGAGTCCGCTCGCCGATGATGCGACGTTTCTCCGCCGGGCCCACCTGGACACGATTGGCACGTTGCCGACAGTGACCGAGACGCGAGCGTTCCTGGCCGACAAGGCCCCCGACAAGCGGGATCGGGTCGTGGCGAAGTTGCTCGACCGACGGGAATATGCCTTTTTCTGGGCGATGAAGTGGGCCGATGTGCTTCGGGTCGACAACGCGCAACTGAAGCCGCAGGCGACAGTGGCCATCACCCGCTGGCTGCGTCGCCAGATGGCCGAGAACGTTCCCTTCGACCGGTTTGCTCGCGAGATCCTGACCGTCCGGGGGAACACGAGATCGGAAACGCCGGCTGCTGTCTACTCGGTGATGAAATCTCCCGAGGACCTGGCTCGCTCGATGAGCCAGCTGTTCCTGGGAGTGCGAATCGAGTGTGCACAGTGCCATCACCATCCATTCGAGAAATGGGGACAGAAAGATTACTTCGCCCTGGCGGGGTTCTTCACCGGGGTCAAGCGAGATGGGCGAAGCGGGGGGAGTCAGAAGATCACCGACGGACCCGGATCGGATCTCAAGCATCCGCGGAGCGGCCTGTTGGTCCCGACGGCCGGTCTGGGCAGTGCCCCGATCACCCTCGAGGATCCCCGGGACAGGAGGCGAGCGCTGTCGGACTGGATGACCGCTCCGGAGAACCCGTTCTTCGCCCGCACGATCGTCAATCGGCTCTGGGCGCACTACTTCGGACGTGGGTTGGTCGAACCGATCGACGACCACCGGGCGACCAACCCGGCCTCCAACGAGAAGTTGCTCACCGCCCTGGCCTCCGAATTCCGGCGACAGAAGTACGACATCAAGGCGTTGACCCGCACACTGCTGGCATCACGGGCTTACCAGTTGTCTTCGTCGACCCTGCCGGACAACGAACTCGACGACCAGAACTTCTCCCATGCGACGAAAAAGGCGCTGTCAGCGGAGGTGCTGCTGGATGCGATCTGCCAGGCGACGGGAGTCCCCGAACAGTTCAACGGCTGGCCGACCGGTTCGCGGGCCATCGAGATCTGGGACAATCGTCTGCCGTCCTACTTTTTTGTCATCTTCGGCCGACCGCAACGCAACAGCGTTTGCGAATGCGAGCGAGGCAACGAACCGAGCATCTCCCAGGCGTTGCACCTGATGAATTCGCCGGAGTCTTTCCAGAAGATCCGTCACCGGGATGGTCGGGCCGCGGGCCTGGCGTCCGAGAAGCTTTCCGACGAACAAGTGATCAACGAGTTGTTCCTGGCGACGTTGTCGCGCGTGGCTACCGATGGCGAACGGAAATTGCTACTGGCAGCCTTCCGAGAAAGTTCTGGCAATCGTCGTGAGGCGGTCGAGGACATTCTGTGGACGCTCTTGAACACCAAGGAGTTCTTGTACAATCACTAGGCCCCATGGGTCGATGACAAAGACTGGTGGGAACACCGGTCAACAATAGAGCGAGGTGTGTGATGTTGAGCTTGTCGCTGGGTCGAACGGATGGACGGTTCTGTGACGGTGTGTCGCGCCGCCAGATGTTGAGGTTGGGTGGAACGGGAGCCCTGGGCGGGCTGTCGTTGCCGGGGTTGCTCGAACTTGAGGCGAAGGCCAAATCGCAGCGGCGGGCCCAGGCCAAGTCGGTGATCATGATCTTCCTGGAGGGTGGTCCCAGCCATATCGACATGTGGGATCTCAAGCCACAGGCTCCCAAGGAGGTCAGGGGAACATTCCATCCGATTTCGACCAACGTGCCCGGCACCCAGATCGGCAACATCCTGCCCAAGTGTGCCCAGGTCACCGACAAGTTCACGATCCTGCGGTCTCACAGCCACCGTGACAACGGCCACCAGACCGGACGCCACTGGTGCCTGACCGGCCACCCACCCACTTTTAACGATGGCCAAGCCACCGCCTCGCCCTGGAATGGCGTGTACCCGTCGATCGGTTCGATGGTCTCTCGCGAACTGGGCCTCGGCGGTGCCGTGCCTCCCTACATCTGCGTTCCCGAGCCCATGGGGCCCGGGGGACCCGGCTTCTTCGGCGCCAAGTACTCACCATTCGTGATCGAGACGGATCCGGTGCAGCCGGATTTCCAGGTCCGTGACCTGAACCTGGCCGCCGGCACCAGTCGTCGCCGCTTTGATCTCCGTCGTCGCCTGCTTTCTGGTGTCGAGCAACTCGCCCAGGGGCGTACCCGGCGCGGTCGGGCGGCCTCGATGTCGACCTATTACGAGAAGGCTCTCGAGTTGATCACGTCGCCGGCTGCTCGCAAGGCGTTCGACATGAACTCCGAGAATCCCAAGTTGCGCGAACGCTACGGGCTGACCTCACTGGGCCAGTGCTGCCTGCTGGGCCGCCGACTTGTCGAGGCGGGCTGCCGGTTTGTCGGTATCAGCCACGGAAGCTGGGACACGCACGTCGACAACTTCACCAGCCACGAGAAGGCGTTGGTTCCGCATGCCGATGCCGCGCTGTCGACATTGCTGACCGACCTGTACGACCGCGGATTGCTCGACGAGACACTGGTGGTCATGTGGGGCGAGATGGGCCGGACGCCGAGAATCAACGGCAACGCTGGCCGGGACCACTGGTCACAGTGCCAGAGTGTGATCCTGGCCGGGGGCGGCATCAAGCCGGGCACCGTGGTTGGTGCCAGCGACAAGACCGCGAGCTATCCCAGCACGACCCCTTACGGGATTCACGATCTGCTGCGAACGATTCTCGGCCAACTGGGAATCGATGCCGATCGCCAGTACCTGACTCCGTTGGGGCGTCCCGTGCCGCTGGTCAAGGGCGGTACGTTCATTGATGAACTGGTCTGATCGGCCACGTGATCCTGTCCCGGGGGGAGACGAGCGAATGTGGATGAAGCCGTCGGCGACGGTCTGCGTGTTGTGGATGGCGGTCGCAATCGGCCTGGTCGAGGCGCCATTGCAGGCCCAGGCCCCGGGGGTCGGTCACACGTTTCCGGCTGGAGGCAAGGCGGGAACGACCGTCACGGTTCAGCTGGGAGGTTACGATTTCACTCCGGATATCGACTACTTCCTGCACCATCCCCAGGCGACTCTGAAGGTCAGCGGGCAACTGGGGCCCTACCTCGTGGCACCACCGCCGTACTGGTTTGGCCCCAAGGGACGTTCCAGTGCCTTCAAGATCCCTCGGGAATTGACCGCCACTTTCACTCTGCCGGCGGGGTTGCCGCGGGGCCCGATTCACTGGCAGGTGTCCAACGCCAACGGAGCGTCGGGCACGGCCGTGTTCTTCGTCGGGGATGGACCCGAGGTGCTCGAGTCGCGTCTGCAGTCGGAGCCCCAGCTGCTGGCCAAGTTGCCGGTGACCGTCAATGGCCGGCTGTCAAAGATTGCTGAGGTCGATCGCTACACGGTGACGGCGGCGGCTGATGGCTGCCTGACGGTCGAACTCTATGCCCGGCGGCTCGGCGCGGACTTCAACGGCACGCTGAAGATCCGGGACGCCGACGGCAAACTGATGGCCGACCTGATCGACACCGAGGGCACGGATTGTGTGGCCACGGTCACCGTCCGCAAGGGACAGACCTACACGATCGAATTGGCCGATCTGGATCATCGGGGGCACCGTTCGTTTGTCTATCGCCTGGAAGTGATCGCGGGGCCGAGGGTTGTGGCCTGTTTGCCCAGTGGCGGCCGTCCTGGCACGACCGTTCCCGTGACTTTTGTCGGTTACGGGATCAAGAGTGGCGTGGCACAACTGGAGACGCTGGTCAGCAACGTGGTTTTTCCGAAGGACGATGCCGGGACCGGCTGGTACCAGCACCGGTTGCAAACTCCACACGGGCAGGCCCTGCCCGTGTCGCTGCGGCTGGCGGACTTTGCCGAACTGGTGGAACCCACTGCGGGTGCCGCGCGGTCACTGGCTCCGGGGGCGGCCATCACCGGCACCCTGTCCAAGCGGGGGGAGATCGACGAGTACTCGTTCCCGGCCAAGGCCGGACAGATGTTCCGGTTCGAGGCGATCTCGGCGCAGATCGGTACGCGGCTGGACCCCGTGCTCCGCGTTGTCGACAAGGACGACAAGCAGGTTGCGGTCAACGACGATTTCGGGAACACACTTGATGCCCGTCTCGACTTCAAGGCTCCGGCCGACGGGACCTATCGCCTGCGTCTCCACAACGGCACCGGAGAGGACGGTCGGATCGATTCGGTTTATCGCCTGACCTCTCGGCTGCAATCGCCCGGGTTCACCCTGTCGCTGCCGCAGGCCTTTGCTGCCCCCGTTGGAGGCAAGGCCGCTTTGACTGTCTCGTGCCTGCGGACCGGGGGATTTGCCGAGGAGATCTCGCTGAAGTTCGCAGGGTTGCCCGAGGGAGTCACCGTTCCGGCGGAGATCAAGATTCCCAAGGGAAAGAACCAGGTGAAGGTCAATGTCGAGGTGGCCAAGACGTCGGGCACCGACGTCGCCTTCGTGACGTTGACCGGAACGGCCATGCTGGAGAAGCAACCGGTGACCGTGACGGCACGGACCAGTTTCGGTGGCGACCTGGTGCCTCGCCGGGCCACCGCCAGGTTCGACAACCGGATGCTGCTGGCACGCACCATGGCTTCGCCGGTGACGCTCGATTTGATCGACCGCAACCGACAGCGGCCGGTGCATCGGGGCACCACCTATCCGGCCGACTTCATCATCAAGCGCGACGAGGGGTTTGACGGGCCGATCCGCGTGAGGATGGCTGCCGCACAGCAACGCCGCGTGCAGGGGATGCGGGGGCCGGTGATCCAGGTTCCCAAGGGGGCCGAACGCGTGCAGTATCCGTGCTTCATGCCCGAGTGGCTCGAGACCGACCGAACAACCCGGTTCCTGGTGCACTCGGTGGCTGTCCAGAAGGACGCGAAGGGCCGTGAGCGGCACCTGGTCAAGGGGTCAATCGGCAACATCACGATGATCCTGGAAGGAGCGTTGCTGAAACTGGCCCACCGTGCTGGCGAGTTGACGGTGGCCCCGGGAGGGAGTTTCGAGGTGCCGGTGGCGGTGTCACGATCGGCGAAGCTCTCCGAGACGGCGGTTGTCCGCATCGAGGTGCCCGAACCACTGGTGGGGCTGATCAAGTCCGAACCACTGGTGCTCAAGCCCGGCCAGGGCACCGGAATTCTGAAGGTCATGACATTGCCCGACGCAAAACTTGACGGGGACTGGCAGATCAAGCTGGTGGCAACCGCGTTGCAACAGGGCCGCTGGCCGGTGGTGTCGGTGATCAAGGTGCCGGTTCGTTTTGCGCGTTGATGCCGGTGACTGGAATCCTCGCGGCTCCGGTGGCATGCTGCGTCCAGTGCGCCGCCGAACGAGCGGAACTCCGGGAGACCAAAGGAGGCAAGTGCCGGTGATCAATCGTCGTGAATTCCTGGCCGCGTCGGCGGTCACAGGATTGTCGTTGTTGAGTCCCTCGCTGCGGAACCGGGTCGAGGCGGCCGATGCCCGAAAACTGCGGATCACCGGGATCGACTGGGACCAGGTGCTGGTGCCCTACCAGGCCTTCAACCGCCAGGCGTTGTTTCGGTACCACGGGCTGAGTCTGCAACTGAGGACGATTTTCCAGGTCCGCACGAACTCGGATCTGGTCGGCCTGGGAGAATCGTGGGGCGCCGCATCGATGACCGACGCGGAGGTGGCCAGTTACGTGGGGACCAGCCCCTTCGAATGGCTGGGGGCTCGCAAGGACCTGTCCTTGAACATGGCCCTGTACGACCTGATGGGGAAGTCACTGGGCCTGCCGTCCTGGCGGCTCATTGGGCCAAAGGTGCGTGACCGGATCCCCGTGGCGGCCTGGACCGTGTCGCGATCTCCCGAGGACCTTGCCGAGGAGGTGCGGCAGGCAGCCGGCCGCGGGTACCGGTGGCTGAAATACCACATTGACGAGGTCCACAATGTGATTGATCAGACGCGGGCCATGCAGCGTGTCGCTCCGAAAGGGTTCCGTGTTCAGTTGGATTTCAATGCCAATGCCGAGTACCGCGACATCTCACCAATCCTCAAGGAACTGGGACGGTTCCCGGTGATCGGACGGATCGAGGACCCGATCCAGACGGGGGACCGTGATGGTTACCGAAAACTGATCGCCGAATCGGACATCGAGTTGCTGATTCACCATGGCCCGGTCAATTACCTGGTCGACAAGGCCTGCGATGGATACATGGCCGGCCATGCTCCGATCGGTCATGCCATCAAGGTGGCCGGTGTCTCCGAGGAATCGGGCCTGCCATTCATGCTCCAGCAGGCTGGGGGCCAGATCAACCAGGCGTTCCTGGCGCACGAGGTGGCGGTCTTTGGTGGGGCGACGATCGATCATGTCAACCTGGCGCATCTCTGGACCGACGATGTCACGACGTCAAGGGCGAAGGTCACCGGCGGGACGATCGCCGTGCCACGAGGGCCCGGGCTCGGTGTGGCACTCGACCCGGCGAAGCTCGAGAAATACAAGACGGCCCCACGTCCGGGCTATCGTCCCTTCCTGATCAAGATTGTCTACCGGGGCGGCCCGACGATCATCGTTCGCCACGACCCGAACAAGGCGGGATGCACGGACAACCTGAGGTTCCTGGGGAGATTGCTCAAGGGGAAGGTGCCCGGCGACAAGATCCCCGGGCCAGTTCCCGGCTATGCGAATGCGGTGACGAGCGAGTTCCTGGATCGCAAGAACTGCGGGGACTTTGACCGCTTGTGGCAAGCGACCGCCCGCGGTGCAGTGGTGACCGGGGATTAGCTCCGCCGCAGCTGACGGACCCAGTTGGCCAGGTTTTGGGCATGCGAGTCCTGCAGTGCTGAGAAAGCAAACAGGACCATGCCCGCGGCGATCACCAGCAGGACATTTTTCAACGTGTCGTTGTGCGCCAACGCGGCGACCACTGGCCGTGTTGCCCAGTGTCCGCCGGCGACGGTTGGTGTTGCGGCGTCGGGTCGGGCCAGCATGAGTGAATCGTCGACTTCCAAACGGTTCTCGTCGGGCCGGACATCCTGGATGTCCAGGCGTGCCAGTTCACTGGCGTAATCCGGTTCGGCCTTCAGCGTCGCGCGAACCTGTTCGAGGTACTGGACCTGGTCTTCCAGTGCCATCTTGATCGCACGGTTCTCCGATTCGTGTTCGGCGAGGTCGCCGAGGATCAGCCAGTCGGGGGCGATCGTGACGAGTCCGTAGAGAACGGCGGCGGTGAACAGGGTCCCCCAGAAGGCCAGCGAGATCCAGCGGGCCGGTTCGGTCTTGAGACGGGTCACGGGTCAGGCCGTTCTGTGGAGGTGGAGTGTGTGAGCGGTTAGATCGTGCCACCGTAGATGGCGTTGCTGCCGAGCATCTCCTCGATCCGGAGCAGCTGGTTGTACTTGCAGATGCGGTCGGTCCGGCTGGCCGAACCGGTCTTGATCTGCCCGGTGTCCAGGGCGACGGCCAGGTCGGCAATCGTCGTGTCCTCGGTTTCGCCGGACCGGTGACTCATCACGGCGGTGTATCCGTTCTTGCCGGCCAGCTTCACCGCGTCGATTGTCTCGGTCAGTGTGCCGATCTGGTTCACCTTGACCAGGATGCTGTTGCCCACGCCCTTTTCGATCCCGTCAGCCAGTCTCTTGACGTTGGTCACGAACAGGTCGTCACCAACCAGTTGACAGCGGTCACCGATCGCGTCGGTCAACAGTTTCCAGGTGTCCCAGTCGTCCTCGGAACACCCATCCTCGATTGAGCAGATCGGGTACCGATCGACCCAGCCGGACAGCAGTTCGACCATCCCGTCTGGATCGACGTTCTGGCCCTCGAGGGGGTAGACACCCGCTTCGCTGTCGTAGAACTCCGTCGCGGCGCAATCCAGGGCAATCTGGACCTGGTCGCCGGGCTGGTATCCGGCTCGTTCGGTCGCTTCGAGAATCGAGGTGATCGCGGCCTCGTTGCTTTCGAGATTGGGAGCAAATCCGCCTTCGTCGCCGACGGCGGTGTTGAGTCCCTTCTCGGAGAGGACTTTCTTGAGGTTGTGGAAGATCTCAGCACCACACCGGAGTGCCTCGCTGAAACTCTCGAATCCCAGCGGCATCACCATGAATTCCTGGATATCGATCGAGTTGTCCGCGTGCTCTCCACCGTTGATGATGTTCATCATCGGCGCCGGCAACCGGTTGGCACCCGCACCGCCGAGATAGCGGAACAGCGGCAGGTAACAGCTTCGTGCCGCGGCGTGAGCGGCGGCCAGCGAGCAGGCCAGCAGGGCATTGGCCCCGAGATTGGATTTGTTCTCGGTGCCGTCGAGGTCGAGCATCCTGCGGTCGATCTCGTTCTGGTCGGTTACGTCGAGATCGATCAGGACATCGACGATGCGGCTATTGACGTTGTCGACAGCCTGGCGGACTCCCCGGCCGAGGTACCGGTCTTCGGCGTCGGTGTCACGAAGCTCGTGTGCCTCGTGTTGACCGGTGCTGGCTCCACTGGGCACCGCAGCTCGCCCGACCACGCCTTCCTCGGTTGTGATGTCCACTTCGACTGTCGGGTTGCCACGGCTGTCGATGATCTCGCGGGCGTGGACGGCGGTGATTGCTGTGCTCATCTGGTGCTGTTCCTGGTTGACGACGTGTCCGATTCCGTTGTAGCAGGTGGGCCATATCGCATCCACGACACGTCAGCACGTCATCGTGTCGGGAGTATCGACAGTTCTTCGAATCCGGCACCAGTGTCTGGGACGATGCCGATGCAAACCTCGCGGTCGGTGAATTCCGCAGGAACGGTTCCGTCGTTGTCATCGCTTTGACCCTGTAGAATCGGACACTTCGCAACGGCGATTTGGCCTGAAGGTGGACGACTTGTTGTCGTCGGGTGAGGTGTTTGAGATGATCAAACCCGGGCCTGGGACCAGGGGCCAAGACGGCGTGCCGGCAGGTGTCACATCGGCGCGTGTCGCAGGGAGCAGTGTCATGAAACATCATCACAGGGTTTTTGCCGTATTCCCGACGATGCTGACGTTGGGCAACCTGGTGTGCGGATTCGGCTGTATCACCTTCGCGGCCAAGCTGGTGCAGTCGGACACGACACTGCCGTTTTCCGCGTTGCTGGGTTCCAGTGCGGCCCAGGAGGGTCAGGGACTGGTGATCGCGGCGGTGCTGATTTACCTGGCCATGATTTTTGACGCGTTCGATGGCAGCGTGGCGCGGTTGACCAACCAGACAAGCGAATTTGGAGCCAATCTCGACAGCCTTTGCGACGTTGTCAGTTTCGGTATTGCTCCGGCTTTCCTGATGCTGCAGTTCACCAGGATCTACGCCCCACATGACTTGTGGGCAGAACCGGGCAGTCACCTTCAACGATTGCTGTGGGTGATTGCCGCGTTGTACGCCGTCTGTGCCGCCCTGCGTTTGGCGCGCTTCAATTCCGAGACGGACGAGGAGGACGCTCACACGGAATTCAGCGGTCTGCCTTCGCCGGCGGCGGCAAGCGTGGTCGCCAGCATTCCGATTTCGCACCAGCTACTGGTCCGGTCGACAGACCAGGCAACCCTCGTGGTGTCGGAGTGGATCGGTGAAGTCCTGCAACTCTCGCTGCCATTGGTGACACTGGCCCTGGCCTGTTTGATGGTCAGCCGGATCCGCTACGTGCATGCGGTCAATCACCTGTTGCGGGGCAGGCGCGGCCGCTCGCATTTGATCCAGTTGGTCTTCGCACTGGCGGTGATCTACTGGCAACACGAGGTTGCGATCCCGCTGATTCTCTGCTGGTACGCGTTCGCACCGCCGATCCGGTCCTTTTTCCAGACCATCCTGTCGCGACGTCTCCACAAATCGACTGAAATTTGACAGGTGCACGCCATGTTCACAGGCCTTGTCGAAGCTCGTGGATCGGTCGTCGAACTGATCGATGAACCGCCGGCCCGTCGACTCGAGGTCGAGGTCGGCTCCGAATGGGTTGTCGATTCCGCCATCGGCGACAGTGTTGCGATCAACGGTTGCTGCCTGACGGTGGTGTCCATTGGTTCATCGACGTTGTCTTTCGAGGCGGGTGCCGAAACCCTGGCTCGAACCAACCTCGGAGATCTTTCCGGCGGTGATCCGGTCAATCTCGAACGGCCATTGGCCGCCGGTGGACGGTTGGGGGGGCATTTTGTCCAGGGGCACATCGACGGCACGGCCGAGGTGATGGAGGTGACCCGCGACGGCGATTGGGTCACGATGTGGTTCCAGGTTCCCGGTTCATTGGCCATGGGACTCGTGCCCAAGGGCTCGGTCGCCGTGGATGGCGTTAGCCTGACAGTCGTCGAGGTCGTCTCAGATCGTTTCAGTGTTGCATTGATTCCTCACACCCTTGAGGTCACCACGCTGGGGATTCGCCAGGCCGGGAGTCGGGTGAACATCGAGACCGATATCCTGGCCAAGTATGTCCAGAAATTGGTGGCCGGTGACCGGCCTGGTGACGCAGGGAGGCAGGCATGAAGCCCGCAGTCCGCCAGACTCGCAGTCACCTGATGGATCTCTTCGCCCGGCACGGTTTTCATCCCCGCACCGATTTTGGCCAGAACTTCCTGATCGACCTGAACCTTGTCGATTTTCTTGCCCGTGAAGCCCGGCTCGGATCCGACGACGTGGTGTTGGAAATCGGCACCGGGACCGGCAGCCTGACCGGACAACTGGCCGCGTTTGCTGCCGCGGTGATCACCGTCGAGGTCGACCACCGGATGGTTGGACTCGCCGGCGAGGTGATCGACGACCTGGACAACGTGACGCTGCTGCACCGCGACGCTTTGAAGAACAAGAACCACTTTGCCCCGGAGTTGCTCGAGTTGATTGCCGAGCGTCTTGCCGGACAACCGGGGCGGCGGCTGAAACTGGTGGCCAACCTGCCCTACAGTATTGCCACGCCGGTGGTGTCGAATCTCGTGGCCACTGACATCGACTGGGAACGGATCGTGGTGACGATCCAGTGGGAACTGGCCGAACGGATGACGGCAGGACCGGGCACCCGCGATTACGGGGCGCTGTCGGTTTGGTTGCAGTCCCAGTGTCACGTCAAGACGCTCAGGAAATTGCCTCCGGCGGTGTTCTGGCCACGGCCGAAGGTGCAGAGTGCCATCGTGAGGCTGGTGCCGGATCCGGGCGGAAGACGTCGGATCATCGACAGGGTGTTTTTCCTGGATTTCCTTCGCCGCGGATTTCATCAACGTCGCAAACACTTTCGGGGAGTGCTGGCCGGGATGTATCGCAAGCAGATCTCCAAGGCTGATGTCGACTCCGCGATGGCCGAGACGGGGATCCCCGAAAAGGCCCGGGCGGAACAAATTGAAGTTGCTGGTCTGGTGGAATTGGCCAATCGACTGTATCAAAGGGTCAATTCATCACAGGACGAGAAGCAGGGAGTCTGACATCATGGACAGTCGGATCGCCTACCGGGGCTACACGTTTGATGACGTGTTGCTCGAACCTCTCTACAGCGCCATCCTGCCATCGCAGGTCAACGTGTGTAGCCGACTCACCCGGAACATCCCGTTGCACCTGCCGGTTGTCAGCAGCCCGATGGACACGGTGACCGAGAGCGAGATGGCGATCGCGTTGGCCCAGGAGGGGGGCATCGGGATCGTCCACAAGAACATGACGATCGAGCAGCAGGCGCTCGAGGTCGACAGGGTGAAGCGGAGCGAGCACGGCGTGATCGTCGACCCGGTCACGCTGCCCCCGGAGGCGACCGCCGCCGAGGCGGCCCGGATCATGGACGAACGCAATATCGGCGGTGTTCCGATTACCGTCGATGGCTTTCTCAAGGGCATCCTCACCCGCCGCGATCTTCGTTTCCTGGATTCGCCGGAGACGAAAATCGAGGAGGTGATGACTCGAGAGAACCTCGTGACCGCTGCTGACGACACCACCCTGGAGGACGCTCAGCGGATTCTGCTGGAAAACAAGGTCGAAAAACTTTTGTTGGTGGATCGAGATTACCGATTAAAAGGATTAATCACGATCAAGGACATAGACAAGAATCTCCGGTTTCCACTCGCTTCGAAGGACACGAGGGGGCGGTTGAGGGTTGGTGCTGCGGTCGGTGTGAAGGATTTCGACCGCGTGGCGGCCCTGTTGGAGAAGGGTGTCGATGTGCTGGTCGTCGACAGTGCCCATGGGCACTCGAAGAACGTGGTCGAGACGGTCAAGGAGATCAAGCGGCGGCACGAAATCGACGTGATTGCTGGCAACGTGGCCACCACCGAGGGGACTCGTGACCTGCTGATGGCAGGAGCCGACGCAATCAAGGTGGGAATCGGTCCCGGTTCAATCTGCACCACGCGGATTATTTCCGGGGTTGGGGTTCCCCAATTGACGGCCATCGCCAACACCGCCAAGGCCATCGCGGACACCAATGTTCCGATCATTGCTGACGGAGGGATTCGTTACAGCGGAGACATCACAAAAGCCCTGGCCGCCGGGGCCCACGTTGTCATGCTCGGCGGGTTGCTTGCCGGGCTCGATGAAAGTCCTGGCGAGTTGATCCTGTACCAGGGTCGCAGTTTCAAGCGATACCGGGGAATGGGGTCGCTGGGAGCAATGGTCCAGGGAAGCAGCGAGCGTTACAGGCAAGGCGGAAATGAGACGGGGCAACCGAAAGAAAAGAAACTGGTGCCCGAGGGTGTCGAGGGGCGTGTTCCTCACAAGGGACCGCTCAACAACTTCCTCGACCAGTTGATCGGCGGTCTTCGGGCCGGCATGGGTTACCTGGGAACAGAGACGATTTCGGAGTTGAGAACGGAAGCACGATTTATCCAGATTTCGCCGGCTTCGGTTCGGGAGAACCACCCCCATGATATTGCGATTACTCAAGAAGCACCCAATTACACGGCGGAACATTCGCCGATGGAGACGTCCTGACAGCCGGACTGGCGATCTGGCAATGGCGATGGTCGCGCTGGTGGTTACGACCGGGATCCAGGCCGGAGAGCCGCAGGTCACGCCAACTTTCGCTCCGCCACGGGTCGTGATTCGTGGACTCGCCCAACCCCAATCCGGTTCATCGATCAAGACCACGGTGATCAAGACTCCGGTGATCAAGGCCGAAGAGATCAAGGCTGCGGTGTCCCCTCCTGCCCGACGAGACCTGGACTCGTCGTTGGTACTTCCGGCCAAAGAGGCTGTCGAAGTTCCTCGGCCGGTGCTCCCAACACCGCAGCCAACACCGCAGCCCGCAGTTGCGAGAGTGTCCCAGTCGAGTTCCCAGTCGTCCGAGGGGCGAGGCGTCAGCGATCCGAAGAAGTTGCGGAAGATCACCTCGATCCGCCCGTTCCAGGATTACTCGCCTCTGGGCCAGCCGCCAGTGAACCGGAAACCCGAGGAATTGAAACTCGGCGAGGATGACTTTCCGGCACGCGTTTTCGAATCCCAGGTCTTTCGATGGAAACCCAGCGACCTGTATCATTTTCCGCTTTACTTCGAGGATCCGGCCCTCGAGCGATACGGACACACTCACCACGAATTGCTCCAGCCGTTCGTTTCTGCCCATCGGTTTGGCACCCAGTTGATTGGCTTGCCCTACCAGATGACGATTGATCCGATCCTCAAGAAGACGTACTCGCTGGGCTGGTATCGACCCGGTGAACCGGCTCCGAAGTTGTTTTACCAGGTGCCATGGAATGCCGAGGCGGCAGCGGCACAGGCCGGGGTGATGACTGGATTATTCTTCCTGGTTCCCTAGTCTGGAATACTGTGACGACCGATGACGTTGTCCGGATCGGATCGAGATCGTGAACACCCCGCACACCAACCTCGGTAACCAGGACGCAGGCTTGACCGCCTTGGCCGGAGACATCGTCGATCGCATCGAGTCTTTGCTGCTCGACGCGGAAGCCACCACGCGTCCGCTGGAACTGGACCCCTACCGGGGCAAGCTGTTCGAGTTGTTCGTGACGGCCCATGCCGCCGGGCTACTTGTCGAGGGGGGCGAGGCCGATCTGACTGCCGACGGCATCAGTGGTCACCTGGCCTCCCGCTGGAACCTGGCCGATGTTGCCCAGGCTTCGGTGTCACGGCAGGAGAAGTTGCCGACGAAGTCACTGGGACGGATGAGGATGCTGTGGTCGTTCCTGCGGATGTGGATGGAGTGGGGCTACGCCTGGGATCGGTGGCCGGAGTTCCACGACAACTAGGCCGATTCGGCCAGTGCGTCTCGCCAGGCACCGACCAGTTGCTCGGCTGCTGCGGCGATCGGGAATCTTGACCTGACATCTGCCAGTGCCGCGGTCCCCAGCCTGGCCCGCAGTGGTGCGTCATCGATCAGCGTGTCGAGTCCGGCGGCAAGTGCCGTCGGATCATTCCCGGGGACCAGGATCGCCGAGCGACCGTCGGCGAGGATTTCGCCGGTGCCGCCGACATCGGTCGCCAGGATCGCGAGGCCGGAGGCAGCGGCTTCCAGGAGAACACGGCCCAGTGGTTCCTGGCGAGCCGGGTGGACCAGGACATCGACTTCGGCGAGCAACGCGGGGACGTCGTCGCGGTAGCCCAACGGGTGAACCTGGCCAGTGGGCGCTGCCTGCGAGAATCTCTCGAACACGGATTTCTCGAACGCGATGCTCTCGGGTTTTTGTGAATACCGTCGGCCGACGATCACGTAGTCGATTTCGTGGTTCACGAGCGTGGCGGCTTCGGCCAGGACGTCGAGGGCCTTGCGGAGACCGATCTGTCCGATGGTTGCCACCAGGCAACTGTCCCGGGTGATGTTCAACTCGTGCCTCAGCCAGCCCGGCTTCCGCTGCGCGGCCTGGAAAACCCCGGTGTCAATTCCGTTGTAGACGACCCGGGTGCGGTCGGGGTCGAGTCCGGCGGCGACATGGTGGTCACGGGTGGCGTGCGAAACGGCCAGCAGGACACGGTTGGTGTTGATGTCGGCCACCGCGGTCGCGGACAGGTTGAGAATGTCACGGAGGTGACCGGTGGTTGGGCAACCGGTTTCCCGCGCCAGTCGGCCGGACAGGCGGCACATGGCGAGGCTGTTGGCGTGCAGGAGCCGGGCACCAGTCGTCTCGACGAGTGCCGCGAGTCGTTCGACGGCCGAGTCCCGATCGTCGTTGATCGAGAACGCGTGGTGCTCGATCTGCCGATCGGCCAGGGCTGTCGCGAGTTCGCCGTCCGGGGGCGCCAGCACAAGCGGATCCCACCCACGTTCGCGGATGGCCGGAACGAGTGCCAGCAGCGAATGCTCTCCGCCGTTCAGCGAGCCGTACTCGCACAGAACGGCGACACGATGACAATCTGCGCGTCGCATGGCTCGTGCCCGTGAATTCTCACGAATTCAATGACAGGACCCGGGACGGCTAGTACCGTGCCAGGTCAGCCGCCTCGGTTTCCAGGCTGAGGTCCGTGACGATCTGCTGGGCCGAATTGAGCATCATCTTCAACTCGCTGCCGATCGCGATGAATTGCCAGCCTTCATCAATGCGGCGGCGCACATCGTCAGCCGTTTGCACGTGCAGCCCAACCGGTGTACCGACCTCCTTGCCGGTGGCCAGGACCCGTTGCATCATCGCCTCGTGTTCCTCGGGGGACGGAAACGTTCCGTCATCTTCCCGCATCTGGAATCTCAGGTCATTGGGTCCGACGAATATGGCGTCGACGCCCGGCAGGCTGTAGATCTCCGGGGCGTTCTCGACTCCCTCTGGAGACTCCGTTTGGAGCACGACGAGGATGTTGTCGTTGGCTTGCTCGTAGTAGTCCCCGGCGGCAGCGTCGAAGTTGATCGCGTGCAGGCCGCCACCCACCGAGCGGTCTCCCACCGGCGGATACTTGGCCGCGGCGATGGCGGCTTTGGCTTGTTCCACCGTGTCGACCATCGGCACCACGATGCCGTGGGCTCCGGCATCCAGAACCCGCTTGATCAGGTCGTGGTCGCCCCGGGGAACCCGTGCCAGCGGCACGCAGCCGGCGTCGGCGATCGCACCAAAGACCAGGGCCGCGTCGCTCCAATCGACCGGTGAGTGCTCGATGTCGAGTGTCAACCAGGGGAACCCGACACGGGCCATCAGACGGGTTGCGTAGACGTTGCCCAGGCTCAGCCACGTACCAACCTGAGGGCGACCGGCTCGCAGGGCCGCCTTGACCGGGTTTTGTTTCATCGGAGTATCCAATCTGGGGTGAGTGTGGAACAGGTGGCCGGGCGTTCAGGCCGGGCCAGCCTCGATTCTCTCACGAGTCTCCCGGAGGTCAACCGAGAGGGACACTCGAGCCACGGAAGTCTATACTCGGGCCGCGTTCGTTCCGATTGCGGAAGAGGTTGGAAGTCCAGGGGCCAGGCGAGGAGTTACGAGACGATGGCAGAATTTCAGGCCGTGGCCAGGACCGATGAGATCCCCGAGGGTGAAGGGCGAGCGTTCGCGGTCTCCGGTCGCATGGTCGCCGTTTTTTTCAAGGACGGTACCTACCACGCGATCAATGACAGTTGTCCTCACATGGGAGCCTCGTTGGCGACCGGCTGGGTCGAGGACAACCAGGTCACCTGCCCATGGCACGCCTGGCGGTTTTGCATTTCCGACGGCACCTGGCTGGACAACCCGGAATCGGATCTCAAGACCGACTGCTACGAGGTGCGGGTGGTCGAGGATGAAATCCAGGTGTTGATACCGGAGTAGCCACCTGGCCCGGGGGATCTCATCCCCCCAGTTCACACGAATCACCCGGTTGCAACACCAGCGGTTCGGTGTCGGTTTCGGCGCGGACCCGGTCGGCCCATGCGGTCGCGTCCTGGGCAATCAACGGCCACGTGTCGTAGTGGTCGGGGATCACCCGCCTGGGCTCGATCAGCTTGACGGCCTTCAGTGCGTCGTCGGGACCCATCGTGAAGTTGTCGCCGATCGGCAGGATGGCCAGGTCGATGCCGTCTTCCCCGATCAGCTTCATGTCGTAGAACAAGCCGGTGTCGGCTGCATGGTAGATCGTGCCGTCTGTCAGCTTCAACAGGATCCCACAGGGATTGCCGCCGTCGGAACCGTCGGGCAGCATGGAGCCGTGGTGAGCGATCGTCAGCTTGACGGTTCCCCATGCGAAGTCGTGCTGGCCGCCGATGTGCTGGGCGTGCGTGGTGGTCACTCCCTGCCCGGTCAGCCACTCGACGATCTCGTGATTGGCAATCACCAGGGCCCCGGTTCGGTTGGCCACGTTGATCGCGTCCCCGACGTGATCACCGTGACCGTGGCTGAGAATGATCACATCGGCCGGCACCTCCTCGGCGGTCATCGAGGCTGATGGGTTTCCGGTCAGGAACGGATCGATCAGGACACGTGTTCCATTGGTCTCGACCAGGAAGGTGCCATGCCCCAGGAAGGTCACAGTGGTCGCCATGGTCGGGTGTCTCCTGTCGGGTGCGGCCCCAGGGTGTCCTAGCGGCCCAGTTCACTTGTCATGTGTCGCTTGTAACTCTCGACACCAGGCTGTCCGAACGGGTTGATGCCGGTGGCGTATCCCTCGAGGGTGACGGCCAGCATCAGCATCTGCAACATGGCTCCCATGGTGAATTCGTCGAGACGGGGCAGCCGGATGTCGGTGGTGGGACGGGCGTCCTCGGCGTAGGCCCGATTGGTGCCACGCACGGCCGCCTCGAGCACGTCGTGCACGGTGCGGCCGGCCAGACGGTTCAGCCCGTCGATGTCATTGACACGGGCGGGAATCACCAGCGGAGTGGTCCGCGGTTCATCGATCAGCACGTTGGTGATCAACTTGTCCCGGCGTCCATCCTGGTGCTGTTGTCCACGGCTGTGCAGGTCACGGGTGTTGACCGCCGTCAGCGGGGTGGCCCCACGCCCGTCCTTGCCGAGGCTTTCGGCCAGCAACTGGTCGTGCCACAGTCCCAGGGATTCCAGGGCCTTGGACCAGACGCTGAGCACCCTCACCGTCATCCCGTGATGTTCTTCGGCGGTGATGCACGTGGCGGCGTGATCCAGGGCCGGATTGTGTCCCGCGTCGGCCTCGCGAAACACCCGGGTCATGGCGGCGGCTCCTTCAAGCAGCTTGCGGACATTGAGTCCGAGGATGGAGGCCGGCAACAGGCCAACAGAAGTGAGGACCGAGAAACGGCCTCCGATCCCCTCGGGCAGCGTGAAGATGTTCTCGCATCCCAACTCGGTGGCGAGGTCTCTCAACAGGCTCTGGGCACCGGTCACCACGGCCAGCGATTCGCCCACCTGTTGGGGGTCCCCCTGTCTCGATTCCAGTGCCGCCAGGAAGACCCGCAAGGAGAGGGCCGTTTCGATCGTGCTGCCCGACTTGCTGGTCACCAGCAGCCGCCACTTCTGGTCCGAGAATTGGGCCAACCGGTCCAGGAGTGCGACCAGGGAGTTGTTGTCCAGGTTGTCACCCTCGAAGTAGATTCTCGGGGCATTGTGACGATCGCCGCGGGACCTCTCGTTGTGCAGCGGGTCGCACAGGGCCGAGAACAACGCGCGGGGGCCCATCGATGATCCGCCGATCCCCAGCAAGACGATCTCGTCGGCCTGCTCGCGGAATTCCGTGCCGGTCTGCTCGATCCGGGTCAGTTCGGCCTCGTTCTCCAGCAGCCGGGTGGGCCAATCGACGAAATCGATGTCGAGTGGGTCAAACGTGTCGGATGCGGTGGATCCCTCGGCGTCCTGGCAGAGCCTGGTCCGGGCGTCCATCAGTCGATCGACGACACCGGCCCGTGCATTGGCATCAAGAACCGCGTCGGCGGCGGAAAAGTCATACAGTGGCAGTGTCGTCGGGTCGCTCATCAGCTGTTCGGCCTCATGGTCATGGCCTGGCAGGTGTGTCGCGGTGCCGGGGCATCCTCAGACGTCGTCGGGCGGAGTGATCCCGAAATCCTCGATGGTCAACAGGCTGGTGAAAGGAAGATCGCGTTCGGCGAAAGTCGCCGCACCGCCCTCCAGCCGGTCGACAATTCCCACCACGTGCACCACGTTGGCTCCGTAGTCCTCGATTCGATTCACAGCCTGCATTGCACTGCCACCGGTGGTGACCACGTCGTCAATCACGATCACCCGGGATCCTTCTCCGGCTGGCCCCTCGACGTATTGGCCCGTCCCGTGTCCCTTGGCTTCCTTGCGGACCAGAAGTCCTTCCATGGCCACACCGCGCTCGGCCGCGACCGTCAACAGGCCTCCGATGATCGGATCGGCCCCGATCGACATCCCGCTGACCGCGTCGTATTCCACATCGGTCAGCAATTCCAGCAATCCCTCGCAGACCAGTCGCAGGCCTTCGGCGTGCAGCGTGATTTGCTTGCTGTCCAGGTAATAGGTCGAGGTGCGTCCACTGGCGAGAGTGAATTCACCAAACTTGAGGGCTCGCTCGTGAAACAGCGAGATCAGCGCGTCGCGATCGAACATGGTGACACCGGCCCCGGTGAACCGGGATCTGGGGATGGGTGAGGGGATCAACAGCCCGCCATCTTAGCGGTGGATCACCACTTCACAACCGGTCACGAGCATCCCGTACAGCAACCGGATGTCGTCGTTGCGCAACCGAAGGCATCCTCGCGACTCGGCGCGGCCCACCGATTCGGGTTGGTTGGTCCCATGGATTCCGTATCCCTCGCCCAGGTCGATCCAGAATCGTCCCAGCGGATTTTCGGGTACCGCGGCTGGAATCACTCGACCGTCGGGATCGGTGTATTGCGGGTCGGGGACCTTGCGGAGAACACGGAAACGGCCCAGGGGGGTCGAATGGTCTCGGCCAATGCCAATCTCGAAGCGGCGGACGTACTCGGACCGGGTTCGGACCACCAGCGAAAATTCGCTGAGGTCGACGATCACCCGGAATGGGCCGCGGACGACCTTGAGCGTCTGTCCGGACCGGATCTTGCGTGGGCTGACGTGGTTGAGGGCCGCGAGGTACTGCCAGCCGATCTTGTAGCGGGGAGCGATTGCCGCCAGCGAGTCGCCCGGTTGGATCGTGTGGGCCGGCAGGATGTGGGGGCGGGGTGAAAAGAAAACGGCCCCGGCGGTTCGCTCGATTCGCTCGGAAATCTTCGACCGCTCTGCGGGTTGCTGGAAATAGATCCAGGACAAAGCCTTGTGGGCGACGACAAGATCTCCGTTGGCGATCAGGGTGTCGATTTCTGCAAGTGTCCTGGGCCCTGCCGGATCCAATCCGGTGGTGACCGGCTCAATCCGTGGTGTGCCGGCCGGTTGCACCGGGGAACTGGCAACCGTCGCCAACTGTTGTTCGGTTGGCCGTGAACCGGTCGGTCGCCAGTTCGCGGCCGTGGCCGTCGGAAACGACGATTCCGACCCGGCGACCACACGCGGTACGGGCAAGGGGGGCGTGATGGGAGGTTCGAATTGATTGGGCAGCACGACCTGCGTGTCGAGTTCTGCTGCACGGCGAGATTGTTCCAGTGGCGTGTCGGATAGTGCTGGATTCGTTGCGGCCGGTGCCACGTCGACCGGCCACCAGCCACCACGCCATCCCAGCCACCCGATCGCAACCAGGGTCAGCAGCCCCAGGCTCATGACACCAAAACCGTTACCTGGGCGTGATCGTCGACGTGCCATCGTCGGGGCTCCTTGGGCGAACTGCACCGGCTGTTGCGGGCGGGGATGGTAGCAAACCCGGTCGGGTCCGGCGATGGGAATCATCGCGTGGTCAGCCAGCCCGGACGATATACGATCCCGGCAAGCGTCGGACCAGCCGGCTGAGTTCCAGCCCGGTCAGTACGGCCAGTGTGGTCGGTTCATCCAGTGGGGAGGCCCGGAGCAGTTCATCCAGGTGACGTGGATCGGGTCCGACGATTTCCAGCACCTGTCTTTCACGGTCATCGAGAGTCAGTTCGCGAGGGATGTGGATTGGTGGGGCTGTCCCGATCTGCACCGGTTTCATCAATGGTCCCAGTTCCTCGAGGATGTCGTCGACGCAGGTGACCAGCCGGGCACCATCTCGTAGCAGGTCGTGGCACCCCTGGCTGGCCAGGCTGTCCACGGGGCCAGGCATTGCCAGCACGTCGCGGCCCTGCTCGATCGCATGCCGCGCGGTGTGCTGGGCGCCGCTGCGGCGACCCGCCTCGATGACGATCACGGCCAGGGACAGGCCACTGATGATGCGGTTGCGCTGTGGGAACAGTCCGGGCAGGGGCCCCTGGTCGAGGCGTGCCTCGGTGAGAATTGCTCCGAAACGGCTGATCGTGTCGGCCAACTCGGCATGTTCGGGCGGATAGATGCGGTTCACGCCGGTTGCCATCACCGCGATCGTACGTCCGCCGGCGGCCAGGGCGGCCCGGTGGGCCACTCCGTCGATGCCCCTCGCCAGGCCGCTGATGATCGTCAGCCCGGCTCGCGCCAGTCCACCAGCAATCACCTTGGTCATTCGCCGGCCATAAGCCGTGCACCGCCGGCTGCCGACGATCGCCACCGCCACCTGGTCGACCGGTTCGAATTGTCCCTTCAGGTAGAGCAGGTCGGGCGGATCGGGGATCTCTTCGAGCAGAGGAGAGTAGACCGGGTCGCCTCGTTCGATCAACGAGATTCCCAGCCAACGGCAGCGGTCGACGATTTCGCGGGCCGCATCGCGACTGATTGCCTGGACAATTGCGTCGGCCACGTTGTGGCCGACGTGCGGGACCTCGAGCAACCTGTGCCGAGAGGTGCCCAGGATCTCCGTCGCACTGCCCACGTGCTCCAACAGCAGTTGCAGTATCCGGGGACCGACCCCGGGAACCAGTTGCAGCCGGAGTCGATCCAGCAGCGCCACGTTGTCTTCGTTTGTGTTAGTCACCATCGGGTGTTCTCCTCTTCGCGTCTGGCGAGTCGAACACCGCAGCGACCGGATTCTACCGGCCTGGCCTCCGGCTGGGTATGATTCTCTGCAAAATTCCACCCGGTGTGATCTCTGGCACCGTGGTCAACTCGAGGCAATGCGAGGAGACAGATGGACACGGTTGGAGAACATCCGGGGCACGAGATGGTCGGGCTGGTGGGGGCCGGGCTGCTGGGCCAGGCAATTGCTACCAGGTTGCTCGCTGCCGGTGTCCCGGTCATCGGCTGGGACGTTCACGAATCGGCGCGCGACGCGTTGGTCGAGAAGGGGGGAGTGGCCGCCAGCGGGCCGGACGTGGCACTGGGGTGTGGGCGAGTCATCCTGAGCCTGCCGGACGATCGGGTCGTGGCCGAGGTGCTTGGGGAATCCGGTGACTCTCTCGCCAGTGGCACGATCGTGATCGATACCACGACCGGCGATCCCGAAAACCAGGCCGAGACGGGAAGACGGTTGGCCGAGCGGGGTGTCTCCTACCTGGATGCCACTGTCGGAGGATCGAGCCGTCATGTCCGTGAAGGGACGGCTGTGGTGATGGCCGGGGGCAGCCACGACGCGTTCGTCACGTGTGGTGACCTGTTGAAGACATTCACCTCACAGGTGTTTCATGTCGGTGACTGTGGCAGTGGCTCGCGAATGAAACTGGTGGTCAACCTCGTCCTGGGACTCAATCGCGCTGCTTTGGCCGAGGGGTTGGCTCTGGCCGACGGGTTCGGTCTCGACCTGGACCTGGCACTCCGGTGCCTGCAAGCTGGTCCGGCCTGGTCGCGGGCGATGGACGACAAGGGGCAGAAGATGATCGCTGGCCGATTCGAACCCCAGGCTCGACTCAGCCAGCATCTCAAGGACGTCCGATTGATTCTCGAGGCCGGCCGAAATCTCGGCTTGGGTTTGCCGTTGTCGGGGTTGCACGAGGCGTTGCTGGGCGGGGTCGAGGCGGACGGTTACGGCGACGAGGACAACAGTGCGGTGATCCGGGCCTGGGGTGTACACGGTGAGGAGGCGTCGACAGAGACCAGGCAACCGGAGTGACATCATGCCCCTTGGGCTCCGGTGTCCCAAACGGTTGAGCCGCGTGTTTTGATCGGTGGGTGGCTGGGTTGCAATCTGGTTGGCCGCGGATGTAATGACACGATGAGAATTGCAATGCGTCGATCACGTGGTTGGTTCCGGTCGGGACTGTTGGCAATGGTCGTGTGGCTGGTGGCCGCCGGAGTCGACGCCGGTGAACCATCCGATGGTGTTGTCTGCAAAACCGGCAAGGACCGGGTCGAGATCCTGGTGCAGGGACGACCGTTTGCCGTGTACGTGTTTTCGGACAAGAAGATCAAGCGGCCCTACTTCACCGCGGTGAAGGCTCCTGGCGGACAGCAGGTCACCCGCCATCATCCACCCCGTCCGGGAGTCGACTCGACTGATCACGACACGATGCATCCGGGAATCCACCTGGCGTTTGGTGACCTGGGTGGCAGTGACTTCTGGCGGAATCGCGGGCAGGTGGTGCACGACGGTTTCGTGAAGTCGCCGAGTTCCGGTCCGCGGGAGGGGGGCTTCACCGTCCGGAACACGTACCGGTCCGGCACCCGGGTGATTTGCCAGGAGGTGTGTCGTCACCGGGTGATGCTCCGGCCTCACGGGATCCTGTTGACCTACGAGTCACAGTTTTCCTCGTCGGCGTCCGGGTTCTTTTTTGGAGACCAGGAGGAAATGGGGTTGGGCGTGCGAGTGGATCGCGAATTGCGGGTCAAGGGTGGACGGGGCGCCATCATCAACAGCGAGGGACGCAAGAACGAGAAGAACGTGTGGGGACGGCCGGCATTGTGGTGCGGTTACAGCGGCATCAAGAAGGGACGCCACATTGGACTGGCACTGATGCCCGATCCTGCGAATTTTCGCAAGAGTTGGTTCCACGCCCGCGACTACGGCTTCCTGGTCGCCAACCCTTTTGGCCGCAGGGCGTTCACGCGGGGGAAGCCGAGCCGGGTCGACGTGGCCCGTGGCAAGGTCTTTCGCCTGAATTTTGGAGTGCTGGTCCATGGGACCCCGGCCGGCGAGCCGGTCGACCTGGAGAAGGCCTACGCCGACTTCCTGTCGGTCATTGGCGCGAGGTGAATCACGGTGTGAGACGCGAAGTTGTCTGTTTCCAGTCATGAAGGGGTGCGACCACCGATGAGTGATACGAGCGGAAGAACGGTTCGCTGGGGAATTCTCAGTACCGCAAAGATCGGTACCGAGAAAGTGATCCCGGCGATGCAGCAGGGAGAGTTGAGCGAGATCACGGCGATCGCATCCCGGGATGCCGACCGGGCCCGTGCCGCGGCCGACGCGCTGGGAATTCCCAAAAGTTATGGCAGTTACGAGGAACTGCTGGCCGATCCCGACATCGATGCGATCTACAATCCTCTGCCCAATCACCTGCACGTGTCGTTGTCGATCCAGGCGCTGGAGGCCGGCAAGCACGTGTTGTGCGAGAAACCGATCGGGTTGACCTCGGGAGAAGGCCAGCAACTGGTCGATGCGGGTGCGGCTCATCCGGAACTGAAACTGATGGAGGCGTTCATGTATCGCCACCATCCCCAGTGGCAACGGGCCCGGCAGATCGTCGCCGACGGTGGGGTGGGCGAGTTGCGGACGATCCAGACGGCGTTTGCCTACTTCAACGACGACGGCGAGAACATCCGCAACATCGCCGACATCGGCGGCGGCGGGATGATGGACATCGGTTGCTACGCGATTTCGGTGGCACGGTTCATTTTTGACGCCGAACCCGACCGCGTGGTGGGGATTGTCGAGTACGACGAGACGTTCGGGACCGACCGCCTGGCTTCGGCGATGCTCGATTTCGGACGCGGCACCGGCACCTTCAGTTGTTCGACCCAACTGACGCCATACCAGCGTGTCAACATTTTCGGGACAACCGGTCGTGTCGAGATCGAGATTCCCTTCAACGCGCCCCCTGATCGGCCGTGCCTGATGTGGCACGAGACGGCGGACGGGATCGAGGAGATCGAGTTTCCCATCTGTGATCAGTACACGATCCAGGGCGAGTTGATGAGCCAGGCCATCCTGGATGACACGCCGGTTCCGACCCCGATTGCCGATGCGGTGGCCAACATGAAGGTGATCGAGGCGGTCTTTGAGAGTGGTCGAACGGGCGGCTGGGTGAATCCGTGATGTCTGACAACAAGACGATTCGCTGGGGGATCCTGGGGTGTGGTGACGTGGCCCGGCGCCGCGTGGTCGGGGCGATCGCCGAGGATCCGGGAAGCGAGTTGCTGGCCGTCTGCCGCCGCAATGCCGCGGCGCTGGAGCAGTTCTGCAGCGATTTTGGAGTCGTTCGCGGATACACCGACGAGGCGGACCTGATCGGCGATCCGGATATCGACGCGGTCTACATCGCCACGCCCGTCGACCGCCATTTGCCACAAACCCTGGCCTGTGCGGCCGCGGGCAAGCACGTGCTGTGCGAAAAGCCGATGGCGATGTCGGTTGAGGAATGCGATCGGATGATCGCCGCCTGCGGCGAAGCGGGCGTGACGCTGGGCCTGGCCTACTACCGGCGTTTCTATCCGGTGGTTGATCGTATCCGGTCGCTGGTTGAACAGGGGCGGATCGGAACGGTGTTTTCGATCACCGCAGTCACGGCGACCCCGTTTTCGTTTGCTCCCGGGGAGGACGGTTACTGGCGGGTGGTGCTCGAGGAGGGCGGTGGTGGGGCCCTGATGGACGTGGGCAGCCACCGCCTGAACCTGTTCCTGGACCTGCTGGGGCCGATCAGTGACGTGTCCGGGTTCTGTGAAACGGTGGCCGGTGATTTTTCGGCCGACGACGCGGCGGTGTTGACCGTACGGTTCGCCAGTGGGGCGTTGGGAAGCCTGCAGTGTTATTTTGGTGTCCCGGTTGATCCCGACGAGTTCGTCGTGGTCGGGTCCGGTGGCCGGCTGGTTGCCACACCGCTCAATGGCGGTGACCTGGTGATCGAGACGGCCTCGGGGATCGAGACCGAGTCGCATCCACCGTCGGAGAACTTCAACCTGCCGTTGATTACGGATTTTGTTGCGGCGATTGCCGAGGGACGTGCTCCCCGGGTCGATGGCCCGGAAGGACGTGCGACCAACGAGGTGATCGAACGCGGTTACGGGGTCTCGGCGCGGCCGTCGATCGACCCGGCATGAAAAAAAGGGCCGGATTCCCATGGGAACCCGGCCCTTGTGTTGTCGTGACCTGGAACGGGTTCTAGACCAGTTCGCTGATCAGCTTGCGGTCGTCGACCAGGTACTGGGGACGCCCGTTGGGGTCCATCAGAGTCATCGTGTTGCAGTCGATTCCCAACTGGTGATACAGCGTGTGGAAGATCGATTGCAGCGTGACCGGGTTGTCCTTGGGCCGTTCGCCCTTGGCGGTCGTGGACCCGATCACCTGGCCGTGCTTGAAGCCACCACCGGCGATGAAGAACGACGCGGCGGCGGGCCAGTGGTCGCGGCCCTTGTTGCCGTTGATTCTGGGAGTCCGGCCGAATTCGCCCGACATCATGATGATCGTGTCATCGAGCAGGCCACGGGTGTCCAGGTCGTCGATCAGGGCGGTCAACTTGCGCGAGATCGGGGGCAGCTTGCCTCGCATCGCGTTGAAGTTGTTGCCATGGGTGTCCCAACCACCCCAGGTCATCGAGACACAGCGGACACCCTCTTCGATCAATCGACGAGCGGCCAGCAGGTTGTTGTCACCGTAACGTTCGCGGGTCCGTGGATCCTCGAGATTGGTGTCCAGTGCCTTGGCGATGCGACCGGAAACGACCAGGTCGAGTGCACGACCGGTGTAACTGTCGACGGCGTCGAACATGCCGCGACGGTCGATGCCCTTTTGCAGACGGTCCAACCCGGTCAGCAACCCACGACGGTTGTCGAGGCGATCGAGGGTCACGTTCTTGAGCACCAGGTTCTGGCGACCCGTGTTGTCGGGTCGGTAGGGGGCGTAGGACTGACCGAGAAATCCCGGTCGTGATCCGCCGAAGTCGACCGCCGTGGGGGCCATTCCCCGCGAGGTCTGCTGGGCGGGACCCCACAGTTTGGCCATCACCGCGCCCACGCCGGGACGTCCGCCCATCGAACGCATCGCGTTGACACTCCAGCCCGAGTCGCCCTGGTTGGTCGTGTGCTCGTTGTTCATGCCGCGGGTCGAGCGGATGATCGAGTAGTTGTCGGCCACCCCGGCCAACTCGGGCATCAACTCGCAGATTTCCACGCCCGGCACGTTGGTTGCGATCGGACGGAACTCGCCACGGTATTCCTTGGGAGCCTCGGGCTTGAGGTCGAAGGTATCCATGTGAGTGGGACCGCCGTGCAGGAAGATGTTGATCAGGTTCTTCCCGCTGGCCCGCGCGGCCGATTCGCCCTCGGCCCGCAACAGGTCCGGAAGCCCAAACCCCAGACTTCCCATGGCCATTGCACCAATGTGCAACGCGTCGCGCCGCGTCATGCCATCACAAAACCGTTGCTTCCTGCCCTGGATCGTCAGCATGTCGTTGTCTCCGTCATGGAGTTTTCAGAGTCGATACGATCTCGACCCGGAGTGTTTTGCCTGTATTCCTATTGTTGTTTTTTCGGACACTCAGATCAACGGGCATTGATGAATTCGGCCAGATCTGGCGGTGTTGCTGCTGAATTGGCCGTGTGATTCACCGTCGCAAACAACTTTTGAGACGTTTTGCCCCCTGGTTTGGCTGAGCGGTGTCGCGACATGCATCGGTTGAAATGGGTAGGATGATTACTCGGATCGTATGGTGAAAACGTTGCAATTGGATGGGGACACGTGCGATGAGCGATGATCTGAGCGGCAACAAGCCGGAGAGTCAGCCCGAACAGCCGCCGGAGATCGAGGCGGAAAGCCATCCACCATTCGCCGGTGCCGTAGCTGGCATGACCGGTGATCAAGTTCCTGCCTCGAGTGGAGGTTCGGCACATGGCCGCCGGCTGACGATCATGATCGTCGCCTCGATCATCCTGGCGATTGCCTCTTCGCTCATCATTCCTCCCATGATGTTCACCGATGCGGATCGCGCAGCGGCCGAAAAGATCGAGAGCGAGATCTGGGAAATTGAGCAGAAGATGGCGGACGTCGAGGCAAAGATCGCCGTCCTGAAAGACTCACTGAAGAAAGAGGAAAAGCTATCCGAGGACGCTGCTGAAGAGGTGCAGGCGGAGATCAAGAAACACAGCGATGAAGTCGTCGAATATCGGAAGCAGATCAAGAAGCTCCGTGACGAGCAGCCCTCTGAAGAATCCACCGTGGCACTGTTCGAGGCACTCGGGATCGGTGGCGAGGTCTTCCTGCGGGCGCTGACGATGATGGTCGTGCCGTTGGTCATGGCCAGCGTGATGAGTGGCATCCTGGGAATGGGCGATGTGCGAAAACTGGGACGCCCTGGCCTGGTTGCCATTCTCTACTACTTCTCGACCACGATCCTGGCAGTCGTTGTTGGATTGGTGGTCGTGAACATTGTCAATCCGGGATCGGGCTTCGAGAGTGACCAGGCGAAATTCCGTCAACTCGACACGAATGAAGACGAAGAACTCGACCTGGCGGAGTTTCAGGCGCAGGCGGACGAGGTCGAGAAGACCAAGAGCAAGCGGGAGGTCCTCCTTCGCGATTCCGACGAGGACGGTGAACTGTCGTTCGACGAATTCAAGGGCAACAACGTCAGCGTCGAGGAGGTCGACCGGAAGAAGGTCGTCGGTGCGATGTCGCGGGAGTCGGGACTCGACAAGAGCAAGATCGAGCAGATCTTTCCTCAGCTTGCCAAGGAGAAAGAGGAGGAGGGTGAGGAAGGGCCATCGATGGGCACGATCTTCTCCAACCTGCTGTTGATGCTCTTCACCGACAATCTCTTCGCCGCAGCAGCCGAAACGCAGTTGCTGCCACTGATCGTCTTCTCGATCATCTTCGCCGGCATGTTGACCACCNTGGGGACCAAGGTGGACGACATGACCGAGCTGATCTCTGAAGCAAACACGGCGTTGATGTCATTCGTCATGTTGCTGATGAACCTGGCTCCNGTCGGNATTTTNTGCCTGGTGGCNTCNCGATTCGGCGAGGCCCAGGCCAAGGGCGAGTTCATCGAGACGTTGTCCCAGACCGGCTCGTTCGTGTTGACGGTCCTGCTGGGGCTGGGTGCTCATCTCTTTGGCACGCTTCCATTGCTGTACTGGATCTTCAAGCGAAAGAACCCCTACCACTTCATGAGGAACATGTCGCGTGCGTTGCTGACGGCATTTTCNACAGCCAGTTCGTCGGCCACNTTGCCGGTGACCATGGAATGTGCCACCCANCAGGCCGGGGTGTCGAAGCGATCNGTGGATTTCGTGCTGCCGTTGGGNGCCACGATCAACATGGANGGAACGGCACTCTANGAAGCGGCCGCGGCNATTTTCATTGCCCAGGTGTACATGTTGAGTCCNGAAGGGATCGANGCGGGATTCCAGCTGGAATTTTCCACNCAGGTGATCATCGCCGTCACCGCGACACTNGCAGCGATCGGNGCGGCGGGNATTCCCGAGGCCGGACTGGTGACGATGATGATCGTGCTCAACGCCGTCGGNCTGCCNCTGGAATACGTGTCNCTGATNCTCTCGGTCGACTGGTTGCTNGACCGTTTCCGCACGGCNACCAACACCTTCGGTGATGCGGTGGGGGCGGCGATCGTNGACGATACGTTCGAGGATGGATGATACGGCCGGTGAGGATCGTCCTCCGACCGTTGGCCAACGGCTGACGCGGAACCCGTTACGGTGCGGCCTTCACCAGCANCTTGTGCTTGGCCAGTTTCAGGCTGCGGACGTTCAGTCCGGTTTGTGACGCCGTGGTGACGGTCAACCGGGTGGGCAGGTCGAAGCGGCCGACTCGGGTCCAGCGGTTCTGGATGCTCTGGGTTCTGAGCAACTTGCCGGTCTTCCCGTCCCAGTACTGCACCGAGTAGGACCGCGGCAGCGACTTGCCCTCGGCGTTCGGCNGGTTGCCCAACACGGTGATGGTCATGTGCTGGGGNCCGATCGCGCGATTGACCACGGTGATTTCGCCGTCCCGGACGCGGTAACTGGAGGCCATCGCACCACCGACGAACGTCAACAATCGACCGAGGGGGTGTTCCTCGTCCTGGTCGGCGAATCGCAGCACCGGACGGGCTCGTTTTTTTGTCGGGGCACGACGATGAAGCACCATGGATCCCAGTTGGTCCTCGACCCACTCGACGGCGTGCTTCTCGTCGATGTCCAGTGCNACGGTGCCGTCGGCCGACACCCTGGCAGTTCCACCGAATGCCCGTCCGTCGACATGGCCACCGACGGCGGCCGTGAAGCCGGGGAAACCGGCCCAGTTGGCCCGCTTGGCCAGTGCGTTCTCGAACAGGGTGATCGCGTCCTCGTCACCACCGCTGGAGATCAACGGCCACTGGAAAGCCAGCGTCGCGAAGTCCCGCGTCTCGGTGTACTTCTTGCCGTCGTGAGTTCCCTCGCCGGGGGTCACCCGCTTGGTGTAGACACAAAAATGTCCCTCGGTGTCCGGCCGGAAGACCACGCGACCGTTCTTGTCGGCTTTCAGTTCCTCGTTGACCAGGTCGTCGTCGACGGTGGTGAACTGGGCACCGGGGAGTGGTTTGCCGTCGGCGAGCACGACCATTTCGATCCGGTCCTTGTGGACCGTGGGGATGATCTGCAGTGGAACCTTGGGCCGGGGCTTGAGCGAGTTGAGTGTCTTGGCGTCTCCATGAATGGCACCGGGGAAATATCTCAACAGGAACGGCACGTCCCGGGTCAGCACGCCCCAGGTGCATTCGCCGCTGACAAACACCGCGCCGCGGGCCGGCAGCCGGGACCGCAGGCGGTCGGGCAACGGGCGAACCACCAGTGGCTGGAACTTGCCGGGGGTGGTCTGCATCCAGAGCTTCGTGTGGGCGACCCGGGGGACGAACAGCGGGTCNCCGGCCCGGGCGATCTCNCTGAAGAACACGNCGACCTNGCGTCCGGCCTCGGCTTGCCCTCCGATTCGGATGAACAGNAAGTGTGCCTCGGACCGGGCGGTCANCGTGGCCAGGAGTCCGAGCGTGAGCAGTATCAGGCGGTGTGAGCGAATCATTGGTTTTCCTTTTGAATCCCGACCGGTATTCTCGACCGGCCCACTGACCAGTTTAGCCGCTTGTACGAGGTTTGCGACGCCGTGACAAATTCTGGGGATTCAAATGCACTGGGTTTGTTGGTCGACATGGANGGCGTGCTGGTNGACTTTGTCACCGCNGCCCTTCGCCTGCACGATCGGCTCGAGGTCCTCCAGGACTGGCCAGCTGGCGAATGGGACATGTCGGAGGTGATGGGGATCAGCGGCCCGGAGTTCTGGGGGCCGATTGCCGAGGCCGGAGCGGATTTCTGGGCGACGCTTGAGCCTTACCCATGGTGCGATGACCTGTTCGAACTGGTCGAGTCGACCGGTCCGTGGTGTATCCTGACCAGTCCCAGCGGNGACCCGTTCTGTGCNGCGGGCAAGATCACCTGGTTNCAGAGACGTTTCGGCCGCGGTTTTCGCAGGTTCCTGATTGGCCCTCCCAAGTGGGTTTGCGCCCGGCCCGANCAGTTGCTGATCGACGACAACGACACCAACGTCGATCGGTTTCGGGAACGCGGTGGACGGGCGATCCTGTTTCCTCAACCGTGGAACCGCAATCACGCGCTGGTCGAGGACCGCATGAGCTACCTGGAGGATGAACTGAGCCAGTCGGTNTCGGCCAGTTGAACCAGCCGGTTCACTCACCCATNTCGAGTGCTTCCAGTCGGTCNACAAAGTCGGCTTCGAGCCCGGCCTCCAGCCGAGCGTCTCGCTGGAATGNCTCGCCGCGGGCCTTGGATGGTCGCAGTGGCCAGTGCAGGTGACGTGCGAACGTGTCCCAGTCACTGTCTCCCGGTGGCTTCATTCGCCTGAGCCACTCGATGCCGAACCGCACGTGTCGGATTTCGTCCCTGTGAATCGTCCTGAGAACAGCCGCTCCTCGCGTGTCGCCTGCCCGGTCGAATATCGCTGCGAAGGCCAGTGTGTGATCCAGGTTGGCCCCCTCGAAGACCAACGGCAAACCGGCCAGGTAGTCCAGGGGACAGGTGAAGTCCTGGGACTTCTTCCAGATGTAGCCATTCACCGGNAGGTCACCGAAAGTCAGCCCGCAGGCTGCAGCGCGTTCGATGTGCATGCGGGTGTGTCGCTGCTCGTCGGCCATGATCTCGACCAGGCCTGTCCGGAATTCCGCCGGTGCCTCGGGGAAACCGCACAGCACCAGTCCCATCACCTCCAGCGCCTGCAATTCGTGATTGGCCATGATGTGGTGGGCGATGGCTCGCGATTCGATCCGCTCCATTGCGCCCGGGGCTGGCATCTGTGGAGTCGATCGTCGGGGAGCGATGACCAGTTCCGCCGGACGTCCCGGCCGAGGTGGAAAGACCGCCAGGCCGGGGGCGGTGTCGTCGAGTTCCTCGGGAGGAGGAGACAACTTCTCGTCCAGTGACTGGCTCAACAGCACCCGCTCGGCGAATTCGCGAATGCTCATCCGCTGGTCCTTTCGGTGACCACGACGGCTAGCCCCGGCCACCTTCGCAGCAGGTTTCGCAGATCGCGTGGCAACGGCTGCAGGTCAGCTTGTGACGGATTTCAATCAACTGACCACCACACACCGGGCAGGCCGGGGTGACACACGCGGATTCATCGGATGTCGGTGATGGTCCAACCTGTCGATTCGTCTGGTGCGATGGAGTCGTGACCGAGGTGGCTTGCCGAGAATCTGGNAATGACATGAGTGGCGATTCCTGGTTGGACGGTGGACGGGGGGCATCGTCGAAGAAACCCCGTGGGCTGTCAAACCCGAACAGTTTCGATATGCTCCTCAACCATGACCACAGTATTGGAGTCCATTCGTCGGTGGCTGACCGAGGACGGCGTGTCGTTTCGTGAGGTGCATCACGAGCCGACTCGGACATCCGAGGATTCGGCCCGGGTCCGCGGTGAGGAACTGAAGAACGGCGGCAAGGCTCTGGTTATGAAACTGGATGACGACTTTGCCGTGTTCGTGTTGCCGGCCGACCGTCGTGCTCATTCGGGAACCATCCGAAAAAATCTGGGGGTCCGGAAGCTGAGGTTTGCGACCGCCGAGGAATTGAGCGAATTGACCGCCGCGGACGGGCGACCGGGGCTTGTTCCCGGCAGCGTGCCGCCGTTTGGCGAGCCGATCCTGGCGTTTCCGCTTTACGTGGATTCGGCGGTGGAAGAGAACGAACGGATCGCGTTTAACGCTGGCTCACTGACCGATTCGATCATTCTGCCGGTTCCTGATTACTTCCGGCTGGCCCGGCCGACCCGGGTTTTTGAGTTCGCGCGTGGTGACTGAGCCAATCGGCCATGTCACGAGGTCATCGCCGCACAATCGTCACAATCCTNCGACCCGGAGCGGACACGACCGGTCATGGCATCCTGTTAGGCTCTAACGGGACCCATGACACGAAACGAGTGTCCGTGTGGGACGAATCGGCTTGACACCCGTGAATTTCGGGGTGATAACCAAGTGTAGATCACTGGGAACGGTCCTTTTCCGACTCATCCCTTCTCACCGTTTTCCAGTGGCATCACATCTTTTCGGTTCCCGAAACTCCACATCTCACAGCGACGTAGTCCCGATTCACTCGACCCAGATGGCGGAATGGCCGAATGGGGAGTTTGGGATGGGTGCGAGGTACAACAACTGAGTCATGAGGTCGGGTTGGGGCCGGTGGTAAATCCCCATTGTTGACGCTAATTTGAGAGTCAGCGGATCCGTTGTCCGGTGGTCGTCGGTTTGACCTCCCCCGTTCGTCGGTTCTTGTCGTGTGATGGAAGGGACAATTGGTTTTGAGACATTCGGGTGCGAACTGCGAATCGGTCCGTCTCGGTGGATTGATTGCTTGTGCCACTGCTTGTGTCGGCCTGGTGCTGACCGGCATGTCGGTCTACGCCCAGGGTACCGATAAAAAAGCAGCCAAGAAGGCGGCAGCCCCAAAAGCCAAGAAGGCGGCAGCCCCAAAAGCCAAGAAGGCGGCAGCCCCAAAAGCCAAGAAGGCGGTTCGTCCTTCCGGACCGCCTTTGCCGGTGGGATTTGTGCCTCCCCCGCCGTTGCCACAGGTCATGGGACTCAACAATTCCCTGTTGACCGCAAAAGACGAACTGGCTTTTCGCCGCTCGGGATACTCGGCCTTCATGAAGGCCGTTCGTGCTCCCGGGCTCGGGTCCAAAGCTCAAAAAGATATCCAGGCCGGGATTCGCTGGGTGGTGGCACGCATGACAATGCCCAAGAACCGCGAATCCCTGCCCGTCCGTCGNCGCGAGATTCGGCAGATGGTTCAGTTGCAGGCCAAGTCTCCGCAGGTCCGCAGTTTCGTCTTGTTGGAATTGAAGCAGGCACTCTCGGAATTGCTTGAAACCGCACACTTCAAAATCACCCACAACAATGGTCGACAGATCGTTGTCGTGATCACTCGGCCTGATTCGAAGACCGGCAAGAGGGTGTCGCAGAGCTTCAAAGCTGACACTCTTGANGGGTTGCGAGACGTCAAGGGGGCTGGCGAGGCGGTGCGGTTCTTCGAACGGTATTCGACACGCTCAATTTTTGGTGGCCAGGGTGGACTGCAGAACTTCCATGTCCGGTTGAACGTCGCTTACCTGTTGGGTGAGCTGGTTGTTCGAAAAGGTGACCCGGCCAAGGGAATTCCAGCTGCCCGTTACACCGATGCGGCCTACCCGTTGTGTGACGTGATCAACGAACCCCGGCAGTTGGACGCGATCAAGGTTGTGGCNGTTCGTGGGCTGGTTCGCCTGATGCAGACCGGTCAGCCGGATGCCCCGTATGACCTGCGACTGCGGGTGGCCGAGTGCTTNGTCAACCAGTTGAAGCGTCCGTTTCAGCGGGATCCGGTCAGGCAGCGGGTCGATCACCATCTCCAGCACATCTGGTACCAGGAAGTCCTGGTTGAGGGGCTGGCTGGAGTCGGCATCATGGTCAACAAGCAGGCCCAGCCGTTCGTGGAAATCGAATTGGCGGGTGTGATGGCTGATCCGAATCGTCATTTCCTGGCCCGTACGGCAGCGGCCAAGGCGATCGGCCGGGCTCCGCTGGCTGCATTTGACGATGGGTTGCGGAGTTATCAGCTGGTGGAATTGGCTGGCCAGATGTCAGCAGCCTACAACAAGGCTCCCACCTCGGGGTTCTGNCCACGGTGTTTCCAGCAACTGTATTTTGCTTTCAAGGCGGTGAACAAGGACGAGTTGACGGTGGCCGGCAAACCCGCNGGTCTTCTCGGACAGGTTTCCACGGCGAGCGTCCAGGATGCCTATCGGCAGGTTGTCCCATTGGTTGCNCATGTGATTGTGCAGCCGACGGTGGCCGCCGATGGGAAGCAGTACTACCAGGCGATTTCCAGTGAAACGCTCAAGCCGGTCACCGATTGGTTGACCGAGAAACGTCCCGCCAACTACAAGCCGTCGCAACCTTCCGCGACCACCTCGCCAACGTCCACCCCGTCCCCCAAGTCGAACAAGGGCACCAAGTCCAAGGCGACAACCGGGACGGCGGCGCGGCCCAGTCGTTCTTGACGCTTGGACCGGCGTTGAATTATCGTCCGGTCGCTCCCCGGGATTCCGGGTGAGGCGATCCTCCAAGGACTCGTTCCGGGCGTTGAATTCATGTGTGGGATTGTTGGTTACGTCGGGCACCGTCCCGCCTCGGATCTTCTGTTGGAAGGTCTTTCGCGGTTGGAATACCGTGGGTATGACAGTGCTGGAATCGCGGTGGTTGATGACAGCGAGATCGAGGTCAGAAAACGCCTGGGACGCGTGGCCGGCCTGATCGAGATNCTGGAATTGCAGCCNGTGGCCGGTTCGATCGGTATCGGCCACACCCGCTGGGCAACTCATGGGGAAGCCTCGGACATCAATTCTCACCCGCACCGGGATGAAACCGGTCGTGTTGTGATTGTTCACAACGGCGTGATCGAGAACTACGACCGCTTGAAATCGGAACTGGCCATGAGCGGTCGTGGGTTCCGGTCGACCACCGACACCGAGGTGGTTGCCCAGTTGATCGGTTGGAAACTGGATCAGTTGATTGAATCGGGGCGGGCCGCTGACGACCCCGAAACCTGTTGGGATGCTCTGCAGGCTGCCCTGGGAGAACTCAAGGGGACCTATGGACTGGGAGTGCTCTTTCGGGATTGTCCAGGTCACCTGTGGACAACCCGTTGTGGTAGCCCACTGGTTGTCGGGGTGGGCGACCAGGAGTTTTTCCTGGCCAGTGACACCAGTCCGTTGATTGGCTACACGCGTGATGTTGTCTACCTGGATGACCACGACACAGCGAGACTGGGGAGTGACGGAATCGAGGTGCGGCATCGTGATGCGGGAATCCGGGACATCCCGGTGCAGACGATCCAGGATGAGGCGGTTGATATCGAACTGGGCGATTGTCCTCATTACATGCTCAAGGAGATCTATGAACAGCCTGAGAGTGTTCGCAGCGCTCTGAGAGGTCGTTTGAATCTCGATGACGCGACGGCGGTGTTTGGTGGATTGAACGCGGATCTCGCCGAAGTCCGGCGAATTGATCGCATCGTGTTGACGGCCTGTGGTACGAGTTGGCATGCGGGACTGGTGGGTGAATACCTGCTCGAGGAATTCGCCAGGATTCCGACCGAGGTCGAATACGCCAGCGAATTGCGGTACCGCAACGCACCACTGACAGACAACACGATGGTGTTTGCAATCACCCAGAGTGGCGAAACGGCCGACACCCTGGCGGCCCTGCGAGAGTGCCGGCGGAAGGGCCACAAGACTCTCGCCATCTGCAACACCGTTGGCTCGACGATTGCCCGTGAGGCCGATGGAGGCATCTACCTGCACGCGGGGCCCGAGATTGGTGTGGCCTCGACCAAGGCATTCACGTCGCAGGTCACTGTCCTGGCGTTGTTGGCGTTGTACCTGGGACGAATGAGACACATGTCATTTCGGGCCGGGCAATCATTTGTCGAGGCATTGCAAGGGATGCCGGAGCTGATTTCCGAGACACTGGAGTGTCATGACCGGGTGCGTCGGGTGGCGATGCGCTACGCCGACTGCGAGAACTTTCTCTACCTCGGGCGACAATACAATTTCCCGGTGGCATTGGAAGGGGCATTGAAGCTGAAGGAGATCAGCTATATCCACGCCGAGGGCTACCCGGCAGCCGAGATGAAACACGGTCCGATTGCGCTGGTCGATCGCCAGACTCCCAGCGTGTTCGTCACGCCGCGAGGCGGTGTGTATGAGAAGGTGATCAGCAACCTGGAGGAGATCAAGGCCCGGGGTGGACCGGTGATAGCGATTGCAGGGCGAGATGATGACCGAATCGGTCAACTGGCCGATGAAGTGATTTCGGTCCCCGATGTTCCCGAGTTCCTTCAGCCGCTGGTGACGAGCATTCCGTTGCAGTTGCTGGCCTACGAGATCGCGTTGTTGCGTGGCTGCAACGTGGACCGTCCGCGGAACCTGGCCAAGAGCGTGACGGTGGAGTGAGCCGGGCCGTGCCGGCTGGGCTGTTTTCCCCGACGTTGAGAGCGGGGCTTGTCTGCGCGCAAAAAAACCCCGGCTCATCCGAAGATGAGCCGGGGCTACAGTTTTGGTTGGTGACCGGAACTCCGGGACACGTCATCAGTGTGATGGATACCGAAGCATCCATCGGATCGTTTTCTTCTCGTATGCTTTCACATCGAGAAGCAATTTATCCTTAGAAAGGAGGTGATCCAGCCGCAGGTTCCCCTACGGCTACCTTGTTACGACTTAGTCCCAATCACGGAACTCACCCTAGGCGCTTCCCTAACCGAAGTATTAGAAAACGACTTTAGGCGCTCCCCGCTTTCGTGGCTTGACGGGCGGTGTGTACAAGGCTCAGGAACATATTCACCGCAGTATAGCTGACCTGCGATTACTAGCGATTCCGACTTCATGCAGGCGAGTTGCAGCCTGCAATCCGAACTGAGGGACGCTTTTTGAGATTTGCTTGCTCTCGCGAGTTTGCTTCCCTTTGTACGTCCCATTGTAGCACGTGTGCAGCCCTGGGCATAAAGGCCATGATGACTTGACGTCGTCCCCACCTTCCTCCGGTTTGACACCGGCAGTCTCCCTAGAGTCCCCGGCATGACCCGCTGGCAACTAAGGACAAGGGTTGCGCTCGTTTAAGGACTTAACCCAACATCTCACGACACGAGCTGACGACAGCCATGCAGCACCTGTGTATGTTTCACCCGAAGGCAGACTCATCCCTTTCAGGCGAGCCATCCATACATGTCAAACCCAGGATAAGGTTCTACGCGTTGCCTCGAATTAAGCCACATGCTCCACCGCTTGTGTGAGCCCCCGTCAATTCCTTTGAGTTTCGGTCTTGCGACTGTACTCCCCAGGCGGAGTGTTTAACGCGTTAGCTTATTAAAAATATATAATTTTT
>PBOU01000032.1 GCA_002724415.1 Planctomycetaceae bacterium
TTCGCTTCTGGCTTCTTCGCTTCTGGCTTCTTCGCTTCTGGCTTCTTCGCTTCTGGCTTCTTCGCTTCTGGCTTCTTCGCTTCCGGCTTCTTGCTGCTGTCAGACTTCTCGCCAGTCAACTTCGCCCGCGCTGCCACGCCGGCCTTTTCCTGCGCGGCCCGCTGTTCCACCAGCTGCTTTTCGAGCGAGGCCAACAGTTCTTTGCCCTGCTCGTTCTTGCCAGTCCGGAAATAGGCGCGGCCCAGTTGCCGACTTCTTTTGATCTGTTCATTGAAGTCTGCGGTGGGCTCCAGGTACGGGGTCCCGGCCAGTGCAATTGTCTCATCCCACAATTCGTAGGTATTGAGCACCTGCAGCAACCGCATACGACCGTACCGGGTGCTGCCAGATCTCTTCAATGTGTTGTATTTCGGATGCCGTGGCAGCTCGAGCATATTTTTGGCCAGGCTCAATGCGTCACTGACTCGGCCAACGTAAAGCAGGTTGCGACACAACCACTCGTTGTTGTGTGCAAAGTTGTGAATCTGATCGGGGAGCACACGATCCCGCATCATGTGTGCGTGGTCGACCCGGGCGGAGGCCTCCTGCTGAAAACAGGCGTCCTCGTACCGCTTCAGTTTCGAGTAGATGTGTCCCGGCATGTGCCACATGTGTGCGATCCCGGGAGCCGCCTGTCCACACCGTGCTGCGGAGTTCAACGCGTTTTCGGCTCTTTCGTAATCCCACAGATGGATGCGGTAATGATGGCAGGGATGCTTCGGATTCTTCGCAAGGACTTGCTCCAGCAACGCGTTGACGGCCAGGTAGCTGTCCAGCGGCAACCCACGCCGACGGTTGCCCCACAATTGAAGCCCCAGGAAGGCCTTGGACTCGATGTCCTCGGGGAACTTGTACGAGATCCGTTCCAATGCCTTGGCGTAGGCTCGGCTACGGTCCTTGTTCTTCTTGGACCCAGCTTTGACGTACGCATCCACGGCCTCGATATACATCCGCTCACGTTCGGTCACCTTGCCCTTGAGGGCCACGGCCTTGGCGATAAACCCCTTGGCTCGTTTTTCGTTGTTGATGTTGGCCATCGCCATGCCCCAGTAGGCAACCGCACAATCCGGATCAATCGCCGCCGCCTGGCGAAACGACCGCTCCGCCTCAAGGAACCAAAATCCGTGCAGTTGGCCCACCCCCTGGTTGATGAATTTCTGCACGAGCGGTTTCGCACACGTGGCCGGAAACGTGACGTTCCCGGTATTCCCCATCAGGTAGGCTTTTTGCCGCGGCCCTTCGTTGAAAGCTTCACCATGATTGGAGTGCCCGGCTGGCAACGCCTTTTCGGCTTCTGGCTTCGCTGCGTCATCCCCAGCCTTCGACTCTTTCGTGGCATCCTGGGCCAACAACAACGACCCACCGTGAATCGGGACAGCCACTGCCAACGCCCCCAGCAACACGACGCGAGGGACAAGTCGAGACAACATTCCGGAACCGACAACGAACTTCATGGGTTTCACCCTGGCGCTTGGAAATGACAGCCTGGTGCGACGAGACTCCTTCAGCCTCAACACCATCACCGGTCCGAAGACAGGCTGGCCCGTTTACTGTACCATCTGCGCCGGTCGATGTTGAGCCGTTCTGAGACGAGGAAGACGGATGCCCGCTCAACGCGGCGTTGCCCGAACTGGCCTGATTCTGGCCGCAGTCCTGGCATTGTGCCGAATCGCATCGCTGGGCAAGGAGATGCTCGTTGCCGGCCGTTTCGGCGATGGCAACGCGATCGACGCCTACGCGTTGAGCATGTTGGTGCCGGCACTGGCCATGGCGTGCTATCTCTCGGCCATCCGACGCGGCTTCATGGTCCAGGCGGCACAGCACCGCGAGCCACATCAACTCGCGGTGTTCACAAATCGGTATCTGGTACAAGTAATCCTGTTCTCTGCCGTGGTGGCCGGTATCGCGGCATGGGGGCTGCCCGATGTTTGGCCACTTCTGCTGAGCCCGCACCGCTATCAGATGCTCGCCGGAGAGCTGTCCCGGTTGACCACGCCTGTCTCTTTGCTGATTGTTCCGACCGCCGCCGTGTCGGCACTGACTGGGGTGCTCAACGCCCAGCACAGTTTTTCCAGGCCACAATGGACCCACGTGATCCCGACGGCAGCCATCGTCTTGGCTGTGCTCACCCACGGCACCACCGACGGCGCCGCCCCGTTGGCCTGGGCCCTTCTGCAGGGCACGGCCATCCAGGCAGTCGTCCTGTCAGGATTCGTCCACCGCAGCGGGCACCGGTACCTGACCGCGGGCGGCTCGCCATTGGAGGGCTCCCTCGGTTTCGTGGCAGTCGTCTTCCCGTTCCTGTGGCTGGACGCGGCCGGACAAATCAACGTCCTGGTCGATCGCGCGATGGCCGGCGGACTGCCCCCAGGCAGGCTCAGCATCCTCTACTGGGGCAGCCTCGGGAAAGACTTCCTTTCCGGCACCCTGGTCGCATCCATGCTTTGGGTCCTGCTGCCTCGCTTCTCAGAACAGATCGCCGACGGCGACCAGGCTGGGGTCCGGCACGCCTGCAACCGGGTGATTCGGTTTTCTGCGATCCTGCTGTTGCCTATTTCCAGCCTCGTACTGCTCGCTGGCCACACCGTGCTACCGGAACTTTCTTTGCACCAACTCGACAGCAGTGCCTGTCGACGACTCGGCTGGACTTTAGCTGGTTATGCCTGGGGCTTGTTCCCCGAGATGGCGGGCCTGGCACTCGTCCAAGCTGTCCTGATACTTGGTCGCTGGAAGCACCTGGCCGCAATCGGCCTGGTCGGGCTCCTGCTACCCAACCTGACACTCAACCTCTTGCTGGTCGGCCCCCTGCAGGAGGTCGGGCTGGCCATCTCCACCTCGCTCACCAGTTGGATGATGTTGGCCGTCGCTTCGTGGGCAATCCGGAACACCATAGGACTCGACAACCCTCGCGAACTCGTCTACAGCGTCCTCCTCGCCGCTGGCTACAGCCTGCTCGCGGGACTGTTGGGGTGGGGCGTGGCCCTGTGTTTGGGGACCGGATGGACCAGCGGCATCGCCTCGATCATCACTTCCGCGGGGCTTTACCTTGGACTGTCCCTGGGCTGGCCCGGTCATCCCGACGCCAGGCTGGCCGTCACGAGTTGGCGTGAACGTTCCGCCGAAAGGCACCACGGGAACTGAACACGCTCTGTGCGACCGTGGCTCCCGATGTTTATAATCACACTCCCAACCGATGGACGCTTGGTCCATCGCACTCCCCGCCCGTCTCATCCCCGGAGTCGCTCGTGACGACTCGAAATCCTCGTCCCGGCAACCCACCGCGCCCCGCCTGGCATCGGCACCTGGCAGCGGCCACCGGAACCGGAATTGTCGCTCTGCTGGCGTCCTGGTTCCTGACAGCCCCCACCGACCTTCCGACCTCCACCGCCCCGGCTTTGCTGGCAGCCACAACCGCACCAAAACCTGCGNAACGCGCTACCCCCCAATCCGCGACACGCGCCGTCACCGCCACCAAGCCACCCGACCCGTTCAAAAAGACGGTCGCGCCCTTTCTCAAGACCTTCTGCCACGAGTGTCATGGCCCGGAAACCGACAATGGCGGCCTGCGACTCGACAAGTTCACCTCGACCAAGGATGTCCAGGCGGACCGCAAGACGTGGACCAAGACCCTTCAGTACCTGGAACTGGGGGCGATGCCACCACCGGATCACGACACACAACCAGACTCCAAGCAACGACAGGCCGTCGTCGGATACCTCGACAAAACACTCTTCGACATCGACTGCGACTTGGTCCGGGACCCGGGTCGCGTCACGATCCGACGACTCAACCGTGCCGAGTACGACAACACGATCCGCGACTTACTAGGTGTTGATTTCCAGCCGGCCAAGAACTTCCCGAGTGATGATGTCGGAGAAGGTTTCGACAACATCGGCGACGTGCTCAGCGTTTCCCCACTTCTGATCGAAAAATACCTCGATGCTGCGGAACAAGTGGCCGACAAGGCGATCGTCCCGGTTGATCCCTTTGAATCTCGCAATCGCAAACTCACCGGCAACAAACTCAACAAGAACTCCGGAGCTCGGGCCACCGGATCGAGTTTCATCATGGCCTCCCGGGGGCACGTCGGTGCCGTAGTAAAATTCCCGGCCCGGGGAGAATACGTCCTCCGGATCATCGCCTCCGCGGACCAGGCGGGCCCCGACCCTGCCCGGGTCACGCTCTCCGTCGACAACAAACCAATCAAGACACACGACATCAAGAGCAAGAATCGAACCGACCGCCAGCCCCTCGACCACAAGCTGCCCATCACCCCGGGGCCACACCCCATNCGGGTCGAATTCATNAACGATTACTACAAGCCGGATGAAACCAACCCCAAGCTGCGTGGCGACCGGAACGCCTANGTTCACGCCATCGAGGTAATCGGCCCCCTGGAGGTCAAACCGGAGGATCTNCCCAAATCTCATCGACAACTTGTTCACTTCCGCCCGGNNAAGGACCGNACGGCCCTTGAGGCGGCCCGGGCCAACCTCACTCCACTGATGCGTCGAGCATTCCGGCGGCCGGTGACCGCCACCGAGGTCGACCCGATTGCCAGTTTCGTCGCNGAGGCCGCCAAGGCCAGCGATGAGACGTTCGAGTCAGCGATGCAGATTGGACTGCAGGCCGTCCTTGTTTCTCCTCATTTCCTGTTTCGAGTCGAACATGGAAAACCAAGCACCGCCGGAAACAATCAAACACTGACCGATTTCGAACTCGCAACGCGGCTCAGTTACTTCCTGTGGAGCAGCCTGCCGGACGATGAATTGTTCCGACTCGCCGAGCAAAACCGACTCAACCAACCCGAGATCCTGGCCCAACAGGTCCGTCGAATGCTCGCCGACCCACGATCCATTTCACTGGTCGACAACTTTGCCAGCCAGTGGCTGAACCTCCGCATCCTGGACGAATTGACTCCCGACCCGAAACAGTTCCCTGAATTCAACGACGCACTCCGCAAGGCGATGCAGCAGGAAACTGGACTATTCTTCGCCGAAATCCTGAACAAGAACCTGCCCGTCACCCAGTTCCTCGACGGCCGATTCACCTTCGTCAACGCACCGCTTGCCAAGCTGTATGGGATTCCCGGCGTCGAGGGAAACCAGATGCGGCGGATCGAACTGTCCGGCAATCATCGGGCCGGTGTCCTGACCCACGCCAGTATCCTCACGCTCACCTCCAACCCGGACCGCACGTCACCAGTCAAACGCGGAAAGTGGATCATGGAGAACATTCTCGACAGCCCGCCCCCGCCACCCCCACCCAACGTTCCGGAACTGGAACAGGCCAGCAAGGCCGCGCCCGACGCTTCGTTGCGCAAACAACTGGAACTGCATCGCCAAAAAGCCACCTGCGCAATATGCCACCGACAGATGGACGCCCTGGGATTCGGCTTCGAGAACTTCGACGCCATCGGCCGATGGCGGGATGCCGACGGGAAGCACAAGATCGATTCATCTGGCAAGCTGCCCAGCGATGAATCATTTTCAACACCGCTTGAATTGATAGAGATCCTCAAAAAGCGGCAGGACCGTTTCTGCCGATCCTTAACAAGGAAACTGCTGGTCTTTGCCCTCGGGCGAGGACTGGAGTTCAACGACCGTTGTGCTGTTGATAGAATCGTGACAGCGAGTCGCAACAAGGGGTTTCGGTTCCAGTCAGTGATCACGGGCGTGGTCCTGAGCGAACCGTTCCGAATGCGTCGAGGAGAAAAGGACTAGGCCATGAGTGGTTTCAAAACAATCCCGCGGCGACGTTTCCTCAAGGGACTGGGGGCTGCGATGGCACTGCCAATGCTCGACGGCATGGCCCCGGCCCGAGCAGCTGCGGCCGCCACTCCACCAGTGCGGGCCGCATTCGTCTTCTTCCCCAACGGGGCCATCATGCCCTCGTGGAAACCAACGGGAAGCGGCACCGACTTCGAACTCAGCCAGACACTCAAACCACTGGAACCGTTTCGCAGCGAACTGAACATCTTCACCGGACTGGCCCAGGACAACGGCCGGGCCAAGGGTGATGGCCCGGGTGATCACGCCCGTTGTGCCGCGAGCTACCTGACCGGTGCGCATCCGGTCAAGACNTCCGGCGCCAACATCAAGGTGGGAGTTTCAGTCGACCAGGTGGCCGCGCAGCAGATTGGAAAAAGGACCCGCCTGCCTTCACTGGAAATCGGGATCGAACGGGGTCGTAACGCGGGCAACTGTGATTCCGGTTACAGTTGCGCCTACTCCTCGAACGTCGCCTGGAAAACCGCCACCACACCCGTCGCCAAAGAAATCAATCCCCGGGCGGTCTTCAACAGGTTGTTCGGAAGCACCGAGGACGCGAAGGTTCGAAAGCGTCGCAGCCGCATTCGCAAGAGCATTCTCGACCTGGTCGCTGCCGACGCACAGCGCCTTCAAAAAACCCTCGGCAAAAACGACCAGGCCAAGCTGGATGAATACTTCACCAGCGTCCGGGAGATCGAACAGAGAATTGCACGAGCCGAACAGGACGCAGAACAACGGCGGCCTCGTGAATTCAAGGTTCCCGACCAGACCCCACGGAACCTGACAGAGCACGTCAACTTGATGTACGACCTGCTCGCCCTGGCCTTTCAAACTGACACGACCCGTGTTTCCACATACATGTTGGGCAACGCCGGCAGCAATCGCACTTACCCGATGGTCGGAGTCAATTCCGGCTGGCACAGCCTCTCACACCATCGAGACGAGAAAGCCAAGGTCGACCAACTCCAAAAAATCGACCAGTGGCACGTCGAACAGTTTGCCAAGTTCCTCGGTAAACTCAGGGGAATCACCGAGGGTGACGGGACGTTGCTGGACAATTGCATGATCATGTACGGCAGCGGGCTGTCCGATGGCAACAAACACTGGCACCACGACCTGCCCGTGGTGGTCGCCGGACGAGGCGGCCGGACACTCAAGACCGGCCATCACATCCTCGCCAAGGACGAACGGCCTCTCAACGACCTGTTTCTTTCGATGCTCGACCGACTCGATGCAGATGTCGAATCAATCGGCGACAGCAAGCAGCGGTTGACCGAGATTGACGCCTGAAACTCCGAGGCCGTCGTGTCCCTGGTCCACCGTCGGGAAATCCCGCGAGATCAGGGCAAACGCGACTCGCCCATCAGGAAACGGTCACACTCTCTCGCTGCACCGCGGCCCTCGTCGATCGCCCAGACCACAAGGCTCTGTCCACGACGACAGTCGCCCGCCGAGAAGACGCCCTCCAGCGAGGTCGCGAATTCACCGTACTCGGCCTGGTAATTCGAGCGCGGGTCCGTCTCCAGCCCCAGTTCATCGACGAGAAACTGTTCAGGCCCCAGAAACCCCATCGCCAGGAAGACCAGGTCGGCCTCCCACAATCGCTCACTGCCCTCGACACGGCTGAACGGGGGACCGTTTTCCTGNGGACGACTCCAATCAACCTCGACAGTCTTCAGCCCGGTCAATTCCCCGTTTTCATTNCCGAAAAATTCGACCGTCTCGATGCAGAATTCACGAGGATCGTCACCAAAGGCAGCGGCGGCTTCGGCGTGCCCATAATCGACTCGGAAGATCCTTGGCCACTGCGGCCACGGATTGTTTTCCGCACGTTCTTCCGGCGGCCGGGGCACGATTTCGAAATTGACCAGATTGCTGCACCCCTGCCGCATCGAAGTGCCAATGCAGTCGGTCCCGGTGTCTCCGCCACCGATCACGATCACGTTCTTGCCATTGGCGTCGATGAAGTTGCCATCGCCGTGTTTCGAATCCAGCAAGCTACGCGTATTGGCATGCAAAAATTCCATCGCAAAGTGCACACCGGACAACTCGCGCCCCGGAATCGGCAGATCACGAGGCCGGGTGGCCCCCACGCAGAGAACCACCGCGTCGAAATCGTTCCGGAGTTGTGACGCCGAGACATCGCGTCCGATCTCGGTGTTGACCTGAAACTCGACCCCCTCGGCAGCCATCAGGTCCACCCGCCGCTGCACGATAGGCTTTTCGAGTTTCATGTTCGGAATGCCATACATCAACAGTCCGCCAACCCGATCGTGACGCTCAAAAACAGTCACATGGTGGCCGGCCCGATTCAACTGGTCGGCACAAGCCAGCCCGGCCGGTCCCGAGCCAACGACGGCGACGCTCTTTCCCGTGCGTTCCGTCGGCGGGTTGGGCTCGATCCAACCTTCCTGGAAGCCACGATCGACGATCGCCTGCTCGATGTTCTTGATCGTCACCGGAGGCTCGATGATCCCCAAGACGCACGCACCTTCACAGGGAGCCGGACACACTCGCCCGGTGAACTCTGGAAAATTGTTNGTCANGTGCANCCGGTCCAACGCGTCTCGCCAACGATCGTTGTANACCAGGTCATTCCACTCGGGAATCAGGTTNTTGATCGGACAGCCCGACGCCATGTTGGCAATCAAGCCTCCGGTGTGACAAAAGGGGACGCCACAGTCCATACACCGGGCTCCCTGTTGAGCCAGATGNTCCACCACNGGAAGTTCCACGAACTCGTCCCAGTCACNCAGCCGTGCCACCGGATCACGGTACGGCGCGGCCTCGCGGGTGTACTCCATGAACCCTGTCGTTTTTCCCATCGTCGTCGGCCTCAATTCAACACTGCAGTCAGACACCGCCCCGTGACGTCACCGTCCTTGTCACCCGGGNCCTCAGTGCGACTCAACAGNCTGTCCTTCGGCCGCCGCCCGAGCCATCTCGACCAGCGCCCGCTTGTAATCCACCGGCATCACCTTGTGGAAGCATCCCAGGGCTGCTTCCCAATCGCTGAGAATCGTTTCGGCGACCGTCGAACCGGTGTACCGTTGGTGCTTCTCGATCAATCCCCGCAACTCCAGTTCGTCCGTCTCATCCTCGACCCGCTCCAGCTCCACCATTTCCAGATTGCACTGGGCGAGGAAGTCACCCGGCGGGTCGTACACGTAGGCAATACCACCGGACATTCCTGCAGCGAAGTTGCGGCCAGTCGGCCCCAGGATCACCGCTCGACCACCGGTCATGTACTCGCAACCGTGATCTCCGACNCCCTCCACCACCGCATGAGCGCCGGAGTTCCTGACACAAAAACGTTCGGCCGCAACNCCGCGAACAAACGCCTCGCCCTTGACGGCCCCGTACAACGCCACGTTGCCGACGATGACATTCTCTTCGGCCGCAAACGTGCTCGATTCAGGCGGCGCCACAATGATGCGTCCCCCCGAGAGCCCTTTCCCGATGTAGTCGTTGGAATCACCAACGAGTTCCATGGTGATTCCCGGAGCCAACCACGCCCCGAAACTCTGCCCCGCCGACCCGGCAAACTTCAACTGGATTGTGTCTTCGGCCAGGCCCTCGGCGCCCCACTTCTTGGACACCTCGTGACTGAGCATCGTTCCGGTTGTCCGGTCGGTGTTGATGATCGGNAATTCCAGACGCACCGNCTCCCCATCCTCGATCGCATTGGCCGTCTCGGCGATCAATCGCCTGTCCAGCACGTCGGCGAGATCATGATCCTGTTCACGCGTGCAATACACGTCGACCGCCTCATGCGGCTTCAAGGCCGGCGCCAGGACCAATGACAGATCCACCCCCTGGGCCTTCCAGTGATCGATCGCGTCATTCACCTCCAACGCGTCCACCCGTCCCACCATCTCGTTGATCGACCGGAAACCCAGAGTGGCCATGATCTCACGAGCCTCCTCGGCCACCATAAACAGGTAATTCACAACGTGTTCGGGTTTGCCGGAAAATTTCTTTCGCAACTCGGGATCCTGGGTCGCGATCCCCACCGGACAGGTGTTCAGATGGCATTTCCGCATCATGATGCACCCCAGCGTGATCAACGGGGCGGTTGCGAACCCATACTCCTCGGCACCCAACAGGGTCGCGATGACCACATCCCGGCCAGTTTTCAACTGGCCATCGGTCTGCAAACGGACGCGGCTACGGAGATCGTTCATCACAAGAGTCTGGTGCGTCTCGGCAATCCCCAACTCCCACGGCAACCCGGCGTGCTTGATGCTGGTCAACGGACTGGCCCCGGTGCCCCCCTCGGCCCCCGAAATCAGGATGTTGTCTGCGTGCCCCTTGGCCACACCCGCGGCAATCGTGCCGACGCCGACTTCCGAGACCAGCTTGACACTGATCCGTGCCGACGGATTCGAGTTTTTCAGGTCATAAATCAACTGGGCCAGATCTTCGATCGAGTAAATGTCGTGGTGGGGTGGTGGGCTGATCAGGCCCACGCCCGGAGTCGAGTGCCGCGTCGCCGCAATCACCTCGTTGACCTTGGCACCAGGCAACTCGCCTCCCTCTCCCGGCTTGGCTCCCTGCGCGATTTTTATCTGCAACTCGTCGGCATTGGTCAGGTACCACGCGGTGACTCCGAAACGCCCCGAGGCGATCTGTTTGATAGCCGACCGCTTGGAATCTCCATTCTCCAGTGGCTCGAAACGGCGATAATCCTCCCCACCTTCCCCGGTATTGCTCTTGCCTCCCATCCGGTTCATGGCCACCGCCAACGCTTCGTGGGACTCGATCGAAATCGAGCCATAACTCATCGCTCCCGTGCAGAATCGCTTGACGATCTCGGAAGCCGGCTCCACTTCGTCCACCGGCACGCTCTCGCGTTCGGCAAATTTCAACAGGCCGCGAAGGTGACACTCCCGGGTCGTGTGCTCATTGATCAGTTTCGAAAACCGGTCATAGGCGGTCCGGTCACCCGTCCGAGCTGCCTCCTGGATTTTCGCAATTGTGAACGGATTCCAGGCATGTTTTTCACCAGTTTTTCGCCAATGAAACAGCCCCGGATTGGGCAAGTTGCCAACAGGTTCGGACGAACCGTCACGCGTGGGGTACCCCAGTTCGTGGCGTCGCAAAGCCTCATCGGCAACAACCCCAAATCCGACCCCCTTGATCCTGCTGGCCGTTCCGACAAAGCACCGCTCCACCACCTCGTCGTCCAAACCCACCGCCTCAAAAATCTGGGCCCCCTTGTAGCTCTGCAGAGTGGAGATCCCCATTTTCCCCATCACCTTGAGCATCCCTTTGGCAACCCCCTTGCGATACACCGAGACGATCTTCTCGTCGGTCCACGACTCGGCAAGCAACCCGTCGCGACGGGCCTGGGAAATCGCTTCGAAAGTCAGGTACGGATTGATCGCATCGGCACCGTACCCCACCAGCAGGCAGTGGTGATGAACCTCCCGGGCCTCGCCACTTTCGACAATCAGTCCGATCCGCGTCCGCAGTTCGTTGCGGACAAGGTGATGGTGAACCGCCCCGCATGCCAGGAGTGAACTGACCGGGATACGGTCGGGCCCGGCATCGCGATCGCTGAGCACGACGAAACTGTCACCGGCCGCGATGGCGGATTCGACCTCCGCACACATCCGGTCCAGGGCCGGCTGCAACCCACTGGCGGACTCGCCGCGAGGGTAGGTGATGTCAACAGTACGAGTCGTCCACTGACCAAAGTCCAACGAACGGATCGATGCCAGTTCCTCGTTGGTCAGAATCGGATGCGGGATCGACAGGCGGTGCGCCTGAGCCTCACTCGTCTCAAGCAGGTTGCCTTCCGGACCAACATAACATTCCAGCGACATGATGACCTCTTCCCGGATCGAATCGATCGCCGGGTTGGTCACCTGGGCAAAGAGTTGTTTGAAGTAGTCATAAATCATCCTCGGATGATCCGAGAGGCACGCCAGGGCCGCATCATTGCCCATCGACCCGATGGGATCCTTTTGTTGATCCAGCAGTGGAAGCAGCATGAACCGTAACGTCTCGGTCGTGTACCCGAAGGCCTTCATCCGGTTGATCAACTCGGACGGCGAATACGCCTCGCAGGCCTCCGCTGGCGGCAGATCCGAAAGTTGCACACGCTGATTTTCCAGCCACTCGCCGTAGGGCCGCTTGGTCGACACCTCGTTCTTGAGTTCTTCGTCGGTGACAATCTTCCCCTGTTCGAAGTCGACAAGAAACATCTTGCCCGGCTGCAACCGCCCCTTCTGACGAACATTTGATGGTTCGACTTCCAGCACCCCCACCTCGCTGGCCATGACCACCCGGTCGTCGTGAGTGACATAGAAACGGCTCGGCCGAAGCCCGTTCCGGTCAAGGACGGCGCCGATGTACTTGCCGTCGGTGAAGGAGATTGATGCCGGGCCGTCCCAGGGCTCCTGCAAGGCCGAATGGTACTCGTAGAAGGAACGCTTCTGCTCAGACATCGAGTGATGATTCTGCCACGCCTCGGGAATCATCATCATCACCGCCTCTGGAAGGCTGCGTCCCGCGTGATAGAGAAACTCCAACGCATTGTCGTAGTTCCCCGAATCCGAACAGTCCGGCTCGATAACCGGAAACATCCGGGACATGTCCTCGCCGAAGAGTTCGCTTTGAAGAGACCCCTGCCTGGCATGCATCCAGTTGGCGTTGCCCCGCAGCGTGTTGATCTCACCGTTGTGGCTCATGAAACGGTTGGGCTGGGCCCGATCCCAACTCGGAAACGTGTTCGTCGAGAACCGTGAGTGGACCATTGCCAGGTGACTGGTGTAACCGGGATCCTGGAGGTCGGTGAAATAGAGCGGGACCTGCTCGGACGTCAGCATCCCCTTGTAGATCAGCACTTTTGTCGACAGCGAACAGACATAAAACAGGAGTGCCTCTCGCAGTTCGCTGCCACGCAACTCGTGACTGCAACGCTTGCGAATCACGAAGAGTTGGCGATCCAGTTCCTCCTGCCCGATCCCGTCGGCAGCACCGACAAAGAGCATCTCCACGGCCGGTTCGGCCGCCCGGGCAGACGGACCAATATCAGCCCCATCAGGATCGACCGGCACATCCCGCCACCCCAGCAGGACCTGCCCCTCTTCTTCAATCACCCGGTTGACCGCTTGCTTGCAGGTCGCTCGTTCAGCCTCGTCCTTCGGCAAGAAAACCAAGCCGACACCATAACTGCCACGTTCGGGAAGCGTCACGCCGAGATCGTCGGAGGCGACACGTTCGAGGAACTCGTAGGGCAGGGCGGTCAGAATCCCCGCCCCGTCACCGGTATTCGGCTCACAACCGCATGCCCCCCGGTGCACCATGTGGTTCAGCATGTGAAGCGAATCGTCGACAATCTGACGCGACCGCTGCCCCTTGATGTGAGCCACGAAGCCCACGCCGCAGCTGTCGTGCTCGTTGGCCGGATCATACAATCCGTACTTTTCCGGACGACCATTTCGGAACACCGCCGCCTGTCCGCCCGGAACTTCCGCTACCGGGCCCGATGATCGACTGCTCTGACGTCTACTGGCCATGAGTACTTTCTAGCAACCTCTCGATAAATCGTTCGGCCGCCGTCGTCAATTGACGGTTGCGACGATGAATAAAACCCAGGGGACGTTTCCAGTCGGGAGCGTCCAGCGACAGTGAGACCAGAGTCCCCTGTTCCAATTCCCGGCGCAAAGTCGGTTCGGGAAGAATCGCCACCCCCGACCCCACCTCGACCGCCCGCTTGATGTGCTCGCAGTTGTCGAATTCGTGCACCACGTCAACCGACACGCCGGCCGCCTTCAGCCAGCGGTCTATACGACGTCGCACCCGTAGGTCACCACAAAACCCAACAAACGGTTCACCGTCTATCAGTTCCACCGACGCCGGCCCGGAACTGCCATCCCGGGAAGCGAGACGATGGTCCGGCGGAACAGCAATCGTCATGGATTGTTCGAGCCAAGGCACAACAGTGAAATCACCCCCCGCACGCGGAAAGGACAGGATCCCCAGGTCGGCATCTCCGACACGGACTCGCTCTGCCACCTCCTCGGGATGTAGATAATCCAACTGCAATGACACATCCGGGTAGCCTTCCCGGTACCTGACCACCGTCTCGGACATCTGGAGCAGCCCAACCGAATAGATCGCGGCAACACGCAACCGTCCGGTCACACGGTCATTGATTGCGAAAACCTGTTCCTCCACCTGGCGGAACGTGTCCAGCAATCGCCGACATCCGTCGTAATATACCTGGCCAGCAGGGGTGAGTGACAATGGACGTTGCGACCGGTCAATCAACACCGCACCAAGACGGTCCTCTAGAGTCTGCACTGCCTGGCTCGCAGCCGACTGGCTCATTTGCCGAGCCTTGGCAGCCTTGGAAAAACTGCTCCGCGACACCACCTCGCAGAATAATTCGACGTTTCGCAAGTGCATTGCTCTTACAACCCATCCTTGCCGTCGAACATATAAGCGTTTTCGATTCTGTCTGCGACACATTATCACTGTCGCAAATTGCCACCTTATTCGGTCCGGGCCGTTTTTTCAAGGAGCGGCGCGCGCACAGAAACCTCCTGTTTTTTGGCCTCAAGCCACTTCTCCAGCCGATGAATCCAGTTAGGATGGCGCCCAGACAAATTCGAGAGGCCAGTAGTCGAATGCAACCACGACGGAAACGATCAATGACAAGGTGTGGACTGCTGTTGGCCTTGGGTGCGGTGAGCATCTGGGGACCGCTCGGTTGTGGTGGAGACACCGCCACCCCTGACCCCCAGGCCCCGTCACCCGGCGTGGAATCGCCAGTGGATACGGACTCGACCAACTCGACGCCAAAAAAAGACTCACCTACTGCAGTCGCCCCCCCTGAAACGGCAGTCCGGAATGTCCTCACGGGTGTCCGAAATGGTCAAGCGGAACCGGTGTGGACGTTTCTGCCCTCGCGTTACCAGGACGGCCTCGACCAGTTGGTCCAGGACTTTGCCGGAAAAGTGGACGCGAAGGTCTGGGACCGCACGTTCGCCTCATTGCAACGACTTGTCAAAGTGGCGAAGTCGAAGAAGCAATTGCTCATCAACAACCCCGGATTGCCATTGCGTGAAATGGACCAGAAACAGTTGGATGAAAACTGGTCGACAGTGATTGAGCTTTTCGACATCGTGTTGGCCAGCGAACTGAAGGAGGTAAAAACTCTCAAGACGTTTAGTGGCAAAACGTTCTTTGCGGGCACGGGAACCAAATTCCTGGAGCGTCTCCACTCGCTCTCCTCGGCCGACCCCACAGACCCATTGGGAAAACTGACATCCTCAAAGGTCACCGTCATCCAGCACGGCGCCACCACGGCCCAATTGCAGATCACCTCACCCGATTCCGACGGAAACGCGTCACCATCGAGGAACTTCGTTCTTGTCGACGGACAGTGGTTCCCGGCCGATCTCGCCGTGGACCTCGACGAGTTGCTGCGGCTCGGCCGAGTTGCCGTCGACGCGATGCCAAAATCCGGTACCGCCGCTTCTCGAAACCGGTGGATGTCGGTCTTGGACGCCGTTGACACGTCGACCTCCGCCATGGAGAAGGCCGACACTCCCGAGGCATTCAACAAGGCCCTCGCGGACGCTCAACTCGCGGTCATCCCACTCCTGGCCGCCTCCTCGAGCGAACAACCCCGCGACTCCAAACTCGTCACCACCATCACGGTGGTTCTNCANGGAGCGATGGACGAAAAGGCTCGCCGTGGGCACATCGCGGCCTTGCGCGGGCTTGCCAAAAGCGACGAATCCCCCGATGTGACCTCAAGCAATGACGCCACCACGGTGATTCTCACCACGGCTCAATCGCTCCAGACCATCATCGATGGCATCAAGTTCGGTAAGGTCACCGGAATCGACGAGCGGAAACGGACAATCACCGTCACGCCCGGTCAGCGAAGCAACTGACCGCTCCTCCCCCCCACGGTTGGCGGCCAACACGCCCATCATCCTCGCAACAAAAAAGCAGGGCATCTCTTCCCAGACGGAAAGAAATGCCCTGCCGAATCAGCAAGCGTGTCGCCTGGGCGACAAAATTGCTTTTACTTGCCCACAACGTAGCCCTTGGCAAAAGCCTTGTCGCTGAAGGCGAGGGCAACNTGGTCCTTGGCCTTCAGAACTTTGCCTTTGCACATGTTGCAGCAGAAGCAAATCGTAACACCGTTGACCTTGATCTTGGTCGCGGGGTTCAATTTTCCACCCGAGAAAACACACTTCTTCAGCGTGGCTTGGCCAGTGGCAGCCAACTGGTGGTTTGCCTTGTGGGCGTTGGCAGCGCGGCACTTTGCATCCTTCGCAAACTTGGCCTTGCAACCACCACAGCAGAAGTACACTTTTGCGCCCTTGTAGTCGACAGAGCAGGCNGCCTTCACGGCAATCGGCTTGCCGTCCTTGGTCTTCTTCAGGAAGCAGTTGACTCCCTTGAGGTTGACCTTGCCTTTTTCGGCGGCGGTGTTGACCTGGTAGGTCATCAGCACGGCGACACACAACGACGCTGCAATCAGAATTTTACGAGCCATCTTGTTTACCTCACATTTTCGATAACACGAAATGGTTGTGAAAGTGTCTCTTCGTCGAACCCCTTCAACTTGCCTGGTTGGGTTTCCGAGGCCAGGCGCCGGACAACGCCTCGGATGAGACGCCGTTCACCGGGCGGACGCCGCAGACCGTCAGGGGTTCACACGACCAACGGTTCTGGAAACGGCCACGCCGGGCCCCATGTCACGCCAACCAACGACAGAGCACAACGTGCCAACGGGAGCCNGAGCGTCCGACCANTTCCGATCCNTTCNGCNCNGCCGGAACCTCACGAACAGCAACGTGCAAATCGGCCTCAGNTGAAATCGAGGCGATCTCGCTCAACTCGGGNAACACTTGTCGCTNNGTGATCGTCGCATGCCAGGTCGCCACGCGGGCTTCACATTCGCATGACGTCTTGATCCGAGGCAAACGGGAGGACGGTGAGACAGTTTTTGTCACTTTCGCCGTGTGGCAACACGACGGCTCGACAACCTCCGTTGCCATCTCCGTGGAACCCGACAGGCAACAGCAGTCGGCCCAGATCCATGCGGGGACAGTCAAGATCGCAGCAGACATCAGGGCCAACACGGCCATCGGCCGCGGGCACCAACGATGTACTGTTCCGCGATTCAACTTCAACACCAGCAACCCTCGTGTCGCCGCAGGTTCAAATTGCGACACTGATTATAGGTTCATCGGAATCAGGCTGTCACGACTGAAATCAAAAAAAGATGTCTCGCACAAACTTGGCCGGAGTCAATTACCGCCGCCGTCCCGGTTGAAGTCCACTGTGCGGCCCGGTTATGGTCAGTTCAGACAGGTTCATCCCGTCACCTTTTCGACCAGGAAACCGATGCATGTCACGCTCTTTCCCCTCCCTGTGTTTGANTGTTTCTGTCAGTTCCCTCCTTGCCGTNCCCGCTCTTGCGGGTGACTGGGACCAGTTTCGCGGCCCCAACGCAACCGGCGTCTCCAGTGACAGCAANAANCTTCCCGTCAACTTCTCGACGACCGAAAACGTCGCCTGGAAAAAAACACTGGGAANAGGCATTGCCTGCCCGATCATCTCGGGAGGTCGCTGTATCGAGACAGCCGTCACCGGAGAAAAAGGGAAGGAGAAGTTTGTCGTCTCCGCCTTCGATGCACTCACGGGGAAAGATCTGTGGCAAGCCGATTTTCCCGCCGGAAAACTGCCCGAGATCACCTGGCCCAACCAGCACGCCTCGTGCACC
>PBOU01000033.1 GCA_002724415.1 Planctomycetaceae bacterium
GGCGTGTTCGCAGTTCTGCCGGTGCCTTGCGACGACTGGGGTTTGATAAGACGCTGACTGGAGGTTTCACCCGATAAGTGGGGGAGGTTCCACACTCGTGCCAGGCCCTAAAAGCGTCGACAACGGAGGCTGCCAGTTCTCCCTTAGCTCCTGGCCACCATTTCTGCCGTTCGTTCGATAAGCGCGGCTGCCCCCTCTGCCCTCTGCACTGGGAGTTGAAATTCGTCGACCCCTTGTCGGGCAAGCAGATCACGAAGTTCAGCGCCAGCTTCTCTAGGCGAACCAACAATCGTGAATTGGGCCACCCATTCCTCCCGCACAAGATCAGCCGCAACGGCTGTTCCTCCCTGAGCGAGGGCCTCACGAATCTCATGACCCTCGGCTTCAGTCATTCCAATTAGTTCCCGGACCGCAATCGGAGAATCAACCAACCGGAAGCTCAAAGTGGCACGAGCTTCTCGGAACTCCTCCTCTGAGGTAACCAACATTGTTGAGTAGGTGATCAAGAATCGCCGGTTGTGAGATCGTGCAGCGGAACGAAGAGTCGACACGTGTGCACCAAGGAGATCTTTGTGGATATAACTCAGGTTGAATCCATCCGCGACTTCGCCGCCAAGGGCGAGCATCCGCGGACCCCGACCGGCCAGAATGACCTCAATGCTCGACCGACCGAAGTCGAGCGATGCCGATTTGAGCGAAAACACCTCGCCATCGAGATCCACAGTCTTTCCAGCGAACAGGTTCCGTAAGGCCGAAACCATGAGACCAACGGTGACCACGGGCCGACGACGGTCTATGCCCAAGGGATTGAGGGTTAGCCCTCCGCCGGCCCCCAAACCCACGAAGGCTCGACCACCGGACAACTCGTCGATTGTGGCCACAGCCGCCGCCGTCGCCCCGGGGTGGCGTACGTAAGGGTTGGTGATCCCCGGTCCGAGCAGGATTCGCTCGGTGGCCAGAGCTATGGCAGCCAGGGTCACGTAGACATCGCGGGTTACCAGTCCTTCGTCGTAGACCCAGCACCGGCTGTAGCCGAGCTGCTCGGCCAGAACGGCCAGTTCGGCCACTTCAGACACAGGACCTTTCGGCATCAGGTTGACGCTTAGCGGCAGAGTCACAGACCGGTCTCCCCCCACGGCTCCAGAGGCTCCTCAAACACCGACCAGTTCGGTAGACCGCTCACTGCGGTTCCTGTCCTTGCATGTCCCCAACTAGGGCTCCGTGGTCATCCCGGTACCTACTGAACCTACATCCCACCTCGACCAAACCGTGGTGGCCCGTACACTCCGTCGGTGGATCTAAATGGGGCCACGGCAATGGTCACTGGCGCAGCCACCCGCATTGGGCGGCACGTAGCCCAGGGACTAGCCGACGGAGGCGCAAATGTCGCCATCACCTATCGGAGTTCCCATGACGAGGCCTTGAACACTCTGGAGGATCTCTGCACTAGAGGGGTTGACGCCTGCGCTATCGAGCTTGATCTAACTGAACCAGAGAACTGCTTTAGAGCCGTCGAACAAGTCGAACGGGATCTTGGACCAGTTGACGTTCTGGTCAANAACGCTTCCTCATTCACCCCCACTCCATTCCCGACTAAGGACCATCGGGGATGGTACGAATCCTTCGATGTTGTGTTNCACGGCCCCTACCACCTATCNAACCTGTTAGCCCCTGGGATGATTCGACGGGGCAACGGTTCAATCATCAATTTGGTTGACCTCTCTGCTTGGAATCCTTGGCCAAACCGAGGTGCTCACTCTGTCGCCAAAGCAGCCCTTCTCGCTCTCACCCGACAACTAGCAGTTGAGTTGGCACCGACAGTTCGCGCCAATGCCATCGCACTGGGGCCCACGATTCCGGCGACGCGCTTTACCCAAGAACAAATCGAGCACCTGGCCCAACGGACCCTCAAGGGAACTTGGGGGGACGCTGAGCAGGTGGTAGCTGCAGTGCGGTTTCTCGTCGAATCCGACTTTGTGACCGGAGAATGCCTCACGATCGACGGTGGTGAGAGATGGGCCCACGTGCGCAGTCGCTTCCTCGCTGCAGAGGGTGGAATCGACGCCGCGAAGCCCTCTGATAGCACCAGCTGATTAGCCAGCAGTGATCATCGAGATTGCTGCCAGTGCTGCGACTAGCCCAACGCTTTGGCTAGCCGACATGCGCTCACGCAGGAAGACACGAGCAAGGATCACGGTTACCGCCGGGTGCAGGCAACTCAGGACCGTGGAGATACTCAGAAGGCCGCTGTTTAGGGCCGCTAGGAAAAGGACTGCGGCAAGAACATCAGCGAAACTTGCCCCCACGATGAACGGTCGTGCTCGGGTGGAGGCGATTGCTGGCCATGGAGCCTTTGCAATGGCCAGCACGATAAGAGTGGCCGGCACGACGCGGGCGCCAGCGATTGGCCACGGAGCCGTACTGGGATTCGTGCTGTCGAGAATTATGTAGCCGAAGCCGAATCCTATGCCTGCCAGTAAGCCGTTGATTATGGGGCCAAGCTGGAGGTTCAACTTTCCCCTTCCAGAAGCGGATACGAGGACGATAGAGAGAAGCCCTAGCACGACTCCGAATAGCTGTAAGAGAGAGAGGTGTTCCCCCAGGGCAAGCCCCCAGAGCAGAGGCAGAAAGGCGCCTGCCACGCCCGCTATGGGGGCAACCGTGACCATGTTGGTCCGGAGGCCGAGGTAGAAGAACGCTACCCCTGCTGACCCGAATAGTCCGGAAGCGCCACCAATTAGGAAGTCTCTGAAGAGGAATTCGTCTGCAATGAAGAAGGCGAGCGGAATCGAAAACAGTGCTGCGAGGATCTGGTCAAGGACGAGAACGGAGAACAGGTGGGAGCGGCGTGCCGCTTGACCGCCAGCAAACGCCGCAAATCCCCAGAAGAGCGCGGCGAGAAGGGCGAGCGTATTTGACACCGTCGAAGCCTATGAGTCGCTCTCTGGACTTTTTGATTCCATGTGCGGTGGCTGGAATCTCGGGTGACTCTGGAGGCGGCCCAGTTGGACCCTTCCCCCCCTCGGGGATGCGAGGTGGCTGGAACGGAACGACTCGTCATCGGCGGTAACAGCGGCTTCGGCAGGCTGGCTGGCTGCGAGCCTGAGTTCGCTTGGTGTTGTGCATTTTGTGACTCAAGTTGTGACACGCGAGGACGACCTATTTTGAGATGCGACCGATGTCCCGGTCTTCGGTGAAGAGCAGTTCAATTTCGACGCCTTGCACCGTGGCGGTGTTTTCGACGTTGAACAGTGCGTCGATGAGTTCTAGGCGGTACCGGTCTGTGCTGCCTGAGCGCAGCATGTCCTTGGAGTCGCGCCCATCTGGGCAACGGGCGACAGCGCTCCATCGCCCTCCTTTGGTCGCGCCGATTTCGCGACCGACGCACAGAAGTCGGTCCGCGGTATCCAGCAGTTAGGAGCCTGGTGTTTTTGATTCGTTAGCGAAGAACTCGGTAACCAGTGGCTCAAATTCTTCAACTGGAAGTTCGTCGTAGTCTGGCTCGAAGCAGTTCTGGTCGTATTCGCGGCAGAAGGTGACGCAGTCATCGAACCATTCGTGGTCACGGTAGATGTCACGTGCGTTGCGGTCCCGACCCTCTAGGTGGAAGTAGTAGTACCCCTGGAAGAGCCCGTGGTGCCGAACGATCCAGTAGGTACGTGCCTCCACGTAGGGCTTAAGAATCTCGGCAGCTACTGCGCTGTGGTTCCAAGGAGCAACTGGCTCTCCTACGTCGTGCAGGAGGGCGGCCACCACCATCTCGTCGGGCTCGCCGTTTCGCAGCGCCCTAGTGGCGCATTGCAGGCTGTGGCGAAAGCGATCAATCTGATAGCCGAAGGTCGGGCCCTTCAACTCGCTGAGGAGCCGTAGAACCTGGGTTGCAGTGTCCTCGCTGTCGTGAGCTTCGTAGTGATTGGCAATGATTGCTGCATCCTCTGCGGTCATGTCCTCCATGTGGACAAAGCTGACCGTCTCCAGAGAAGCGGTATCAGTCGAGGCCTTTTGCACTTTGGGCTCCTGGGTGGGTTCGAGGGCCAGCAGGTTGGTATTGGCTCAGGACCAAGTGTTTGAAGATGCTCGGATGTCAGTCCTTGTAACTGGGTTCTAGATCGTCGAGCAATCTAAGTAAAGCGGGCCACTCCCACTGGCCCGGCGCAGAGTGCTCGTACTGGGCGCGTACTTTGTCCCAAAGAGAATCTTCTTGTCGCGCTACCGGTAGGCCTGTGGCAGCTACCTGCATTTGCAGTGCAGCAGCTCGAACTAGGTAATGCATGTTCATGAAAACTTCGCCAGCGGTAGCGCCGACAGTCAGGAATCCGTGGTTACGCATTATCAGGGCGCTATGTGAAGCAAGGCTCTTAGCCAGTCGGACGCTCTCCTCGGAGTCGAGAGAGAGGCCTTCCCATTCGTGATATCCGACGTTTCCGTAAAGCATTCCAGCGTCTTGCTGCAGGAACTCCAAGTCACAGGCAAGGGCGCAGAAAGCCAGAGCAGCGGGGGCATGTGAGTGGAAGACGAATTGAGCGTCGCTGCGGGCATCGTGAACGGCGCTGTGGATCACCAATGCGGTTGGGTTGACTGTGCCTTCACCCTCTATGACCTGGCCGTCTTGGTCGACGACCAGCAGATTGGAAGCCGTGACTTCTCGATAGAGCAAGCCAAAGCGTCCCACAAGGTAACTCTGCCCACTCCCAGGTAGGCGTGCAGTTATGTGGTTCCAGACGAGATCGTCGTATCCGAACCGCGCGGACAGGCGATGGAGGGCGGCCAAGTCCCGGCGTACAGCAATCGCTGGTGAGTCTGGATCGTTCGATTGGGTCTCTGAACTCATCGGAGTGATTGTCGTAATCTAGTGAATCGGTGCAAAGTCAGTGCTCGTTTCCAGAGCGTGTAGAACTGCCAAATAAGCAAGGTCTCGACTGCTTAGAGCTTCGGCCGGTGATTTGTACTCATGAAATCCTCGCCCAGTTTTTACGCCAAGGTCACCAACTTCGACCTTGGACCGCAGATAGCTGGGAAGTTCCTCGGGTAGCCGGTCCCCGGCTATAAGGTCCAAACCATTGAAGTCGAGGCTCTGGAAAATGCCGACCACTCCAAGCCGCACACCCACGCTCGTCTTGATCGCGAAGTCAATTTCCGCAGGCGTGCACGCACCCGAATCTATCAATTCCTCCGCAGCGTCGGCCATGGCCATCATGATTCGATTCGCAATGAAGCCGGGTACAAACTTTCTCATGACCACCGGCCTTTTCCCGACCGATTCAAGAAGTGAAACGGTTCTGTCTATGGCCTTGGCGGACGTTTCGGGTCCACCGACAACTTCAACTAGAGGAACAATGTGTGGTGGAGCGAACCAGTGAGCGCAGAGGAGCCGTTCCGGGTGAGAGAGCTTCGTTTCTTCGAACAGGTCTAGTACTGAGGTGTTACTTGCAATAACGGCCTCTTTCGGGGTGTGTTCTTCCAGAAGATCAAAGACCGCTTGCTTAGCCTCGAGAGATTCATAGACAGCCTCGAATATGAACTCTGCTTCAGCGGCGACGCTGCTCAGATCGGTGGTGGGTTTTACGAACCTCAAGACGTTTTCGATGGACGTCGTGGGCTCGGCTCCCGAGGAGTGTTCGGCTTCCTTGACCGTCGATAGGTTCGCCGCGATACGCCTGACAGCTGTTTCGAGAACTCCGGCGTTGGTGTCGGCCAAATCGACCGTGATGCCCGCTTGGGCAAATACCTGTGCGATCGAATGCCCCATCGTTCCCGCACCCACGACGAGAACTCTCGAAGGTTGTTTGGCCGTGTCCATCGGTGCCTCCCACATGCTTTTTCTTGCTTTCTGCGTTCAAGCCTCAAAGCCCGCGATCCCACGGACGTTAACTAGATGACCGAGCGATAAGGACTCGTTGCCACGCTCCCCTGACCGCCTCCTTTCGGTGACGGACAGGTTCATCTGTTTACACGGGGATCAAGATGTGGTAACACTCGCTGTGTCCGGAGGTGGAAGTGGGACCTGGAATGTCAGATTCCATCCGGGTGGTCCCCACATACATCGGCGCTTTGTTCGCTTTTCGCCGAGCATATGTATGGGGGAGATCTGAAACATGTCGAAGCGAGTCGCTGCCCTGGCTTGTGTGCTGGGCCTTCTAGCCGGAGCGTGTGGTTCTGATTCTGATGAGTCGACTGCACCTGCAGCTACTGCTGCACCCACTACTGCACCTGCAACTACTGCTGCACCTACTACTACTGCACCTGCTGCCGCAGATGACGGGGGTGGAGCGGCGGATGCAAAGGTCAGTGTCGCCATCCTCCTTCCCTGCGCGATAAACGACCTCTCGTGGTGCCAGGCGGCATATGAGGGCGTCAAGGAACTCGAAGCCGAGGGTCTGATCGATCTCCAGTTTGTCGAGAACGCTCCCTTCGATGCCCAAGGGGCCACTCGCGTTATGAGTGGTTTCGCGAATGACGGGGTTGATCTGATTATTGGGCATTCATTCGATTACGGAGCTCCGATCCATGAGCTAGCCCCTGAATTCCCGGACACCAAATTTGCCTGGCAGGGATCGTGTGGCGGTTGGTGCGGAGTCGAGGGTCCGAACATCGTCGATTATGCGATGAACATGTACGAGCCGGCCTATCTGGCGGGGATCCTCGCCGGCGGCATTTCTCAGACAGGCGTTCTCGGTACCAACTCCGGGTATGACATCCCCGCGTGCCGGGCTTCGGTCGAGGCTTTCTTGCTCGGAGCCCAAGAAGTCAATCCGGCAGTGACACGGCTTGATGCCTTCCTCGGTAGCTGGATTGACGCAGCGCTCGCCAAGGAAGCGACTGCAGCGCAGGCCGATCAGGGAGCCGATGTCTTTATGGCCTGCGGTAACGCTGGCTCCTTCGGAATGCTCGCTGAGGTCGCAGAACGGGGACTCTCAGGGTTCGGGTACGTCTATGACGAGTCTGCGTTGGCCCCCGGAAACGTGGTGGCGTCAATGTGGTCCAAGTTCGGCGTGAACGTCCGGAAGATGGTGGAAGGAATCGAAAACGGCACCTGGGAGGAGTACCTCACTACCCCAATGAGTGGGGGAGCGTTTGAGCTGTTGATGCATTCAGACTTCAATGCCGCAGAGATCTCCGCTGATGCCATGGCCCTTTACGAGACACGACTGGCAGGGATCATGGACGGCACATTCGAGGTGCCGTTCATTGGTGCTGCCCCTGAACCTGAGGCGGCCGAGGCCACCCAAGTTCGGGTCCGGCTCAACTGGATTGCCGACCCTGGGTTTGCTGGCCTCTACATGGCCGATGAGCTTGGGTATTTCGCGGACGAGGGCGTTGAGCCGATCTTCGAGTTCGGTGGTCCAAATGTGCCCCATCCGGTGCAGATCCTTGCTGGTGGCGCGGCCGACATTGGCTTCGGCGGTCTAGCCATGATCGCCGACTCGGCGTCACAGGGCGAAGAGTTCGTGGTCTTCGGGACGAGGCTCCAACAGGGAATCCTGGGGATCAGTTCGCTGGCTGAGTCTCCGATTTACACAGCAGAGGAACTCTGCGGCAAGAAGATCGGCGCCACGCCTGGAGACATTGTCCAACTTGATGCGCTGCTGGTTATCAACGGACTTGAGCCAGGTTGTTATGAGATGGTCCCGGTTGGTTGGGACCCCTCTCCAGTCGCCGAAGGTCTTGTTGACGGAATGGTCAACTACATGAACAGCCACCCGGTGGTGTTGGACGGCATGGGCATCGACAACGTGGCGGTTTCCTACGCCGACATGGGTATGCCGATGTACCACGACCTTGCGTTCGCTACAAAGGAGTTCGCCGAGAACCATCGCGACGCACTCGTTGGCTTCACCAGGGCGATGGTCAAAGGCTGGGAAGCAGCGTTTGCAGATCCCGAGACGGCCATGGACGTGATGTATAACGGGTCCCCCAACCTCGGTGGCGGTGTAGACGTAGGGATGGACATCTCGTACCAGATCTACATCCACTACGCCCAGGTGCCTTTGATGGAAAGTTCTCTGACTGAGACAGATGGACTTTTCTCAATGAGTTACGACGAAATGGCTGGTGCGATGTGGGATGTGCTTGCGTTGACAGGCATTGATCCGTTGCCAGAGGCAGCCGACGTCATTGATATGTCCATCTTGGACGACGCGTTCGGAGACTGCCGGCCGTCGATCTTGGCTTGTGATGGCTAGCTGCTCACCTAGTCGAGAGCGACCGGGCGGCCGTGGTCGCGGTACGCGTCCGCTCTGACATTGACCTGCTGTAGGCCACTGGTCGTCATTTAAGCGATGGTTGTACGGGTGCCCGGTCTCCGGGCACCCGTACAACGCAGCTTCATTTGAGATGAGAGGCGGGTTCGCCCTCTTTGGATTGCCGGTTGACCCCGAGATTCGGGTTTTCAATCGTCTGGGTTCTTCAATCGAAGGTGTCGATGGGTTTTATGGATGCTGAAAAATTTGTATCGGCGCCTGCCGCCGACCTACCGAGCGTGAAGGGCGAGAGCGGAATCGTTGTTCGTGACGTCGTCAAGGACTTCGACCTGGGTCTGGGCAAGCGACTACGGGCCGTCGATGGAGTATCGCTTGAAATCTCTGACGGGGAGTTCGTCGCAGTCATCGGACCTTCTGGCTGCGGTAAATCCACGATCCTGAGGATGATCGCCTCGCTAGAAAAACCCACTGAGGGCGAGGTCAGCATCAACGGCGTCGAACCATCAGTTCTGGTCAAAGGACACCGACTCGGGGTTGCCTTCCAAGATCACGCGCTACTGCCGTGGCTGAACGTCTGGGAGAACGTTGCACTTCCATTTCGGGCGGCGGGTATGCGTCCAGAGTCAGAAACGATTACTGGTCTGATTTCCTTGGTGGGTATGGCGGGATTTGAAAAGTCGCGCCCGAAACAGTTGTCGGGTGGCATGAAGCAACGCGTTGCGATAGCCCGGGCTTTGGCCCTAAACCCGGAAGTCCTCCTTCTGGATGAGCCGTTCGGAGCTCTCGACGCTGTTACCCGTAGGCAAATGAATTTCGAGTTGCAGGAGATCTGGTCTAGGGATTCGATAACCACGTTGTTGATCACACATTCCGTCGAGGAAGCGGTTCTTCTGGCAGATCGGCTGATAGTCCTCACTCAACGCCCAGGTCGCATCAGGCTGATCGAGGAAGTTCCGTTCGGCCGCCCACGTGATCGCCAATTGATGCGCACGGCGGAGTTCCACCAGTTGTGCGACAAATTGACTGCGGCACTTGATTCAGCTGAAGAGGCTCCTGAGAGTGAGTAATCAACTCCTTCGGCTTAAGGGGACTCCGTTTCACTCTCGAACGGAGGCCGCCACCTCGACTGCTGAGTGGTACCGGTGGGGTGACTACGTCGTTGTCGATGTCTATGACGGCGTGCGCCAAGAACTAGCTGCGATGCGGGAGCAAGCGACAGTTAACGAGATGTCACCGCTATGGAAACTAGCAATCACTGGAGCTGACTCGCTGAAGTTGATCAACGATGTGGTAACTCGCGACATCTCTGGACAAGAAGTTGGCCAAATCATTTATACGCCCTGGTGCAACCAAGAAGGAAAGGTTGTTGGGGACGGCTTACTTCTGCGAGAGAAGGAGGATTCCTTCATTCTCGTGGCTGGGCCCAACGATGAGTGGTTTAGGTCCTTCAGCAGTGGCCTCGATGTTGACATCGTCGACGTAACGGACGATTTCGGGATCCTGGCCTTGCAGGGTCCGAGGTCCCAAGACGTGCTCGAAAGTTCAACCGGAACTTCATTTTCTGACCTCCAGTTTTCGAGGTCTAGAACTTGCGAACTGGGAGGAGTCCAGGTCCGCGTCATTCGGCAGGGTTTCACTGGTGAACTTGGATATGAGTTGTGGGTTGAACCTGATGGGGCAGAGGATGTCTGGGACGCGCTCTTTGAGTTTGGGGCTCCCCTTGGGTTGGTTCCCGCTGGTGAGCATGCAATCGACATTGCACGAGTCGAGGCTGGATTACTGATAATCGGTTCGGACTACAGGGGAGCAGGTCCCTGGCATGGTGTAGATACATACCCCGACAGTCGCCGAGAGTGTTCCCCGCGCGAGTTGAACCTCGGACGGTTTGTGGATTTCTCAAAGGAACACTTCGTTGGGAAACAAGCCCTGCTTGACGAAGAAGCCGGCGGAGGGCCGCGGGATCGGCTGGTCGGGCTTGAACTCAGCGAGGATTCCGTCCGCAAGTTGGTGGAGATTGAATTTGGTTCCGTACTGCCAAGGGTTAGCAGGTTTGTCTACCAGTTAAGCCAAGGCGCCCAGACAGTCGGTTATGTGACAAGCCTCACATGGGCCCACTCGCTCCAGAAGATCGTTGGGCTGGCTCACGTGGAGGCACCGGTAGCCAGTGAGGGAACAGAGGTATCGCTGGTTTGGCCCTTGGATGGACAACAGCATTTCCTTGACGGGCGAATCGTGGGACTTCCATTTCGAAAACACACGCGGAATCAATAAAGAGTGTAAGCGCTCTTTGAATAGAGTTCTAAAGAGAAAATAGTTTAGTCAGATCTAGGTCACTGATCTCAGAATATGCATTATTATGAAAGGGTATAGAGAATATGATTACCATTGACTGCCATCTGCATCTGGGAATGGTTGAAACGCAAGTCCCCATTTGGTGGATGGAAGAGCTCTACGGGATGTACGGGGTGGAGGATTGGGACTCCACCGATGGTCAAGCCATCGTGGACCTTCTCGACGCGAATGACACCGACGCAGGGCTAGTCCAAGGCGGGGACATTCGCCGAACGACCTTTCATCCCGACTATCCAGAAGAGTCAGCTGGCCGGATCTATATCCCAAATGATTGGACAGCGGAGCAATGCGAGCTCCACAAGGGCCGCCTCTACGGCGTGACCTGCATCGACCCGTTTCGGGATCTTCCGGGTGCGCCCATCGAACTGGAGCGGTGCGTCACAAAACTCGGGTTCCGCTCCATGAAACTGCTCCCCAGTTACCTTCACTTCGACCCAGGCGATCCCGAACTCGATCCGCTCTACCGGAAAGCTCTGGAGCTTGATGTGCCGGTGCACTTTTTCACCGGCATGACACCGACGCGAACGGCGATGTTGAAGTATGGCGACCCCGTGCTGCTTGACGCCGTCGGTCGTCGCCATCGAGACCTAAAGGTCATCGTGTTCGTCAACTATCCATGGATCGATCAGTGCATTGCTCTTGTCGCGAAACACCCGAACTTCCATGCGGACATGTGTTATTTCGCCGGTGGGGATAGTGCCCAGCTCTACGAGGTGTTGTCGAAGTTCCGGTCCTACGGCGCCCTCGACCGGGTGATCTATGGAACCGACAATGCCGACAAGGCTCGAGCCTTCGATGGGGTTGGAAAGGTCCCTGACCTGTACTACGGAGTCAACAAGGTCGCGGAGGAACGCGGTGGCGAACCTTTCAGCCAGGACGAACTAGACGCAATACTCGGCGGGACTGCTTCCAAGTTGTTCAAGATCCCATGATGCAGTTCTGGAGAGATTGCCAATGGTGACGATTGACTGTCACCTGCACTTAGGTGTGATTGACCAGCACACGCCAACTTGGTGGTGGTGGGAGCAGTTCGGTTTCGAACCGGTCTCTGTCGACGGTGAGACAATTGTCGAATTCCTCGATAGCGCAGGTCTAGACGTTGGGTTGGTGCAGGGGGGTGACATTCGACGAAATACATTCAACCCGGAGAGCCCCAAAGACCGGAATATGTATGTACCCAACGACTTCACCGCCAGACAGTGTGAGATGTATCCGGACCGGCTCTATGGGGTGATCGGGGTAGACCCCCTACTTGACATAGCAGAGAGCCTCAATGAGATAGATCGTTGTGTAGAGGAATATGGCTTCAGGGTCTTGAAGCTCTTGCCTACATATCACCACTACCGTCCAGACGACAGGAGACTTGATCCTTTCTTTGAGCGTTGCCTCTTGCATGACATCCCGGTTCAGATTCACCTCGGTTGGACGCGGACTATCAATACAACGATGGAGGACCAACGCCCGGTCCATCTAGACCGTATTGGACGAGATTTCCCGGACCTGAAACTTATAGTTGCCCACCTGGGACACCCGTGGGTTGATGAAGGAATTGCTGTAGTAGCAAAGCATCCGAATTTCTATACTGAAATGTCAGGATGGGCGGCCTACGGCATGGCCCCCCATGAACCAGTCGAAGAGATTTACAAGGCATTGAAGAAACTAAAGTATTATGATTGCCTCGACAAAGTAATGTTCGGCTCAGATAACGCCGATTGCGTTGATATGTATCCTTTGGCAAATGAAATGTCTCGTGAAAAGGACGGAGTGGAACTCTACAGCGAAGAGACTCTTAGCAAGATTATGGGTGGCACGGCTGCTGAAGTGTTCAAGATTAGGTCCTGAGAATAGGAGTGGTATGAGATGGTAGGCGTCGAAACGTATTGGGATTACCGGGACCCACACCTTTGGATGGAGAAAGTCGGTCGAACCCAGCTTCCTCCAGTGATCGTGACTGCAGCCATTAACGGTGGATTCCACGGCAAGGAGGCGAATGCGGCGCTCCCGGAGACACCGGAAGAACTCGCCGAGGAAGCCTTCAGGGCGTACGAGGCCGGAGCCAGTCAAATCCACATTCATGGCCGTGATCCAGAGGACTGGAGCCAATGCACCGGAGACCCCGAGGTTTACGGAAGGATCAACTCTCTAGTCCGTGAGGCTTGCCCAGATGTGATCATCAACAACAGCACAGGAGGGGGCCCGACTCTCACGACGGAAGAGCGCTATTGCCCCCTGGATGCGGATCCCGCTGCCGACGTGACGACCCTCAATCTCGGACCTGCGATGTCGAAGTTCACTATGGAGGAGCGTCCGGAGGGACTACCCCACCCTCGTGGTGCGTTGGAGTTCGACATGTGTGACTCAACTACGTATGGGGAACTAAACCACTACGCCTCTGTAATGAACGAACGTGGATTCAATATTGAATTCGAGGTCTACAACTCGGGTCAGTTCTGGGTTCTCCAAGACCTCATTGATAATGGACATGTGAAAACGCCATTCATGGTTCAGTTCGTCCTCGGCGTCGGAATGGCCGCTTTGCCGACCCCCGCGAGTCTGATGGCACTAATCAGCGAGCTGCCAAACGGTGCGATGTTCTCGGTGATCGGGACGGGTGTCTACCAGATTCCCATGAACGTCATGGGCTTGGTTCTGGGAGGTCACGTTCGGGTGGGCCTTGAGGACAACCTGTACTACAGGAAGGGCCAGAAAGCAGGCGGGAATGCCGAGATGGTTGCTCGAATCAAGCGAATTGCTGAAGACATGAACCGAGAAGTGGCGACCCCACAGCAAGCACGAGAAATGCTTGGCCTTGGAGCACTCTCGCCCGTTGCCTGAAGTCGGCATTCTCAAAGTCTTTGAAATAGGTCCACAACATGCCCCTGCAACTTGAATACTTTGATGTAACAGAGATCGTCCTTGGAGATCGGACGGTGCTTGAAGGTGGGACGCTCGTGGTTGACCAAGACCGCCTACGAGCACACTTGATGGAAGACGACCACTTTGAAGACGTTTCCCTCCACGTCGCCCACCCTGGCGACAGTCTCCGGATCATCAACGCGGTAGACGCCGTGGAACCACGCTGCCGTCTGGGGAACGGCGACCACGATTTCCCAGGGTTTCTTTCCGCTCCACAAACTGTTGGAGAAGGACGGACGGCCGTATTGCGTGGTGCAGCCGTAGTAGAGGTCTCTGAGCCGGTGCCAGGGGAATCAACATACTGGCGCGAGGCATTCTTCGATATGACGGATTCCTGCAACGGATTCAGCCCTTTCTCTGACCTTGTAAACCTTGTTATTGAGGTCACGCCAGCCAAATCGATTCGGGAAGACGAACGGCCTCCCCTGAATGTCTTCGAGGGGACTCCAGAGGCAGTATCTCTGAACCGAGCAATACGCATGGCAGGGCTGAAGGCCAGCGTCTTCATGGCCTCGGCTGCAGAAGGTGTGACGCCGAATGAAGTAACTACTTTTGACTTGCCGTCAAGGCGAAATAATGATCTGCCCGGAATCGTCTACCTCTATCAGCTGGCAATTCCGTATCTGTATGGTGAAATAGTCCCTGGTGGAGGAGCTATCGGGGGCTCGGCACACCTGCCAACCTTGATTCACCCAAATGAGATTCTCGACGGTGCTCTTGTATGTGGATGGAATGCGATTGCATGCATGCGAGAACTCACATATGTAGCTCAGAACCACCCCATCATCAGCGACCTGTACGAACGAAGTGGCAAGGACCTCGAGTTCCTTGGAGTCGTTCTCTTCGCTAATGGCGATACCCGAGAAAGCAAGGACCGGTTGACTGGGCATGCCACCACACTTGCGCGACTCCTCAACCCAGACGGTGCAGTTATCAACTACGCAGGTGGTGGGCATCCGTGTGTTGACACCATGATGATCTGTCAGAAGTTGGAAAACTCGGGCATTCCAACAACCGTCCTCTCCATGGAGATGGCTCCGAATCCGTCGGACTCTGGGTTTGTCCACTTTGTTCGAGAGGCTGATGCCATCGTTAGCACCGGCAATTACGAGGAGAGTTACGACTTCCCGGAGGTGAAATCAGTAGTTGGAGGGGCTGCGTTGCTCAACTCGGAGTCCAGTCCTAACGGGCCGTTTTCATATCCATTGAGCGGTCTCCTCGGCTCGACGAATCAATTCGGGTTCACAAACATGACTGCAAGATCTCACTAGGTATGAGTAGTCCCAGCAGGCCAAGGAGCGGTATGTCCCAGCCCTCAGATCTCACCATGCATGCAGGGAGGATGAGCAGATGAAAGTCGTCCACTACCTAAATCAGTTCTTTGCTGGTATCGGGGGCGAGGAGGCTGCAGATCACGCTCCCGAGTACCGAGAAGGCCCGTTGGGGCCGGGCGTTCGCCTTGACGAGTTGTTTGGTGGCTCAGCCGAAGTAGTTGGGACTCTTCTCGCAGGAGACAACTACTTCAGTATGAACCAGGCGGCTGCTATGGAAGTGATTGAGGGTCTTCTGCGTGCATCGGGCGGCGAGTTTCTTATCGCCGGTCCAGCTTTCAATGCAGGTAGATACGGCCTGGCCTGTGGCGAAGTCTGCTCCTTGGCGGTAGATCGTCTAGGAATGCCGGCATTTATAGCGATGTCAGAAAACAATCCTGCAGTTGAACTCCACAGGGCCAAGGTCCCCATTCTTCGGACATCTGAATCGACCAGTGGCATGGGACAGGCGCTAGAGGATATGGCTGCGGGCACCCGCGCTTATCAGGGTTCCGATGGCGACTGGTCAGATGCCGCGCCACTGTTGATTTCGAGAGGCATCCGGCTTAATGAAGTTTCTCCTAGTCGCGGCTCAACAAGGGCAATAGACCTGCTGCTCTCCAAGATCGAGGGTCGGCCGTATTCGACCGAGTGGCCACTTCCTGAGTACGACATTGTCCAGCCAAGTGACCTTGAAGTCACCAATTCACAACCCTTGCTTGCACTAGTGACCGAAGGGGGCCTGGTTCCAACTGGGAACCCGGAGAGATTGAACTCAGGTCGAGCAGATCGGTGGTTCCGCTATCCGGTGCAGAGCATGGACCGGTTGCTGTCGGAAGAATTCGACATCATTCATGGGGGGATAGATACAACTCCATCTAATGAGAATCCAAATCGGATGGTTCCTCTAGACACAGCAAGAGAGCTGGAACCCAATGGTGGCTTTTCGTTGCACGAACACGTCTATTCCACCACGGGCAACCAGGGCTCGATGCCCGCAATGCGGAAGATCGGAGACGAGATCGCTGCAGAATTACACAACGAAGGTGTTCATGCAGTCATAGCAACATCCACTTGAGGAACAGGAACGCGCAGCGGGTCTGCGCTTGTGAATCAGTTCGACAAAGCTGGAATCCCATCGGTGCTGGTGACCGCAATACCTTCCTTGGCTGAGTCGCTTGGGGTCAATCGGATTGTGGAAGGCGGAGCAGTCACTCACCCAATGGGGGCGCCGGACGTCCCATCTAATGAAGAGCAGGCGTATCGAGCCCAGTTGTTTGAACTGGCACTCAGTACTTTGAAGACATCAGTATCTGGTCCGACTGTATTCACGCTAGATCAAACAGCCTGACTATTAGTAAGGTTCTGGGAATAATTGATGAATAGCATCGGCAACCGACCCTGCATCAAGTCGGTCAACCTCTGTTTGGCCCACGTTCCTAATCTGGTTCGGTATGGGTCAAAACCACAACGCGAAATCGATGCACACCCAGAAACCCTTGACGAGATTCTCCGAGCAGCACGATCTTTCGAAGAAGCTGCGGCCTACCCTCCACACCAGGCCTTTATCGGAAATCTCATGCCGGAAGATCTGGAGCAGATCGCAAGACCCTGGCATTCAAAGCCATTAGTCAATGCTTCGCCGGTTGGCCCCGATGGGCTTATTGTCGAGGAGGGACTATTGCTCTGCCTTACGGCAGCGACAGACCCCTTCAACCTTCTCCGCCTCGATCCGCAGTACATAGGGCGGCACCGGGAGGCGCTCTCCACTGCTGAATGGTTCACCAAAGATGACTTCGATGCTCTAGGCGATGGAACACCCCAAGAAACGTTGAAGGAACTCGTCAAGTCTCGGGGGGCACTTCCGCTGCTTGAGAAAGATGAACTAATTGGCTGCGTAGAAAATGCCCATAGCGAGGACTCGAGCCTTCGTAGAGAGATCGTTCTGGAGAATTTGATGGCAAAGTCATCCGCAGTGCTCGCGCTGCGGATGCTCAGCGCCGTCGAAGAGCGTGGTGCGGATATCGACTATGTAATGGGATGCGGTGAGGAGGCCGTAGGAGACCGATACCAGCGTGGCGGAGGAAATCTTGCGAAGGCTGTTGCTGAACACGGCTGGTGCCCGAATGCCACAGGTTCTGACATCAAGGCCTTCTGCTGTGCGCCAAACCACGCCATCGTTATGGGTGCAGCACTAGTCGCCAGTGGCTTGTATAAGAACGTGGCTGTAATCGGTGGGGGATCGCTTGCGAAACTGGGAATGAAGTTTCAAGGGCACCTGCGCAATGGAATGCCCATTCTCGAAGATGTCTTAGCTTCGGTCGCAGTTCTCATAGGAGAGGACGATGGGTTCAGTCCAGTCATTGATCTTGAGTCGGTCGGTCGCCACACGGTTGCGGCCGGCTCGTCACCCCAGGCCATTGCCGAGGCCTTGATTCTCGAACCCCTAACTAGCAAGGGACTGGGCATCTTGGATGTCGATCGTTACGCAACCGAACTCCACGATCCTGACATCACCGAACCTCAGGGCAGCGGGAACACTCCGCTAGCCAACTATCGAGTGCTGGCCAGTCTTGCTGTCCAGCGAAAAGAGATCAGTAGAGAGGAAATCCCCGATTTCGTTGGTCGTTTCGGAATGCCAGGGTTCTCTCCAACACAGGGACATATCGCATCGGCCGTTCCCTTTCTTGGCCACGCGTGCAGGAGCCTGACCAGTGGTGAGGCGGATCACACGATGTTCTATGCCAAGGGAAGCCTGTTTCTGGGACGGATGACCGAGATGTCAGATGGCATGTCATTTATCTTGAGTCGCAATACAAACACTAAGAAAAGTCAGAAGGGTTGACATGACAGAGTTGAGTGGAAAGTGCGTTATCGCGATTGGAGAACGCGATGGCATCCCAGGTCCAGCTATTTCAGAAGTAGTCAGGTCTGCGGGAGCCCGAGAAGTGGTGTCCTTCACTCAGTGCTTCGTTTGAACGTCAGCCGGAGCTGTTGATCTGGATGATCAAACGAAGATTCTCGAGACGGTGCGAGCGAACGGTGATAACGAGGTCGTCGTCGTCTTGGGTACACCTGACCGTGATAGCACGGAAATCGTCACCCAAACTGTGACAACTGGAGATCCCAGTTATGCGGGCCCTCTGTCAGGAATCCCTCTCGGCCTGCCAGTCATCCATGTTCTCGATGAGCGGGTAGCAGCACAGTCAGATCCGGCGACCTATTCGTCTGAGATCGGGCTGATGCTGGACGCGCTGGAAAGAGATGCACTGGTTGCTGCCACACGAACTTCAGAATCCGGGTAAGCGTTAGTAATGGGTCCGGTAACCCGGGATCTGCGATCAGTTAGAGCGAGAAATGGGTGCCTTGAGATCACACGCCAGTCGAGAGATGACCCGGCCAGAAGTGATTCAGGCGAAGCCTCGGGAGCATTTCGACATCTAGGACAATCAGGTTGGTTGCGCCCAGCCAACCCAACTCGTCCAGGGGGACAGAGATGAATCAAGAAACCGTTTGGCTCGATAACGAGCATCCCGCACTGCGAAAGTGCTGGCATCCAGTCGCCAGGTCAGAGGATGCAGTAGAGGGAGTCCCATTACAGGTCGAGCTCCTAGGGGAGTTCTGGTGCGTCCTGCGGCTTGATGGGCAACTAGCTGCTTTCCCAGATGTTTGCCCACATCGATTGGCCACTCTTAGCGAGGGGTCTGTTGTTGATGGGACTCTTCAGTGCGGATATCACGGTTACCGCTATGCAATGGACGGGAAGTGCGTGAAGATCCCAGCGCAGTCTCCGTCTCTTCCAATTCCGCCTCGGGCGAATTGTCAGATGGCCGCTGGCATTCAAGACCACTTGGGTTTGGTTTGGCTGGCTCCAGATGAACCACTTGTGGGGCTCCCAGAGGTACCAGAACATGATGATCCGAATTTTGTGAATTGCCCACTTGAGCCTTGGGAGTGGAATGCCAGTGCGGCCCAGATGGCTGACAACTTCCTGGACCTCGGCCACTTCCCCTTTTTGCACCTCGCAACGTTCGGGGTGACAGACGATGAGCAAGTACCCGACTACGACATGGAGCGGTCAGGTCTTTCCGTGCGCGTCGAGTATTCCCACGCGACCAAAGCTCTAGCGGATTCGATGGATAACGCCGATGATTTCAGGCAAGTCGAACGGCACGACGTGTTCGTATTTACACCGCCGCATCATGTCTACATCTACATCGACTATGCCGATGAGAACGCCGTGCTCGCAATCAGCTTTGCTCATCAACCGGTGAATGCCTCAACGACTCGTCTCTTCTGCACCGATTATCGGAACGATATTGAAGACACGGCTGAAGCGCGTCTAGAGGCAACAAAGTTCCAGTTGGCAGTGGGTGCCGAGGACAAAGCACTGCTTGAGCGATCGCATTTCAAGGCGGTGCCACTTGACCAGCGTTACGAAGTACACACGAAGGCAGATCGTGTCACTTTGGAAATGCGCAGGATCTTGACGGACCTTGTCGCGTTAGCTAGCGAGTGAGCCATCTCGTGGTCGAACCGGCAAGCCCAGAGCATGTCCGTTCGATTCCTAAAGTCGAACTGCACGTTCATGTTGAAGGAGCTGCGCGGCCTAGCACCCTTACGAATCTCGCGAGACAGAACGGAATTGAATTGCCCGTGCAGGACCTCGCATCCCTGTACGCCTACGAGGGACTGGAAGACTTCATTGGCGCCTACGACATAGTGTGCCGCTGTCTCGTTAGCGCCGCGGATTACGAGCGGGTTACCCACGAGTCGTTGGAACTCGCCCACCTTGCAGGCGTCCAGTACAGAGAGATGTTCTTTTCGCCAACCTTCGCGCTACGAAGAGGGATCCCTTTCAAGACTGTCTGGCAGGGACTTGCGGCAGGTGTAAGTGAGGCACGCAAAGACTTCGGAATTGAATGCAAGCTCATCTTAGATATTGACAAGCCCTCAGGTCCGGGACCGGCCCGTGAACTGATCGACCTGGCGCTTGGCTGCGATCGTGAGGTTCTTGTCGGGATTGGTGGAGATGCGGGCGAGGACGGAGTTGACCTTGTTGCCTTTGTCGAACCTTTCGAGTTCGCCCGGCAGCAGGGTTTTAGGACGACCATGCACCTCAGTGAAGAAGGACCGGCCTCGGACATAGCCGTCGGTGTGCGACAAATAGGAGTCGACCGTGTTGATCATGGCTTCAACTTGTTGAAGGACATGGACCTGACTCGAGAGGTGGTTGAACGCCAGGTGCCGGTGACTGTTTGCCCAACCTCGAATGTTGAGATCGGTCTCCTGGATAGCTTGTCGGATCACCCGGCACCAGCCATGCGACAGCACGGAGTGTTGGTCTCGATCAACTCCGACAACGCAGAGATGTTTCGAATTGATTTGGCCGACGAGTTTCTTCGGGTCCAAGAGGCCTTCGGCTATGGACTAGCGGATCTCGAGGACCTTTCGATAGCAGCAATTCAGAGCAGCTGGCTCGATGACGCGTCGAAGACAGAGATGAAGAGGCAATTCACCACCCGATTCCAGGAGTTACGTTCGGAGATGGGAAGAACCGAAAGGGCCTTTGAGTTGTGAATGGAGAGTTGAGGAGAGCATGAAGAGGTGGCAGCAATCTGTTTCCCATGCTTTGCCCGGAAATCAGCATGCCTGAAAGACTTTGCAACGACCCTGTTCTGGAGAATCTGTGGCACCCCGTTGCGGCCATTCCTGACGTGCGAGAACGCGGTCCGATCACGACCCAACTCCTAGGCGAGAAGCTTGTGATCTCAGGACAGGCAGGTGAAGAAATCGTGGTCTCAGAAGTGTCAGATGTGGGTATCGATCGGCGACTGCCAGTCCGAGAGTCCTTCGGGTTCGTATGGACGAGTTTGGGTTCGCCGCCAGAAACCCTCTTCGACATTCCTGAGTTTCACGAACCAGACCGTTGGTACGAGAACAGTGGAAGCTTCGGGGTACATACCTCCGCTGGTCGAGTGGTTGAAAACTTTCTCGATCTCGCACATTTTCCTTTTGTTCATGATGGATACCTGGGAGAACAGCCTTATACGGAAGTAAAGGAGTATTCAGTAGGAATTGACAACGGAGAGATCTGGGCAACCGGCTGTGAGTTCTACCAGCCAATCGCTGCGGTCTCCGCGACAGATGGTCAGGTGACCAAGTACTCCTATCGGTTGGCGCACCCTTTCTGTCCGCTCCTCTATAAGACGAGTCCTCTGGATCCCGAAAGGTTCGATGTCATCGGGATCTTCGTCCAGCCGATGACGGAAGTGCAGACTTGTGCACATCAGTTTCTCTGCCTTCTGGATGAAGCCAATGACGATGCGACCATCAAGAGGTTCCAGGCGATCATCTTCAGCCAGGACAAACCGATCCTCGAGAACCAAGTCCCCAAACGATTACCGCTAGGACCCCGAGCAGAAACTCCGATCAGGGCCGACAAGACGTCAATTCAGTATCGGCGTTGGCTCACTGAGCTCGGAGTTTCGTATGGGGTGATCCGAGATGAGGCCCAACAAGTTGCCGCTACCAAGGAAGAAGTTCGCTAATGGGGCAGGGGTCTCGTCAGTGGCACCCGGTTGCGGCGATCGCTGACCTCCGACACAGACACGTGTTCCAAACAGAACTGTTTGGCCATGAGCTGGTCGTCTGGCAAGCCGATGACAGTTTCGTAAATGTGTGGGAAAACCGCTGCCTGCACCGAGGTGCGCGACTATCGGTTGGGATAAATGATGGAGCTGAACTGATTTGCGCTTATCACGGTTGGCATTACGCAAATCGAACGGCAGGGTGCACCTATATTCCTGCTCATCCAGCTGATGGTCCGTCTCGCACTGTTTGTAATGGCGTTTATCCGTCATTCGTCCAACATGGGCTCGTATGGGCCGCACTTGAACCACCAGATGAGATACCAGCCTTCGACTGGCTGGATGACGGTGAGCCGCTTGTTCTGCGCAGCCTCCCTATCGACGCTTCGCTCGAAGAGGTTCAGCGCCATCTGGCAGGCCATGAATTCAGCGTTCATCCCGACCAGGATGGACAGAATCCGCTCTTTGGATTGGTTCCCAGTGACCAGAATTCATTTTGTTACCAAAATTCGGCTTCAGCCGACCCGTTCGCAGCACGGTTCCTGCTGCAACCGTTCAGTTCCAATAAGACAATCATTCATGGTCTAGTAGCCCCCGCCCCTGAAGAAGAAGATCGGCTAGCAAGTCTCCTTCACTACAACACTCAGTTAACAAGGTTCCGGGAAGAGGTCGAATCCAGCATCTCCGTCAGTGCAGACCCGTGGTTGGAGGACATCGACCGACCAACCCATGGACGGCGTGGGAACACGTTCTCGACCGCTGACGAGATAGAAGTCGAAGTGGTCAAGAAGTGGAAGGCCGCAACAGACATCGCCGGTTTTGAGTTACGTCCAGCCGGAACGGACCTTCCGACATTCCAGCCTGGAGCCCATATCGACCTTCACCTGGCCAATGGCCTAGTTCGGCAGTATTCGCTAATCAACGGGCCAGAAGAACAGGGCTGTTATCAGATCGGCGTAAAACTGGAACAGGACTCGCGCGGAGGGTCCAGGTTTCTCCATGAAGAGGTCCAAGAGGGCGACAGGATCGCAATTACGGGTCCGCACAACAATTTCGGCCTCCGCAGGGATACTCCTCGGACCGTGTTGCTTGCCGGCGGCATTGGGGTGACGCCGCTCCTTGCAATGGCACAAGCGCTAGATAGAACCGAACTCGGCTTCACGTTGCACTACTTCGCGCAATCCACTGAGCACCTGGCGTTCCAAGATCGACTTGGAGAATTGGGAACCCGACTACGAACGCATATCGGATTAGGACCCGAGGAAACTATGCAGACTGTAGAGAAGGCCCTCGGACCCTACGATCACCTCAGTCAGGTCTATTCCTGCGGGCCGCCCCAAATGATCAACGCGATTCGCGACACTGCGTCAAGCCTGGGGTGGCCACCTGAAGCTATTCACTACGAATACTTCAAGAATGAGAAGACAATCGATCAGCTTTCAGCCTTCGAGGTCCACCTAGCCCGATCTGGGATCAGCCTCTCTGTCGACAGCGGAAAGACAATCCTTGAGGTCCTTCGTGCCAATGGAGTTCCCCTTCCCTCATCATGCGAACAAGGAGCTTGTGGAACTTGCGAAGTTCCAGTCCTAGACGGAGTGCCACACCACCAAGACGTCTACCTCAATGACTCTGAGCATGAGGCAGGAAAGAGAATAATGACCTGCGTTTCTCGAGCTCACTCGGAACAGCTTATTTTAGATATCTGAGGCCCATCTCGTGATTACTCTCTATGACTATGAGTTATCGGTGAACTGCTACAAAGTTCGTTTGTTGTTGAATTTTCTTTCAGTTCCTTACAATCTGCATTCGATTGACTTTTTTCCGGGTTGGGAGCATAAATCTGAGTGGTTTAAGGAGATCAACCCCCTAGGCCATATCCCAGTAGTTGATGATGATGGGTATATCCTCCGAGATTCGAACGCCATCCTCATTTACCTTGCTACAAAATATGACGACGAACTCAAGTGGTATCCAACCCGGCAAGCAGAACTTCTAGGCGAAGTCTCCCAGTGGATGATGTTCTCAGAAGGGACGACAAACACTGCCTCAGCCGCCAGGCTGCACGACAGCCTGGGCTATGAATTTGATATTGATGCGTGTCGCTCAGGGGCCCATCGTCTTTTCAGGGTGCTCGACGAACACCTCTGGTTCCGAGAACAACAAAATCTTCCTTGGCTCTGCTCGGCTGAGTTTCCAACACTTGCAGACCTGGTGATCTTTCCCGATGTGATTCTCTCAGAAGAGGGGGGAATCAATCGGGTTTCCTATCCAGCTATTCGCCGATGGACGGACCGATTTCGCAGATTACCCAACTTCTCCCTAATGGCGGGAGTGCTTCCAGCAGGGGCGATCTAGTCGGTCAGGGCATCAAAACTGGCGGTCAGTCAAAAAGGCGGGGGCTGTTCATCATCTGGACCGCCCCGGGTTTATCTCTATTGGCAGGTCTAGGCGTTTGATCAAGTCCGTAGCACGACCTTGCGCCTCTTCCATGACGCTTTGTTCATCAACCTTTGTACAAGAGCCCTGTTCGAAAATGACCTCACCACCGACGATGGTCATTTCTACGTCTGTGCTTCGGGCCGCGAAGGCGACAGCTGGGATTGGCGCCGGTCTGGGTGTCATATGGGGGCCGTCAAGTGAGACGACTGTGATGTCTGCAAGAAGTCCTGGGCTTAGAACACCGGCTTCTAAACCTAGAAATTCAGCTCCACCCCGAGTTGCAAGAGTTAGAGCCTGTTGGGGTCCTGACTCAGTTGGGTCCATGCTTTGAAGGCGTTGGATGATCACTGCCAATTTGATCTGCTCGAACATGTCGTTGCGAAATCCCGCCACAGCGCCGTCGTAGCCGAGCCCAATCGAGGCGCCGGCCTCGACAAGGTCGGTCAGTCTCATAGTGCCAAGGCCGAAGATTCCATGGGAGACCGGGCAGTACGCGATTCCTGTTTTACGCTCACCGGCTAAGGCAACTTCCTCGTCGTCGAGAAAAATCATGTGTGCTATGTGGGCATCAGGTCCTAGGAGACCGGCTTTCTCCAACCAGATGACCGGTCTTGTCCCGTGTTCAGCGAGGTAGACGTCGGCGTCGGTTTTGTATTGGGAGCAGTGGGTGTGCCACCCAACGTTCTTTGAGCGGGCGAGTTCAACTGCCGAAATGACGAAGTCCTGATCGTTGTAGATGATGTCGCCAGGGGCAGGCCAGATCTCCACCTTGCTACCGGCAGGACGTGCGTCGATCGCTTCAGCCGCTCTCACCAACTGCTCTTCTTCTGGGTACGGCTGTTCGCGGCCCATTCCGTGCCCTATGGCGCCGCGCAACCCCACTGATTCCACTGCATCGGCAACGGCTATTGTCGTCTCGAGGTCGGTTCCTGCATAGTGGTGGTCTAGGACCGCAGAAGTTCCGCTTCTCGCCTGTTCTACCGCTGCCATCGTCACTGCAGCTCTCACTTCGTCCCTTGTCATGCTTGCAGCCAGCGGCATCATGAACTCCGGAAGCCAAACTCTGAAGTCGACACCCTCTCCTAGGCCACGTGCGGCATTCTGAAATAGGTGGTCGTGGGCTGAGACGAAACTAGGTATCACCGCTCTAGCGCTGCAGTCGACGACCCTTTTCGCTGACAGATGCTTAAGGTCACTCTCTAGGCCGACGGCAGTAATCCGGTCACCCTTGATTGCGACAGTGCCTGGTTCGAAGATCTGGGCGCCGGTGTCCATCGTGATCACTGCGCCACCTGTCAACAGGAGGTCGCATGACCGGCTTTCAGCAGTGGAGTCGCGGTCCTCGTCCATGGCTACTTGGAGATCATATTCGCCAGTAGTACTTCATCAAGATAACCGTTATGAGATAAAAAGATCTTGCTAAGGGAATGAAGTAAGTCCTGCGACAGAGTCAAACCAGAGTTGACGCTATAGTCCGCAGCTGTCTTCCTGAGCGATTGGTCGTGGTGACACTTGTCCGTGTATCTTCTTGGCCGTGTCAATGGGATCTGCCTCTAGTTCTCCTGCCAAGGAATCTCCCGGCTCTGGAGATGCAGTGTCGATGACCGGGATCCGAAAGTCATTTGGATCGACCGTGGCCCTAGAGGGAGCAGAATTTCACCTGCATCATGGAGAGATCCACGCCCTCCTAGGCGAGAACGGAGCTGGCAAGTCCACTCTGATGAACATTCTCTATGGCCTGGAGCAGAGAGATGGCGGCGAAATACTGGTAGATGGAGTACCAGTAAATTTTGGCACTCCTCAAGACGCTGTTGCCAAAGGTATTGGAATGGTACACCAGCATTTCAAGCTCGTACCCCGCCTATCAGTAATTGAGAACGTTCTCCTCAGTGATCGGAGATCGCGAACGTTTCGGCTTCCAGACCTTGATGTAGCTGCAAAAGAACTAGAAGAACTTGCTGATCGTTATGGCCTGCCGATTTGTGCCACTGATCAAGTCTCAGAGTTGTCTGTGGGAGAGCAACAACGCGTCGAAATACTCCGTTCGCTCTATCTGGGTGCGGAGACGCTGATACTTGATGAGCCCACTGCTTCCTTGACCCCACTTGAAGTAACCCAACTGCTGGCGAAACTCCGAGACCTTGCCAATACCGGAACGTCGATAGTCATTATTACGCACCATCTCGACGAGGTGATGGAATCGGCAGATCGGGTCACGGTCCTGCGGTCTGGGTCGAATGTGCGAACTACGAAAGCAGCTGATACAAGCCAAGCCGAGCTGGCGAGGATGATGGTCGGAAGAGACGTACGAATCCTTACGCAGCCGAATGCAATGCGAACCCAGCCATCAGAGCGACCGTCTTACGAGCAAAGACGTCCGGTATTGCAACTCGCCGGCGTTGGAGCCGGTGCTCATGATCCTGTGAACGGCAGTGATGACGGGCTCAAGCGCGGGTTGCTTGACATCTCCTTGGCCGTCCATCCAGGCGAGATTGTCGCTATCGCCGGTGTCGAAGGGAACGGACAAACCGAACTCGAAGACGTCCTTAGTGGATTTCTCAAAGTCGACGAAGGGGAGTTCTGGATTGATGGCAACGATTTGGCAAGTTGTCAGCCATCAGACCTGTTAGATATCGGTGTCGGATACATACCTTCTGATCGCTACCGGCGTGGCGTGATAGGAGCACTGTCAGTAGCTGTAAATATCTCCTATGACAGGGTTAGTGAACCGCCAATAGGAACCCAACTATGGGTTAATTCTCGAGAGATCATGAAGCAAGGCAGCCAAGCGGTTGAAGAGTTCTCGATTGTTGTCCAAGATGCCGCAGATCTCGTAGGCACGCTTTCTGGGGGCAACGCACAGCGGGTAGTCATCGCTCGCGCGCTTGCAAAGGACCTTCGGCTCCTCGTGGCAGCGCAACCAACTCGTGGGCTTGATGTTGGAGCGATCGAGTTCATATGGGACCTCCTTGATCAACAGAGGTCACAGGGACTCGCTACCCTTTTGATTACCACCGATTTAGACGAAGTTATGGCTCTCGCTGATCGCGTCTACGTCATGTATCGGGGACGGTTAACGGAAGTGCCCAATGACCGTGAACTAATTGGCATGGCTATGGGGGGCTCGAGTGAGGAAGTTGGAGACCCACGTTGATGCCTGCTGGTCAGTCCATGAGCTGGTCCGGTGAGGAATCTCAGGTCGTGCATTCGTATCCATGAACATGAAAGCCGACTTGGACAAGAAGTTCGAACTACCAGCGTCTCTCCGCTGGTTGTCGGCGATCTTGGGGGCTCTGGTTACTGGTGGGGTTCTTCTAGCCCTAGTTGGTGCGAACCCTGTCACTGCCTATATAGAGATGGTCCAGGGAACGTTTGGTTCTCTTTTCGACTTGAGTCTGGTGCTCACGGAGATGGTCCCACTGGTGATCATCGGCCTCGGTCTTCTAATCGCCTTTCGGGCCCGGATATGGAATATCGGCGCAGAGGGCCAATACATGTTTGGTGCTCTCCTCGGTGGGGCGTTTGCTCTCCATGCTCCGTTAGGTACCCCGTTTCTTGCAGTTCCGGCGGTGCTGGTAGTTGGGGCGTGCGCTGGCGCGCTTTGGGGGCTGCTCGTAGCGCTAGCGCGTGTGCGCTGGCAGGTGAACGAGGTGATCTCGTCGCTCTTGCTCAACTACGTCGCTATTTTTGTATTCGCATACGCAGTTCGAAAACCACTGCGAGACCCTGGTGGATTCAAGCCGACTTCTGAGCGCATTCCCGACCAGTTTGAACTCGCCGACTTTCCGGTTGATGAGATCCGAGTCCATATCGGAATCATTCTGGCGCTACTGCTCGTGCCAGTAGTCGGCTTTCTGGTTAACCGGTCACCCTTTGGTCTGCGAGCGACCATGTTCGGCATGAATCCTGAAGCCGCTCAAGCCGCAGGTGTCAATACCTCAAGGATGACCGTAAGGATCATGCTCCTGTCGGGTGCCTTCGCTGGACTTGCGGGGATAGTCCAGGTCTTAGGGTCAGAATTCCGACTGAGCAACAACCTCGCGACTGGCTACGGTTTCACAGCGATCGTGGTTGCTTTGATTTCGCGACTTCGCCCCGTTGGCGTCGTGATAGCCGCCGCATTGCTTGGGGCGCTGACCCTCGGTGGTGACGTCATCCAAAGAACACAACAGGTACCTCGGGTGCTGACCATGGTCATCCAGGCGATATTTGTGCTCTTTCTGCTCTTGGCCGACCGCCGGAAGGGGGAGCAGTAATGGACTGGGGCGATGTCTTCGGCGGAGCAGCGCTGATCCCCCTTCTCAACGCAGGGATTCGGCTAGCTATCCCGACTGGCTTGGCGGCGGTAGGGGAGTCCTTCTGCCAAAGGGCAGGGGTCCTGAATCTCAGCCTCGAGGGGATGATGCTAACCGGCGCCCTGACTGCCTACCTGGGTGCCTACTACAGCGGTTCTCTCTGGGTTGGCGTACCAGCAGGCATTGGAGGCGGGCTCTTGGTCGGTGTTCTCATGGCCCTGTTCACCCTCCAGTTCAAGACCGAACAGGTCATCAACGGAATCGTCTTGGTTCTTCTTGCTCAAGCTGGAACAAGTTTCACTTTTGCAAAGTTATTTGGTGACCTCACACTGACTGGTCGCTTTGAACCAATGGGGAACTGGGAGATTCCCGGCCTCTCATCAATTCCCGGCGTTGGAGCGGTACTCTTCGACCAGTCTCCACTTGTCTACCTCTCAGCGGTTCTGATCTGGGGAATCTGGTACCTCCTCAACCGGACAACCTTCGGGCTGGCTGTGCGGGCGGTTGGTGATCGACCTGCGGCAGCCGATGCGGCTGGAATCAGTGTGAACGGAACCCGTTGGATAGCGATCCTCATTTCCGGCGCGATGGCAGGTCTTGGTGGCGTTGTTCTTGTAGTGGGCCAGCTCGGAATGTTCATGGAAAATGTCACTGCTGGTCGAGGCTGGGTGGCAATCGCACTCGTGATATTTGGCCGCTGGCGCCCTCTACGGGTAATGGCAGGAGCCTTGCTGTTCGGGATCACAGATGCGATCCAACTTCGAATTCAGGCAGCGGGCGGTGGGATAGAGAGCAATGTTCCGTTTGAACTATTTCAGGCAATGCCCTATCTGGTAACAATCGCCGTAGTCGTATTTGCGACAGCTCGAGCGCGTAGAAGTGGCGAACCGGAGGCTTTGGGCCGCCCCTTCTTCAAGGGGGCGCAGATAGAGACCTAGCCGACCTAGCTCACTTCTAGAGAGCCTCACCATTAGCGAATTCTCTGAGCGAGCGCGGTTCGTGTGAAGTTTCGATTCTGCTGAGAATGCAACACATCATCTTCCAGAGCATTGAGATCCCAACTCGATTCCAGGAGTAATCGGAGTTGGTCCTCAACAGCGAGCCCTCGGCCTATGAGGTTTGTTGTCTCGTCGGCGTCAATCGCAGTATGGAATAACTGTTGCGGAGATCTGGCGCTGGCGATCAGTTTGTAGCCGCCGAGCCTCACCATCACGACCGGTTCCAGAGCGCCCTCGCCAAGATACTCAGCGAATACTGGCCGCTGGTTGCCTCCGCCAGATTCCTCGTCCGCCATGCCGGGGAGCTGGCTCTGACTAGCGAATTGGGAGTTGTGCCCGGGAACCGATTCCACTCCAGAAAAATCGGCGATGGTGGGGAAGAGGTCAAGAAGAGATACTGGCTCCCTAACTCGCCGAGGTGTCGGGTGCCTAGGGTCATAAATGAGAAATGGCACCCGTACGGCTGGTTCAAACAGGTGAGATTTAAACCACATTCCACGCTCGCCCAACATCTCGCCATGATCTGAGAGAAATATCACGACTGTATCGTCAAGAGAATCGTTGACTGCTAGGACATTCAGAAGTCTTCCGACTTGGTCGTCAATAAAGCTAATTGCTCCGAAATAGGCTCGACGTATGCGCTTAATCTCTTCGTCACTCAATGACAAACTGTCGAATCCATAAAGTTCAAAAAGTCGAGCACTATGAGCGTCTCGCATCTCGGGCGGAAAGGTCCGTTGAGTAGGTAGGCCAATTTCAGTTTCGGAGTATCGGTCCCAGTATGTCTTAGGGATCACAAACGGGTCATGAGGGTGCGTAAAGGAAGCGATCAGGCAGTAGGGATCTGTGTCCCGAGTGTTGCCAATCTGCGTCAACCGCTCAATAGCCCGATCAGCTACCTCTTGATCAAAATCGAGTTGAGCGGAGATTTCAGCTATCCCGGCATCCCGGAGCTCAGTGGCTGAAGAGAGGAAGTAATCAGCCAGGAGTTGTTCATCCCCCCAGGACGGGGTCCAACTGTAATCAGTTGGATATATGTCGGTTGTTAGTCGTTCTTCGAATCCGTGATTCTGGTCAGACCCTATGAAATGCATCTTTCCAGAAACAATCGTCCGGTAACCCTGCGACTGAAGTACATGGCCAATGGTAGGAATCGATGAAGAAAAGTCGCAAGCATTGTCGTAGGTGCCGAGTTGCGAGGGCATTTTGCCTGTGAGCATAGAGGCTCGAGATGGGCCACATAATGGAGAGTTGCAATAGGCGTTGACAAAGACCGTAGACCTAGTGGCGAGATCAGTCAGATGAGGCGTCTGGCATACGCTTCCGCCGTAGATCGACAGATGTGGAGCAGACAACTGATCAGCTTGGATTATAAGTATGTTGGGCGGTCGTCGCTTCGGTGGTTTCATCAATTGGACTTGTTGTTATGGAGCCATTCGAGTTTTCATAATCGTACTGTCGGCCGTGTTCGAGACGGTTGACGTTCGCTGGGGTGGAGGCAAGTACCGAACTTCCGAGCGCGAGCCTATTACGTCGAATCAGGTAATACCGCAAGGATGCAGTAGCCAATAGGGATCTTGAAAATGCTCGGCCCATCTCTGGCACCGTGGTTCCTTGATGATGGGTGTTGTGTGGTGTCTGTGAGTTAATGATGCCGAAGACTTTGTGTGCTCTCTCGACCCCGACTAGTCTCGCCTCGCTATGTAAAGGTAGAGCAACGAAAGACACAGGGGTGTGCAGTCAGGAATCCGAACTAGAGTCGTAAATGTTCTCGCAGGCATACTTGGTATAGCACTGCTGGCTTTAGGCTCAGATGCTATAGGTCGATTGGAGATATTCGGCCGGGGATGGCCTCCATTCTTTGATGTGTTGGTCAAAATTGGTGATGACTGGCAATTTCTCAGACGTGCGGCCTGGATCAGTGTCTGGGACGCTATGCGAGGGTTTACTCTCGGACTCTTGGCCGGGTTTATTTTGGCTACTATTGGCCTTCTAGTAAAGCCGCTAAGTCGGGGCATTGGTCGACTGGCAACTCTCCTCAATTCAATACCATGGATTGCGATAGGACCATTGATAGTGATGGTCGTGTCGTCCTCGGCGACTCCAATAGTGTTCGCCTCACTAGCTGTATTCTTTTCGAGCTTCGTGACGATCAGTTCAGGATTCTCGTTGGTCAGCAAATCCCACCACGACCTATTCCAGGTGCTGGGAGCGAAACGTCTTACGGAATATCGACGCCTTGAATGCAAGACGGCGATTCCGGCAATCGTCTATGCCGCAAAGCTTGGTGTCCCCGCAGCGATGTTCGGAGTGATTTTTGGTGAGTGGTTTGGCACCACGCACATGGGTCTCGGTTTAGCGATGGTTACCGCCCTCCAGAACTACATGACTCTCAGGCTATGGGCGGCTGCAGTGCTAGCTGCCCTCATTGCGGTCGGCGGCTATGGGCTCTTCGCGTTGCTTGAGATCGCAATCCGTAGGCGCGACTACCGCGCGTTCGATGAAGTAGTTGGTTCGGCCGCTGCGACGGTCAAAGAAGCAGGACATGGTCTGCGGGGCGCGGTGAAGCGTGTCGCTGGGTTCTTCCTGCATGCCTGGCCACTGATTGGGATTCTTGTCTTCTGGCAATATGCGGTCTCTGTGTTGAACGTAAGTCAGATTGTTGCTCCGAGCCCGATTTCGGTAGTCAGAGATGTATTTGGGAATCTAGGAACCTACGCACAGGCAACCCTTTACACCCTTGAGTTTGCTCTATTAGGTCTCCTGCTGGGGACCGTCATAGGACTCCTGGCTGCACTGGGCAGTTGGTTTTCACCGTTTCTGCGAAGTGTGCTCGGAGCACCAATGATTATTCTCTATTCGGTTCCCTTGGTGGCTCTTGTCCCGATTCTGGCCAGGGTGTTCGGATATTCAAGACTTACTGAGACCTTGATCGCCGCCCTAGTGGCGATGTTCCCGACGTTTGTACTTGTGAGTTCTGGTCTGGAATCGTCCCCAAACGGCACAAACGATCTCTTTGATGTGATTGGGGCTAAACGAACTCGTCGGCTTTGGCTGCTGGCCGTGCCGTCCGCGATCCCCAACTTTCTGACAGTGTTGCGGCTGACATCTTCCCTAGCGTTCATCGCTGCGATCCTGGGTGAATACCTGACCGGAAATCCGGGCCTGGGATGGACTTTCGCACTTGCCAACGGGGCGTTAGATATGTCGAGGGCTTGGGGCGCAGCGATGCTGATCGTATTGCTCTCGGTCATCGGCTACATGATGGCCAGCAAACTGGAACAAGTAGGACAGAAACGAGTGCTGTAAGGCACTTGTGTTGAGCAGCGATATGGCTGCGGGTTGCACTCGGGTCCTAAGAAGGTTGCAAAGACGGCAGTTGAGTGCCGGAAGAGGGAGTTACCTCGTTGCCGTTCACCCAAACCCGTGTGATGTCAGTCGCAGTGGAAGATCGAACCAGTTTTTCGAAGATCCTCGGCCAGTCGTCCAACTCGGGCCATACGTCGACGGAACTGTTGGGACCGATGTCCACAGCGATGGCATCGAACACAAAACCTTCGGCCAGAACACCGGCAGGGATTCCGAGGAGTTCTGCCCCTCCGGCGGTAACAGTCCAGAATGCTGTCGGTATGTCGATACGTGAGTTAGAAACTCCACGCTCCTCCGGTCTGACTAATGCGTCCACGCCGTCCTCAAGCATTCGTGACACTGTGACCGCGTGCTCGCATTGCCGAAACAAATTTGATTGCGAACCACCTGCAACGTCGCTTCCTAGTCCGACTCGGAGGCCGTTCTCGAGGGCCCTAGCTAACGGAAAAATTGCGTTGGCGAAATAGGAGTTACTTATCGGGCAGTGAGCCACTCCAGCACCGGCCTCGGCTGCAACATGGATGTCTTGTTCGGTTAGGTGTGAGCCGTGTGCCAGGACCGAGTGATCCCTTAGGAGGCCGAAACTCTGCAGTGAAGACGTGTCGCTAGTCCCGTGGCGTTCAAGGACGTACCCGTGTTCCCAGTCACTTTCGGAGCAGTGTGTCTGAGTCAGAACGTTTTCAGATTCTGCAAGCCTGCCGAGACCATCGAGCAACTCGTCGGTACAGGCCGGGATGAATCTGGGCGTCACGATCGGCTGAACGAGACCCGTGTTGCCGGGCAGAGACCGGATATCCACGATCGAACGGTGAGAAGCCTCTACGCCTCCTGAGGCGCTGAGATCTCGATACCAGTCTGGTGTTCCATCTGGATGGTCCATCGCAACACGGCCCACGTAGGCCCGTTGGCCGAAGGCCAGGCAGGTCTCCGCTAGAGCCGTTGTTGCTGCTTCATGAATGGAGGAGAAATACACGGCCGTCGTAGTTCCCTGACCCAGGAGCTTCGGAACCATGGATTGCCAGACACTTTGGGCGAAGCCTTCGTCGCTATAGCGAGCCTCTAAGGGGAAGGTGTATCTGAAGAGCCATCTTTCAAGTGGTTCGTCTAGTCCGGTTCCCAACTGGGGCCATTGGGGTGCATGAATGTGTGTATCGATCAAGCCGGGAAGGAGGACCACCGACCTGTCGAGTTCAATATCCGGTTGGCAATCGGCGGTGTAGGGGGCCACCGAGATGATGACTCCACGAGAATCTGTACTGATAACTCGATCCTCTAGTACCTCTAGCTGGCCCCTATCGGGTGTATGGAGGATTGTTCCCCGAATCTTCATGGTTCGAGTATGTCATTCCATGCAGATGGTTTGATCGGCCTGTTTGCTTGTGTAAAGCGTCGCGGTCTACGGGTCTGACTTGCATTGGCCCTCTAGGGGCTCGGCACCCGCTTACCCCCCCAGACCGGGGGTTAGGCACACGCCGAAAACCCGGGAAGGCAGCGCCAAGAGCGCTGCCTTCTCGAAACTGCGAACACGTGCACGCAAAAACTGCGACCACGCCCTTGTGGCGTGTTCGCAGTTCCCGATGTCCCGTCTGACAGCAGGCATCTGACGTGGCCCCCGGGGAGGCTTCACCCGATAAGTGGGGGAGGCTCCACAGCTGTTTTAGGCCGCAAAGGCATCAACAACAGAGGCTGCTAGCGCTTCCCCTTTGTTTGCGTCCAATTTGAGTCTGACTGTTTACTGGTAGACAGCGAGGAATCGCGACCTCACGCCGTTCAAGGCGTCGTGCTGGACGAGGAAGGAGTCCTGATGTCCGAGATATCGACGGCCAGGACGTTCGCGGACTCCTGGGCCAGAACGGTCTCCGAGCACGGGGCCCGAACCTTCCTGCTCTTTGAGGAGCCCAGCGGTGCGACGGCGACATGGACCTACGCGGAGTTCGACCGCGTCCTCGAGGGTGTGGCGGACCGTCTGTCGTCGTGTGACGTGAAGGCTGGTTCCGCCGTGCACCTGGCGCTCGCCAACTCGCCGGCCTTCGTCGCGGTGTGGTTGGCGGCTAACCGGATGGGCGCCTGGATCGTGCCCTCGGACCCGATGGCCCGACGGCCGGAACTCGCAGACCACCTCGAGCGAACGCGACCCTCGGTGGGACTGTGTGCCGTGAACCGCGCGGACGTCTACCGATCGGCCCTGGTGGATGCGGGGGTGGCTGCCGAGGTCATTGAGGTCGACGAAGCCGACGCCTCGAGCCTCCCATCCTCCGGCGCGTCCTACACGGATTGGGTGACTCCGGCGCTGAGTGACCGCGCAGCTGTGATGTTCACGAGTGGCACCACCGGGCGCCCGAAGGGCGTCGAGATCACACAGGCCAACTATGCCTTCGCAGGAAAAGTTATGGCCGAGGCCTCGGAACTCACGGTGGAGGACCGGCAGATTGTCGTGTTGCCCCTGTTCCACGCAAATGCGCAGTACTACTCGTTCGCGCCTGCCATCTGGTCGGGCGCCAGCGTGGCCCTGATGCATACCTTTAGCGCCAGCAACTTCCTCTCTCAGTGCGCCCGTCACAGCGCGACGGCCGCAAGCCTGTTCGCTGCTCCCATCCGCATGATCCTGGCGCGTGGTGAGGAAGTCGACGGAGTACGTCTGCGTCACTGCTGGTACGCGCAGAACGTGACCGGTGAGCAGTACGAGCAGTTGTCGAGATGGCTTGGGTGCAGGCCACGGCAGCTCTACGGGATGACGGAGACCATTCCGGCCGTGCTTACCGAAGTTGTTGACAAGCCCCGTCACGACTCGATGGGATCGGTGACCGAGGGCTGCGAGCTTCAACTCCAGGATGCAGAAGGCCGACCCGTCGGAGTAGGGGAGATTGGGGAAATCGCCGTACGCGGTGTTCCCGGAGAGACAATCTTCGGTGGTTATCTGGACGACCCTGTTGCGACCACTGCCAGTTTCCGGAACGGATGGTTCCTCTCCGGGGACCGTGCTCGGCGAGACGAGGACGGTAGGCATTACTTCGACGGTCGACACTCGGAGGTGCTGAAGGTCGCTGGCGAGAATGTCTCCACNGTCGAGGTGGAGGGCGTGTTAAGCACGCACCCCGACGTGCATGAGGCGGCGGTGTTGGGATCGCCGGACCTGATACGGGACGAGGTGCCAGTCGCCTTCGTGGTACCTGTTGACACCGAGCGGGCGCCCAGCGAGGAGGAACTCCGAGAGTGGTGTGAAGAGCGACTCGCTAAGGCCAAGGTCCCGCGATCCTTTACCTTCCTTGAGGAACTGCCCCGAACCAGCGTGGGCAAGGTCCGCAAGTTCGTTCTGAAGGAGTCGGCTTGATGAGGCTATTCGGGGACCGGTGAAAGCCAGTACCTTGCGGCGCATCGGGTTAGTTGGGCGCGTGAAAGATCTGTCTTGATCTAGGCGTGTCTTTCCCTGCAGCCGCCGAAGTTGGTTCGGGTGCGTGGTGAGCCATCAGCCAATGGGGCTGACCGGGAAGTGTCGATCGAGCCAGTCCTCAAGAATCCTGCGGACGAGACCGTTGTCGTCAGCGAACATGAAGTGATCGGTCCCGGATACCAGGTGCATGTCGCAGGGCTGCTTTGCATTGGTGAAGAGCCCGAGCGCCTGAGAGGTCGGGGTCACCGTGTCGTCTGCCGGGTGGAGGATCAGATACGGCCGAGGCGAGATGAGGCCAACCACGTCATTCGCGTGAAAGTCCATCATGCTCATCGCCGTCTCAGCCGGGAACTCCATGATGGAGTCATGGGCGAGCAGGTGTCGCATGGATTGTGGGATCGGAACGATGTCGAAACGAGGGATCATCAAGGCTTGGCCGGTTTCCTGTCGATAATGTCGACCCTGTTCGAGTTTCGCGAGGAAGTCTTGCCACTGCTCCAACGTGGGATGCTGTTCACGGAACTTCGCTACTCCGTCGCCCCAGCCCGCCACAGAGACGCATGCTGCGATTCGTTCGTCGGTGGCTGTCGCATAGGGAGCCACTGCGCCTCCGAATGAGTGGCCGATCACACCGATCCGGCTGGGATCGACCTGTTCGACACTGTGAAGGAAGGTCACCGCATTCTGAGTGTCTCGCACCTGGTCCTGACAGAGAATGAATGCTGGTTCCCCGCCACTCTCGCCACATCCGCGCGCGTCAAACCGGAGTGCGACATAGCCCATTTCCTCGAGCACTTCGGAGACCTTCTTCGGCGTCGTGCCGTTCTTGTTAGTCCCGAACCCGTGCAGCACTATGAAGCACGGCCGCCGTTCAGTTGGCCTCAGTTCGTCGGGAAGGTGGAGAATGCCTGCAAGATCCAATCCATCCGATTGAAAGGTGACCTGTGTCTGCATGGAGTGACTTCTCCTCGACGCCTGTGGCGGGGTTATGTAGTCGACTGAAGCAGAGGGTTACCGTACGGGAAGAACAGCGGCTGCGGACGAGGGGCATCGATGAGTGAAGCCGTCCGTGTGCCAGTTGACGTTCTACAGCGGTTCGCCTACGAAATCTTTGTTGCGGCCGGTCTGCCCGAGGACTGGGCGCTTTCAGAGGCAGAGGTTCTGGTATGGGCAGACATGCGCGGCCTCTCTTCACATGGCGTGCTGCGAATCCCGCCGTATTTGACGTGGATGGAGGGCGGCCTTCGAAATCCCAATGCTGACATCCACATCATTGCCGAAAAGGGAGCGATGGTGCTTCTCGAAGCCGACCGTGCGCCAGGACTTCACACGATGCGCATGGCCATGGACACAGCGATAGAGAGAGCGCGGGNGNACGGCATTGGTTGGGTCAATGTCCGCCAGACCACACATACAGGCCCGATGGGGTTCTATGTTCGACAGGCGGCACAAGCCGGCATGATCGGAATCGCTACGTGTTCGTCTCGACCGCTGATGGCCTATCACGGGACACGTGATACGGCGCTGGGGACAGCTCCGCTGGCTATTGCAGCGCCGAGGGCCAACAGCGAACCGTTGGTCCTCGACATGGCGAGCGCTGCGGTGTCGATAGGGGCTATCTGGGCGGCTCGTCAGTCAGGGGCCGCCCTTCCCGAAGGATCAGCGGTCGATGAAAATGGTCATCTCACGACCGATCCAAATCGTGCCGTGACGCCGCTCCCCATTGCTGGTCCAAAAGGGGCCGGTCTCGGACTAATGATCGAGTGCTTGTCTAGTTTGATGAGTGGGTTTCCCCTTTTGGCCAGCGCCTATGAGGACCACTCACGGCGCACGGACTATGTGGTGAACGCCGTTGCGGCTGCGCTTGACCCTGGGGCATTTCCATTCGCCGACGAGTTCCAGNTGGAGGTCGATCGGCTCGCTCGTGATCTCGCCGCCGAGCCGTTGGCGGATGGCTTTGACGAGATCTTGATGCCCGGTGAACGTGGCGATCGAGTGATGAAGCGAACGGCACGCGAAGGCATCACTCTCACCGCCGTGCTGTGGGAGGAGTTGTCGGTGGCGGCTGAGCGATTATCCGTGCCGGTGCCCGCCATCTATTAGTGCGCGAGTTAGTTGACCGTGAACGCTAGTAGTCAGCAGTGGAATCTGACGACGCCCTCGAGTGGTTCGCGGTCGGTGCGATGCCGGTTGATACGTGCCTCAGGGTCGGGATAACCGAAGGACATACCGCACACGATCCCGTGGCCCTCAGGAATCTCGGTGATCTCATGTACGGGTCCGGGGTGTGCGGCGAGCGACCCCTGAAGGCAGACCCCGATGCCCAGCGATGTGAGTTGCATGACCACCGCATGGATGAATAGGCCGAGGTCAACGCCATTCGCGACGCTCATGGATAGAGGCANCGAGTAGAACGCGACGTGGGGCGCTCCGTAGAAGCCCCAGTTGAGTCGCATGAGCTGAGCTCGGGACTCTCCGTCAGTGGGGTCAATGTCCATCAGCATGCCGAGATGCTCGCCATTCTGTTTAGCGCGGGCTTGGTGCTCGGGGCCGAATCCGGCAGCCGATGGCAAGAACGCAGGCGATGGCTGTTCGCCNGCGTCCACCAGCGCAAGNAGCAGGTTTTCGAGCGTGTCTCGGGCCGCGCCTGACACCACGGAAACGTGCCACGGTTGGGAGTTGTTGTTCGATGGCGACCACCGGGCTGTGTCGAAGACCTCGGTTATGACCGCCTCCGGTACGGGATCGGGTAGGAAACTCCGAACGGAGTGGCGACCGCGAAGCAGATCACCAAGCCAGCAGGACTGTTCGCCGCTGTCCGGTCCACTGCTGACNGTGTTCATTCAGGCGGAAAGAGAGCGAAGCACTTGTTGGATTGGAAGATGAATGTTTCGACGTAGTCCAGGATCTCGGCAGAGCGATCGAGTTGGTCCATCGCCCCGATCAGGACGTGCCAGTTGAGTAATTCGTGGTGCCCAGAAGCCTCCACTTCGGCAGTTGTGCGATTCCTCCAATAGTCGTAGTCACCGGACCGCAATGCCTTCAACATCGCCCGGTCGGCTTCGTAGTCGGGCACGACGTAGCCCGAGTTGGGTGAGAGGAAGCAGTGGGACCAACTCGATGAAGCCATAACGACCGAACGGTAAGGGCTCTCACTGAGGACCTCAGCGAGCCGCGCTCCCACCTCATGGCACATCCCGGGATTTGGCCCGGGAGGGTCGGGAAGCTCGTTGCCATCGTCTAACGGCTTAAACAGGTGAGAGAACGCGCCATCGGCCTTGATGACCATTTTGCCGTAGCAGTTGACATGGAGCGGGACTATCGGATGGTCGAATCCCTGTCGATCGACATCAAGGAACAGTGCTGTGTAGTTGAAGCCGTGCGCCAGCGTGGGGGAGTGCAGCATCTTGTACGCGTAGGGCATGGCGATGTTGCGCTCAAGTAGCCCAGCGGTGATGAATTTGGCACCCTCGCGGTGGCCTCGCAGCCGAACCTCGTGGTCATTGGGTTCGCCCCAGTAGTTGCCGATCTTCGACAACGGACCGGTACTCCACACTTGCTGTTCAAACTCGTCGTCGAGGCCAAATACGCAGAAGGGCGGAATGATGTCTTCTTTAAAATTCTCGTACTGGTCGTCGGCGATCACCACAATGAAGTCCGGGGCGAAGTCATCGATGATCTCGCGCTGTTTACGAAAGTTGGTCCACATGCGCTCTCGGTAGCGAGCAGCGGATGCGACACCCTTATCGTCGCCAATCTCTTCCGCCATACCCTCGGGCCAGTTCGCCTCGTCCTGCCAGTAGTCGTCGACGAGGGGGGCGTTGATGATCGTCTGCCACAGGGAGCACATCCCTTCGTCGGTCGCGGTCAACCCTGGGTAGTGCGTGGTTCCGATTCCGAGGATCTCTCCCATGTCCTTCTCCACCGGTGATTTGGTCTCGGTTGTCGAACTGGTGGGGTGGGGCCACCTCCCGGCAGCCCCACCCCAATCATTGTTCAGTGAAGATCGTTAGGAGCCGTAGCCGTCGATATCCACCTGGACCTTGCTGCGGTCCCAACTGTTGGCGCCACCGACCAGGCTCTGATCGATGAAGTCGTCGACATCAATCTCGGCCATATCGAGCTCGCCAGCTGCAATCAACTGGTTGGCGACGGTCTGCCAGACATCTGTCTGGACGACACCGAAATCTTTGCCGCCGACAGACTCCTGAGGAGCAACGGAAACCTCGTAGGAAGCTACGCCAACTGCCTCGTCCTCCCACTCCTCAGGTACCGCGGCTCGACCGATGGCCTGAGTGTTCTCAGCGTTGTGCAGGCCAGCGTAGGTGCCCTTCGCCCACGCACGCAGGAAGCCTTCGATGCAGTCGCTGTTATTGGCGAGGGTGTCGGGCGTGACGATGAAGGAGGCCGTCGGAGAGGCCCTGAAGCTGTCGGGAGCGATGTCGACCAGATCGATGCCCGCAGCTCCCATCCCAATGAAGTCCATGATCGCTCCAGCGACAGCGTGGACAGTCCCGCTCTCGAGAGATTCGGCGAGAATCGCCGGGCTCTCACCCAGTACGACGGTATCGACCGAAGATGGGTCCAAGCCGAGTTGGTCGAAGATGATCGTTACCGTGGCGAGGTCACTGTCGGTTACGAGACCAATGGTTCCGCCAACGAGGTCTTGCACGGATAGGCCTGCACCGGCCAAGGTCACGAGTCCTTCGGCAGCGATATTCCAGTAGTCGTAGACGACGACGAGGTCGGCCCCGGCGTCGATCGCTTGTAACACCTCGGGGCCGCCAGCGGAGGCGATATCGGCCGTGCCGTTATCGACGAAAGCGGTCTCGGGGAGATCACCGCCTGGTAGCAGGTTCACCTCGATGCCCTCATCGGCGAAGTAGCCGAGCTCGTTTGAAACGAGAAGGGGCCAAAATATGATCGACTCGGGAATCGGCTGCAGGAAGTCAATTGTTCCGCAGTCGGCCGTGGCCGATTCATCGTCGCTGCCGCACGCGGCAGCCAACATGGCTACCGCTATTAGGAGCGCTAGAAACTTTCTGGTCATGGTGCTTGGTTGTCCTTTCCTATTGGTTCCTAGAGATTCGGATGAGCGCCGCTGCGTGCTTCGAAGCGGCATGTTCGGTTCGGTGGTGTAGTCGGTCGTCACGGTTCCAGTAGACGATCCACCGGTCGGCCAGTTCCATGAGTCCGTAGAGAACGAGTCCGATAACGGTGAGGGTCAGGAGCACGGCATACGCAGCGGAAGTGTTGAGCTGGAAGGAGAATCGCTGGATCAGTAGGCCGAGTCCTTCCTGGGCCGAAACGAACTCACCGACGATGGCGCCGATCAGTGCGAGGGAGATCGAAGTCTTGAGCCCGGCGAAGATCACTGGGAGTGCACCCGGCAGTGCGAGACGAAAGAAACGTTGGGAACGAGTCGCGCCCAGCGACCGGAAGAGTTGGTCGGCCTCCTCATCCACCAGCATCAAACCTGTCAGGCTGTTGATCAGCACCGGAAAGAAGCAGATCGTCGCGGCGAGAACTATCTTCGGAAGTGCGCCGAATCCGAGCCAGATGAATAGAAGCGGGGCAATCGCCACACGCGGTGTCACTTGTAGGGCCACCATGTAGGGCCACACAACAGAGCGGAAGTCGGCCCAGAACGAGGCGACAACGGCGATTATGAAGCCGCCTGCCGCGCCGATGACGAAGCCTGCGAATACCTCCCAGAGCGTCACGCCGAGATGGTCTGCGAGTATTCCTTTGCTCGCTAGGTTCCACCATGACTCCAAAACCTCAGCGGGCGGTGGAAGGATCCGCTCGCTGACCCACCCCTGGTTGGAAGCTACGACCCACACGGCGAGCACCGCTGCGAACGTGAGCAGATGCACGACGACGCGAATCGGCCATCGCCTGGTTGACGCGCCAGATTCGATTTCCAAAGCGACTATTGGGTCTGTCATATCGTCGCTCCCAGCATCTCGCGGACAGCGAAGACGGTGTCCGTGAATTCAGGAGTGCGCATGAGATCGATGTCCCGTGGGCGGCCGAAGGGTGCCTTAACCACACCTGCGAGGCGCCCGGGGCCGGGCGTCATCACGAGTATCTCGTCAGCGAGGAAGACGGCTTCGCTGATGCTGTGGGTGACGAACATAGTGGTCGCCTCGACCTCGGCGTGGATGCGGAGCAACTCGATGTTCAGGCGCTCGCGGGTGAACTCGTCGAGGGCGCCGAACGGCTCGTCGAGTAGCAGCACATCGGCGCCGGTCATAAGTAGGCGGGCTAGTGAGACCCGCTGTTGCATCCCACCCGACAGGTGCTTTGGGTACGCGAACTCGCGATCCTTCAGCCCCACCAGGTGGAGATAGTGCAGGGCCCTCTCCCTGTCATCCTCATCCCGACCCCGGATTACAGCGGGAAGAAGGACGTTCTCCAAGGCGGAACGCCAGGGCAACAGGGTTGGTGTCTGGAACATCATGCCGACCTCGGGGCGGGGCCCTTCGACCGGCTGTTCGTGGAGTGTGAGGGAGCCTTCGAATGGGATGAGGCCGGCAACCATGCGCAGAAGGGTCGACTTACCGCAGCCACTGGGACCGAGTAAGGCGCTGAAGGAGCCGTTGGGGATAGCGAACGACACTTGGTCGACTGCAACCACGGAGCCGAAGCTCTTGCTGACGTTATTGGCAATGACACAGTCGGTTTGGCCGGAGGTCCTGGGGCGTAGGTCCTCCAATGGCCGTGATTTCCCCACGAATGCGATTCTCTAACATTGCACGGAGGCATGCAAATAGACTGTTAGGCACCGAATCTGCAGTCACGGTCGAAGGTTTGCCGGCGTTATTTCTGGGGAATCGGCTTACCTGGGAGCTCCGAAGAAGCCCGGACACGACAGCGGCGGCAGTGTGGTGTTCCGGGTCGACGCCTGTGGCGTTGAGTGCCATCAAGGCCAGTAGTCATATAACACAATTTAATCAGCCGTGTTGGTTCTGTTAGTTTGAACTTCGATACTCGACCCATCGGGGTAAGAATATGATCGAGATCGGAATAGGTCGGGCCCGTAACCCGCAGTCAGGGCTTGTCGCAGTAGTGGATGATCAGGTCTTTGACCTCGCCACAATCCTCGTATTTCTTGGCCCGACCGATGCGCCTGCACCGGAGTTGCTAGGTGATGTGCTCCTCGATTGGGAACGCTGGAGTGATCGGCTCCTTGCAATCAGGGATCTGGTCAGGGCCGACCGTGAACGCATCCCCTCGCTCGGCTCACTCAGCGATGTCACCCTCGACGCCCCCGTGGTTCCCGACGCTTTGCTCCTCTTCGCTGCAGCCAATTACGCGGAGCACACTATTGAGGCCGAGAACTCCGATCGGGTCGGCACCCTGGTGGGAGCCGGAGCCACCGACCCGTACATGTTCCTCAAACCGAACCGCAGTGTGGTGGGCCCGACCGATCCGATTTTGTCGCCGTCTGACGCGTCGATGGTCGACTGGGAGGTAGAGCTTGGAGTGGTAATTGGCAGGACCGGCCATCGCATCTCGGCCGATTCGGCTATGGACTACGTGGCCGGCTACACGATTTGCAACGATGTGTCCGCCCGAGACCACGTCCAGCGAGAGGAGTGGCCCCTCTTCTCTTCGGATTGGTTTGCGCAGAAGGGTTATGACACCTTCACCCCGATTGGCCCCGTGATAGTTCCGGCTGCAGTTGTCCCAGACCCCTACGAGCTCGCCCTGCGTCTGTGGGTCGACGACGAGCTCAAACAGGACGGTGTCGCCTCGGACATGGTGTTCGACATCGCCGATCAGATTGAGTACGTCAGCCGATTCTCAACGCTACGTCCAGGTGACATCATCTCGACCGGTACCCCGGCAGGTGTAGGCATGGCCACTGGCCGCTACCTCGTGGCTGGCGAAACGATGCGCGTTGAGATCGATGGTCTTGGGTACCAGCGAAGTCCTGTCGTCAGCGAGGGCTTGTGAGCAGCGCCTCATTGGCGGAAGTTGCTGCCCCAGTGGTGCGGTTAAAGACGCGGTCGATTGTCTTCGATGTGTTCGGGAGTTACATCCGATACAAGGGTGGCGCCGTCGCGATCAGGGATATGGCGTCGATCCTGTCGTGGTTCGGGGTTACTGAGGAGGCGACACGGGTGACGATGTCGCGTATGCGCCGCGAGGGTTGGTTCACGTCGCGTCGACATGGGCGCAACTCGTATTACGAACTCAGCGACAGGGCTTGGACATTGCTACAGCAGGGTCGTCGTCGGATCTTCGACAGGAACCGCGATGCGTGGCGTGGCGAGTGGCACATTCTGCTGCTGAAGCACGATGCCAATTCGGCGGTCGAACGGGAACGGACACGCAGGGAGCTTGCGTGGCGCGGGTATGTGCCTTTGGCTGCGTCGACGTGGATCGGTGCTCGCGATGAGACCGATGGACTTCGAGAGACTTTGGCCGAGGGAGTTCACCTGCAGGGCTTCGCTGCCCGGACGCCGTTTTCGCAGGACGATCGTGAGTTTGCTGCCCAGCATTGGGACCTTGATGAGCTTGTCGACGACTACCGGTCGTTTCTTCGCCGCTACGAGTCCCTTGCTGCTGAGGCGACTCTGGCTACGTTGTCCGACGAAGAGGTGCTGGTCAGGCGCACTGTGATCACGCACGAGTACCGGATGTTCCCGTATCGCGATCCGGACCTACCCAGCGACCTGTTGCCTAACGATTGGCCAGGGTACGAGGCACACGGGCTCTTCCTGCACATAGTCGAGGCGCTCAAGGACCGATCGTGGGCGGCCTTCGATCGTGTCTGCGATCGGCCAACACCAGCATCGAACCGAACCGACGCCAGCCGCACAGTCGCGTGAGGCCGGCGCGAGCGAGGAGCACGAGATGACCGTCAGCGAACCGTCTGAAACTGTTACCAGCAGTGAGCGGGCAGCGCTCGACCAGCTCTACACAGATTTTGCGGCTGCGAACCTTGCTCCTCTCTGGACTCAGCGTGAAGGCCTGATGCCAAACGTTCCACAACCTGATGCCTGCCCCGGTGTGTGGCGCTGGTCGGTGCTTTACGAGTTGGCCGCCCGATCAGGCGAGCTCGTCCCGGTTGGCCGGGGAGGGGAGCGAAGGGCGATTGCGCTGGCCAATCCAGGCCTGCCCGGTACGGCCTATGCCACCCCCACGCTGTGGGCAGCGATCCAGTACCTCGGTCCCGGCGAGGAGGCCCCCTCGCATCGTCATTCGCAATCGGCGTTCCGTTTCGTCATCGAAGGCGAGGGAGTGTGGACAAACGTCGATGGCGATCCGGTTGCTATGCGTCGTGGTGATCTTCTCCTTACGCCAGGAATGCGATGGCACGAGCATCACAACACCACTGACAAACCGATGGCCTGGATCGACGGCCTGGATATTCCATTCGTGCGGCAGCTGGATGCCGGATTCTTCGAGTTTGGTTCGGAAACGTTGTCGACACGTGACACTCCCTCACGAGCCCGCAACGAGCGGCTCTGGGGACATGCAGGTCTCTTGCCGGTTGGTGCCCCTACGACAAAGGCATCGCCGCTCATGGCCTATCGATGGGAGTCGACCGACGCAGCGCTCACCGCACAGCTCGAGCTTGAGGACGAGGGTTTCCCCGGTGTTGTCGAGCCGGGCCATGCCGTCGTTCGCTACTCCAATCCCGCGACGGGTGGCGATGCCCTCGCGACGATTCGAACCGAGATGCACCGTCTGGCTGCTGGCAGCCGGACCGCCAGCATCCGCGTGGCTGGATCGGCTGTCTGGCAGGTCTTTGCAGGTGGCGGCGAGATTGAGCTTGAGGGAGAACTACACACTCTCAAGACAGGGGATCTGTTCGTCGTGCCCTCCTGGGCCGAGCTTTCGCTCGCAACTGAGACAGGGCTTGATGCTTTTCGTTTTTCTGACGATCCCGTGTTCGAACGCCTCGGCCTCGACCGAGTCAACCGAAAGGAGGAGGCGTAATGCGCCTTGCTACCATCCGCCTCGATGACCGAACCGCAGCTGTCCGAGTTGATGAAGATGCTGCCATCGAACTCGGCACTGACGAACTGAGAGATTTTCTTAGTCGCAGCGAATGGAGGTCTGACGCTGTTGCAGCAGATGGCCCTCGGCATTCTCTCGATTCACTCGATTACGCGCCGCCTGTTCCCCGGCCGGACAAGGTCATCTGCATCGGGCTGAACTATCGGAAGCACATTGAGGAGATGGGTCGGGAGTTGCCCTCACACCCGACGCTGTTTGCGAAGTTCTCGGGGGCCCTGGTCGGAGCGTTCGACGAGATCCAGCTTCCGAAATTCTCGGACCAGACCGACTGGGAGGCTGAACTCGGTGTTGTGATCGGCGCTGAAGTCCGCCACGCGAGCGCGGAGGAAGCCGCCGCCGCGATCGCCGGATATACGGTCGTCAATGACGTCAGCGCCCGGGATTTCCAGAACCGCACCCCGCAGTGGCTCCAGGGAAAAACCTTTGAGCGCTCTACACCGGTGGGCCCGTGGATCGCCGTAGACGAAGGCCCGCCCGGTTCGGTGGCATGCCTGGTTGATGGTGAGGTCGTTCAGCAAGCCGACACGAGCGATCTGGTGTTCAGCCCGACTGAACTGGTGTCCTACATCTCTCGGATAATCACACTGGTGCCTGGCGACCTCATCTCCACCGGTACGCCCGGGGGTGTCGGTCACGCCCGGAATCCACAGCGCTATCTCGTTGAGGGTAACGAACTTGTGACTCGCGTCGAGGGGGTAGGTGAGCTACGCAACATCTGTAAAGGGGAATCCTGACCGTGCGCGTTGCCGTGGCCGGTGGTGGGCCCGGGGGGTTGTTTTTCGCGACCCTGCTTCGCCGCTTCGACCCGTCGATCAAGGTCACGGTATTTGAGCGCGACCGGGCCGATGACACCTTCGGCTTCGGCGTCGTCTTCTCCGACCGAACGCTTGAGGGAATTCACGAGGCAGACCCGGTTCTTCGCCAGGCTCTCGACGCCGGTGGCTGCCACTGGGACGACATCGAGGTCCGCCTGAAGGGGGAGCGGATTCGCTGTGGTGGCAACGGCATGGCGGCCATCGTCCGCACGACGCTGCTTCATCTACTCCAGGAACGGGCCGTCGCCCTCGGTGCTGAATTGCGGTTCTCCACAGAGGTCACCCTCGACGACCTCGGTGATTATGACCTCGTTGTTGCTGCCGATGGCACAGGCTCGAGGATTCGTGAGCAGGTCGCCGACTATCTCGAGGTCACTGTCGAGACTTCAGAGGTCAAGTTCATCTGGTTCGGCACCGACTACCTCTTTGATGGGTTGACCTTCGTCCACGAACACGGCCCTCACGGTGCGTTCGCAGTGCACGGCTACCCGATCAGCGACAGCGTGTCGACATTTATCGTCGAGGCCGACGAAGGGACCTGGCGTCGAGCCGGACTCGACGAGTTCGACGTGGCCCAAACCCCAGGTCCCAGCGACATGCGAACTAAGGAGTATCTACAAGGTCTGTTCGCAAACCAGATCGACGGACGTGAACTGCTTGTCAACAACTCTCGATGGTCCAACTTCGTTACCCGTCGCACCCGTCCGTGGCACGTGTTCGCCCCCCAGCCGGTGGCGTTTCTCGGCGACGCCGTCCACACAGCGCACTTCTCGGTCGGTTCCGGGACCAAGATGGCCATGGAGGACGCAGTTGCCCTTGCTTCAGCGGTGGCCGAGCACAAGGACGATATGGAGGCTGCGTTCGGGGAATACGAGCGGACGGCCCGTCCTCCAGTCGAACGTGTCCAAGACGCAGCTCGCCCCAGTCTGTCCTGGTGGGAGAGGTTCAGCATCTACCACGACGCCTTCGAGCCGTGGCAGTTCGCGTATCACTTCCTTACCCGGAGCATTAGCGACAGTCGCCTGGAGCGACGCGACCCGAGCTTTGTTACCTCGAGCCACAAGGCCTGGCACGACTCCTTCGGCTCTTCGCCTTTGGGCACGCCAATAAGGCATGGCGGATGGTCGGCTCCGGGTCGGGTCGCGACTGTTGTCGAGAAAGCTGGAGTGCCAGTTTCGTTGACAGCGGACGGGACACCTCTGCCACTGCTTGCTGAAGGAGTCGACTCCGGCCAATGGGGAGGACTCGTGGAGGCCCCTGAGGACGAGGCTGGCCTGACGGCGGCAAGGGCGGAACTGGCTAGTTTGGCCAATCGAAACCCGAACTGTTTGGCCGTGTATGGCGGCGTGTCGCTCACGAGAGTCCTGCTCACCGAGGAGGCACGGTTTCACTATGGCCTGCCGTCGGTACTCGTGGACCATGAACTCGATCGTGATAAGGCCGTGACCGCTGTGCTGGCGGGTCGGACAGACCTAGTCGGCGTGACACCAGAGGTAGCGGCTGAGTGGGACGTGACATCGTGAATGGGGCCGACGGTGACCTAGCGCCGCTGTTTGCGCCCCGCAGGATCGCCGTCGTAGGTGCGTCGTACACGGCTGGGAAGCTCGGGGCGTCCATGGCGGAGTCGCTCGAATCCTTCGACCAGGGTGAGGGACGCATTGTCCTGGTAAATCGCAGGGGTGGCGGTTTCCATGCCTCGCTGGAGGATGCAGCCGAAGAGGGTCCGATCGATCTCGTGATCATGTGCGTGCCAGCAGAGGCTTGCCCTGCCCTCATTGACGAGGTTGCGGCCGCCGGCGCAAGAGCCGCCATGGTCTGCGGCGGCGGCTTCGCTGAGATCGGCGGACATGGACTTGATCTGCAGAGTGATCTCATCGCGCGTGCCGACGAGAAGGGAATCCGGCTCCTCGGGCCGAATACGAGCGGCTTCATCGATCCACGAAGGAAGCTGATCGCGAGTTTCGTACCTGGTGCAGCGGCGATTCCGCCGGGCCGCATAGCCATCGTTGCAGGAAGCGGGGGTGTCAACCATGCCTTGGCATTCCTGTTCGCCGAGGCAGGGTACGGCCTCAGCCTCGCCGTAGGACTGGGGAACGCTGCGGACGTCACTGCATCCGACGTACTGCATCATCTCTCTGCCGATCCGGAGATCGCTGCAGTTGCGCTGCACCTTGAGTCAGTGGATGACGGGCCAAGTCTCGTTGACGCAATCACTCGGCTGGTTCCGCACATGCCGGTAGTAGCTCTGGTAGCTGGACGAAATGACGTGGCCGACTTCGCCGTCTCGCATACGGGGAACCTCGCCACATCTTGGCGAACCACTCGCGCCGCCCTTGCGCAGGCCGGCGCTGTCCTCGTGGATGACGAACGCGAACTCGTGGACGCCGTTGGTGCCCTATCGGTCGCGCGATCTCGACCACGCGCGAGTGCCCGCGTGGGCATGGTCACCGCACAGGCTGGCCCCGGGCTCTTGCTTCTTGATGACCTTCGTGGACGTGGGATCGAAGTACCCGAGTTGTCGGCGACCACTCAGGAGACCCTCTCCGAGCTTCTGCCTCCGTTGACGTTCCAGCGCAATCCGGTGGACACGGGCAGACCGAGTCCCGAGTTCGGCAAGGTGCTGGCCGCAGTTGCCGCCGATCCGTCCACCGAAGTCGTTGCTGCATACGCGCTCGAAGAGCCGAATGCTGTCGACCTGGTCGCTGCCGGAATCGAGGGCCAACTGGCGGGGGTGCCACTGGTGGTTGGGGTCGGAGGTGCTACAGGGGTCGCTGGGGAGACACGCGCCGCCCTCCGCAATGCTGGGATCGCGACAGCCGTTGATCCGTGCGGTGTGGCCGCGGCCACAGCAGCGTTGGTGGCCGACGCTCAGGCGCAGCATCGTCGAGCAAGTACCGAAGCCCCGCAGGATCGACCAACGACCCGCTGTGACGGAGAAAGTTTCGACGAAGCACAGGCCAAAGACGTGGTCGACCGGCTCGGGATACCGACCATGCCTCGCAGAGTGTGCATCGATCGACTTGCGGCCCAGGCCGCCCTCGAAGAACTCGGCCCGCCAGTCGCGGTCAAGCTGCTCGATGCAACAATTCTCCACAAGACTGAGATAGGCGGTGTTCACCTCGATGTTCGGACCCCCGACGAGCTCGACGAAGCTCTCGACGCCCTTGAGCGGGTAGGAGCGAGCCGGTTCTTGGTGGAGGCGATGGCACCATTTGGGATTGACCTAGTAGTCGGCGCGCATCGCGATCCGATTTTCGGCCCAGTCGTGGCTCTCGGTCTTGGGGGCACCGCAGCCGAGGCCCTTGAGGATGTCTCGGTCCGGCTCGCTCCTCTCAGCAGAGCTGACGCTGTGACGATGCTCGCCGACCTTTCCGGACGGCGCCTCCTATACGGCTGGCGCAACGGACCGACGCTGGATGACGAGGAGATCGGGGAGATCGTGATGGCGATTGGGCGGCTTCTGGCCAAAGAACCACATCTCTGCTCGATCGAAATAAACCCAATCCGATTGACTGGTGCCGGCCTGGTCGCTCTCGACGCGGCCATCACGACCTGCGGGAGGTCTAACGACAAATGATCAGCCCGATCAACGAGCACACTGTGCCGTGGCCAGCTGACGTTGCCGAGCGCTATGTCGCCGACGGGTATTGGGCGGGTGTTGCGATCGGCACAGAGTTGCGGACAGTTGCCGAACGAGAGCCCGACGCGCCAGCTCTGATCGACCCGACCGCCGACTTTCGCCTGAGCCGGCAGGAATTGGCCGACCGTGCCGATGCTGCCGCTGTTCGCCTTCTCGACTTAGGCCTAACAGCCGGGGATCGCATCGTGGTTCAACTCCCCAACGGGTGGGAGTTCGTCGTGCTCACAATGGCCTGTTTGCGCGTTGGCATCGTGCCTGTGATGGCTCTTCCTGCGCATCGTCGCATCGAGCTTTCGTACCTGGTGGAACACGCTGAAGCTGTGGCGATTGCGGTCCCGGATCGCCTCCGCGATTTCGACCATGAAGCGCTTGGACACGAACTTGCCCCGATTGCCGAGCCGGTCACTGGCGGGAAGTGGCATGTCATGGTCGCCGGCGAAAACGTCGGACCTAAGAGCATCAACCTTCGTTCTCTGTGTGCTCCTAGCGGGGACGCCGAGGCCGATCGGGTTCGCATCGATGCGCTCGAACCAAGCGCCCAAGATGTCGCAGTATTCCTTCTGTCGGGTGGGACAACTGGACTTCCGAAGTTGATTGCCCGCACCCACGACGACTACCTCTACAACGCCCGAGTGAGTGCTGAGGTCTCCGCGATAGCGGCGGACACGGTGTACCTCGTCAGCCTTCCAGCGGGCCACAACTTCCCACTCGCATGTCCTGGGATCCTGGGAACGCTATTGACTGGTGGCCGAGTAGTGATGCTGCCCTCGGCTGGACCAGAACGAGCATTTGCGACAGTTGCTGCAGAGGGAGTCACCCACACCTCCGTGGTGCCCGCCGTGGCTGGCCGCTGGCTTGAATATGCCTCCGAACGAGGCGCCCATGAGCTTGCGAGCTTGCGCGTGCTGCAAGTCGGCGGCGCGCGTTTGGCGGACGAGATTGCACGCCGTGTCGAACCTGAACTCGGCCCCCGCCTCCAGCAGGTGTTCGGTATGGCCGAGGGCCTCCTGAACTACACCCGTCTCGACGACCCGATCGATGTGATCTGCTCGACGCAGGGACGGCCCGTATCGCCTGCCGACGAAGTCCGCCTGGTCGATGACGAAGGAAATGACGTACCTATTGGAAGCCCCGGTTCGCTGTTGACGCGCGGGCCCTACACACCGCGTGGCTACTACCGGGCGCCTGAGCAGAACGAGCGAGCGTTTACGGCGGATGGTTGGTATCGCAGCGGCGACATCTGTGAGCAGACGTCCGATGGCTATCTGACTGTTCTGGGTCGAGACAAGGACATGATCAATCGGGGTGGCGAGAAGATCTCGGCGGAGGAGGTGGAGAACCTGACCTACCGGTTACCCGCGGTGAGCCACGCCGCTGCGGTTGCGATGCCCGACGCCGAACTCGGCGAACGGGTGTGTCTCTACGTCGTGCCCAAGCCAGGTGCAGAAGTCACCCTCGACGAAATTCGGGCATCAATGGAGCAGCTCGGGGTCGCACGCTTCAAGCTCCCCGAGCGGCTGATGATCGTGGGAGAACTAGCCGTCACCAACGTCGGCAAGGTCGACAAGAAGGCTTTGCGGGCGCATATCGCCTCACAACTCGAAGAGGAGCGGGGTGTATGAACGAGAGACACGATCCCGAGTGCACGCTGCCGTGGATGCGACAAGGTACAGAGCGGTTCCTCGACGCTGTCGACGTCATGGCCGACGACAGCTTTGAGGAACCCAGTCGCTTGCCAGATTGGAGTTGTGGACACGTTGTCGGCCATGTCGCTCGCAATGCCGAAGCACTCGTGCGGTTAGCTACTTGGGCACGTACCGGCGTCGAGCTCCCTATGTACGAGAGCCGGGAGCAGCGAAACGCGGAAATCGAGTCCACCGCGACCATGGCACCTGCTTCGCTTCGGAGGCTGCTTGTTGATACCGCCTCCGAGTTGGATAGCGCACTGGAGGCACTCGACACCGCGAGTTGGAAGACGACGGTGCGGAGCGCGCTCGGACGGACCATTCCTGCTGCCGAGATTCCCTGGATGCGCATTCGCGAGGTCTGGCTACACGCGATCGACATTGGCGGAAACGTCGACTTCTCAGAGTTCCCCGCGGGCGTCGTCGATCTCCTGTTAGACGACACGGTTGGCTCACTCTCTGCAAGCAAAGGATGTCCGTCGTTGGTCCTAGCGCCAGACGATCGGACGCGAACCTGGGAACTAGGTCCCAAATCGACCGAGATCCGTTTGCTCGACCTTCCTGCTGCCATGCTGGCCGAGTGGACGACGGGGCGGTTGTCAGATGCGGATCGACGCTCGAGTCTTCCAGAGCTTCCGGCCTGGATCTGACGGGCCGGCGGTGCCTAGACGCCGCAGACGGTATAGAGACCCAGTCGCTCAGCAGTCCAGTGAATCCGTAGCCGTCTGGGAGTTCCAGGGCCGTGTGGCGACTGGGGTCTGGTGGAGGCCGGAGTGGAGGGTTCACCTGATAGGCGGGGGAGCCTTCCCAGTTCGGAGAGCCTCAAACGGGCGGTACGCCTAAGAATTGTCACACCCCTTCTCCATAATTGAAGAGGTGGCAGAAGTTGAGCAGGCCACCTCTAGACGAGACCGAAAGGACTGTGGGCGTAGCTAAGTGAAAGACGTGATGCGAATGACCATCGAGATTCTCAAGGGTTACGAGTTCGGAGACCCCCGCTCATTCATTCCCGTCAACTACGACAACCTGCAGGCCTGGAAGGAACTCGAGAAGCAGGTCGCTGAGATCCATGAAAAGGGTGGCGTCGTGGATCTGCCCGGCTACGAATGCCAGTACACCGAA
>PBOU01000034.1 GCA_002724415.1 Planctomycetaceae bacterium
GTGGACTGTCCGATTCCCGAGGCCCGCCTGTATCGAGACTATGTCATCGACTCGTTCTCAGCAGATCTGCCATACGACGAGTTTCTCCGCGAGCAGATTGCCGGTGACATCCTGGCATTCCGCAACCCGGAGCATCGATTCCGTGAGCGGATCATCGCCACTGGTTTTCTGGCCCTGTCGCTTCGCAACGGCATCTTCAAGCACTATCACCCCGAGTTGATCATCGAGGACACGATCAACACGATCGGGCGGTCGATGCTGGGACTGACCATTGGTTGTTCGAGATGTCACGATCACAAGTTTGAACCGATCAGCACCGCCGACTATTACCGATTTTACGGGATCTTTGCCAGCAGCCGTTACCCGTTCAGTGGCTCGGAACTTCCCCAGTTCTCGGCCGGCGAATCGGTCCTGATGGCCACCCCTGATCAATTGGCGTCCTTGCCGAAGGAACACCGGACGGCGATCCGGGGCCTGAGGGCGACTATTGATCGCACGATCGCAGGTCACCCGGTCCAGAAAGTCCTGGCCAGGAAGCGGAAGCGACTGGCTGGTGACCGGAGGCGTTACGAGGCCATTCGGAAGGGCGGGGGATTTGATCCAGCCTTGAGGACCAGCCTGGACGATCAGGACGTGAGGATCCGAGAGGACATTTCCAAGCTGGATCACAGTGTCCGACGCGTGTGGTTTGACCTGAAGAGTGCCGAGCGTCGGGCCGGATTCGAGAGAGCCTATGCGATGCGGGAAGCGGTCCCGACGAATGTGCCGATCCAGGTGGGGGGCGATCCCTTTGATCCGGGCCGTGTCGTCCAGCGAGGCATACCGGCCGGCATGATGTTCGGAGATCCGCTCGAGATCCCGGCTGGCGAGAGTGGTCGACGACAACTGGCTGACTGGATCGCCAGCTCCAAGAACCGGCTCACTCCGCGCGTCGCGGTCAACTACGTGTGGCAATTCCACTTTGGACGCGGCATCGTCACGACACCGGATGACCTGGGATTCGAGGGAGACCGACCGACTCACCCGAAGTTGCTCGATTGGCTCACCCGCGACTTTGTCGATCACGGTTGGTCACTCAAGCACCTCCATCGCCGGATCCTGACGTCGCGCGCCTGGCGGCTGTCGGCTGATGCCGGAGATCCCGAATACCGGGATGCTCAAACACGAGATCCCTCGAACCGGTGGTGGTGGCACCATGACCGTCGGAGGCTGGACGCCGAGTCTATCCGCGATGGCATGATGCAGGTCGCCGGGACGCTGGATCGGTCGCGGCCCGGGGCTCACCCGTTTCCGAATGAGAACAGTTGGCAATTCAGCCAGCACGGTCCATTCAAGGCGGTCTACGAATCGAAGCACCGCAGTGTCTACCTGATGACACAACGGTTGCAGCGGCACCCGTTTCTCACCCTGTTTGATGGACCGGACACGTCGCGTCCCACTGTGATTCGGCAGAGTTCGTCGAAACCACTGCAGGGGCTCTACCTGAGAAACAGCGGATTCGTCCAGGTCCAGGCACGTCAGTGGGCCTCACGCCTCGTGGCCTCATCGAAGGCCCCCAACGACCGGATTCGTGAGGCGATCAGGCGGGCGTGGTTGCGGGAGCCGTTTCCGGGTGAGGTCGATGTGCTGGCGAACTACGTCACCACCTTTGGGAGTGCCCTGGAATCGGCTCGCAACGGAGTGGCTGACGGGAGCGTGTCGGCCAAGCTGGAACTCGAATACACCTTCGACGGAAACACCGACGATTCCTCCGGCGGTGACCACGACGGCAAGATGATCGGCAACCCTCGGTTCGTGCCCGGACATCGCGGCCAGTGTCTGTCGCTGGATGGTGACGGCGACTATGTCGACAGCGGACTGGTCATGGATTTTGGAGACTCGTTTGCCGTGGAGTGCTGGGTGCGGCCCGCGGCGGTCCAGGCCGTTTACGCCGACATATTCGGCAACCATCTGGGCAGAAGCAGCCGGGGTTTCGTATTGCAGCAGGCGGGCAACAAGACCAACCAGTTCACCGGCTCGATCGGCATCGGTGGTGAGGCGTGGGTGTTGACCAGGGCGGTGACGCTGCGTCCCGGTCGTTGGCAGCACGTGGCGCTGGTTCGTACGCCACGGTTCCTGGCGCTCTTTGTTGATGGCAAACGTGCCCAGGTGCAGGCAACAAAAGAGAAGATGCGGCCGAGCGAATTGCCGCTCCTGGTTGGCCTGGGCATCACGCTGCCCAAGCGGTGCTTTGCGGGTGAGATTGATGACCTGAGGGTCTATCGTGGTGTCCCCAGCCGTTACCGTGACCTGGTGCCGGCCAACGAGATCGAGTTGGCCTCGTGGACCAGCCTGTGTCGATTGTTGCTGACGGCCAACGAATTCCTGTACGTGGACTGAGCATGGCATCCGTCGAGCCGACCAGCCGGAACCCCGAAGGCCGACGTGGTTTTCTTGCGCGCGTCGCCGGGGTATCGGCGGGCTGGGCCGCATGGAGTGGGAGCTCCGCGACAGCGATCCGCCAGGATCTGCTGCACGCGGCGCGCCAGGACGGCGGACATCCACTGGCTCCCCGGCGGTCACACGTGGCTCCCCGTGCCAGACGGCTGATTGTCGTCAACCTCACCGGCGGGCTCTCGCACGTCGATTCATTTGACCACAAGCCGAAGTTGCAGGCCGATCATGGCAAGACCTGGGACTGGCGAGGACGGCCGTTCTTTCTCAATGCCTCGCCGTTCCGGTTTCGTCGATTTGGCGAGATGGGGCTCATGGTCAGCGAGTTGTTTCCGCACATGGGACGACAGGTCGATCGCCTGGCAATCATTCGCTCGATGGTCAACGACCACATCAGCCATGGCCAGGCGACGCTGTCGATGCACTGCGGCCTGACGACGATCCCGATGCCAAGCCTGGGGTCCTGGATCAGCTACGGACTGGGGACCAGCGAGCCGAACCTGCCTCCGTTTGTGGTGTTGGCTTCGGCGCTGCCGTACATGGGAAACCAGGTCTGGGATGCGAGTTTTCTGCCCGCTCACCACACCGGAACTCATCTCGTGCCAGGAGCCGATCCTGTGCCGCACCTGAAGAGCCCGTTGCCGACGGTGTCGCTGGGACAACTGGAACAATTGATGCTGCGCCGGATCAACGAGCGACACGCCCGCGATCGATGGCGGGACCCCCGGTTGCAGGCACGGATGTCGTCATTTCGGACCGCTGCCGGGATGATGAGGCTGGCGCCGGAGGTGCTCGACACATCTCGCGAAACCCAGGGCACGCTGCGACGCTACGGGGTGACCGACGGGGATCGTCGGTCGATGGCGTGGCAGTTGCTCGCGGCGAGGCGGCTGGTCGAACACGGGGTCCGTGTCGTCGAAGTGGTGCACACCGGCTCCGGCGCCAACTGGGACTCTCACGGCAACATGCAGGACCATCGCGTGCGGGCTGCCGAGATTGATCGCCCCCTGGCTGCGTTGATCGAGGATCTCGAATTCCGCGGCTTGCTCGATGACACGCTTGTTGCGATCTGCACCGAGTTCGGGAGAGCCCCGTCGGGCACTCGCAACGAAAAGGGACGCAACCACCACAATGCCGCGTTCACCTGCATGCTGGCCGGTGGTGGGACTCGCCGTGGCGTCGTGCACGGTGAGACGGACGATTACGGCAACCTGGTGGCCAACGACCAGGTGCACGTCCATGATTTCCATGCGACGATCCTGCACCTGATGGGACTGGATCACGAGAGGCTGACTTACAGGTTTGGTGGCCGTGACTTCCGCCTGACCGACGTGCACGGTCACGTCGTGGAACAGGTGATCGCCTGAGCTCGTGCGGAGTCCAACGTAGCCCATCTGGTAACAGATGGGACGAGTCACCAGCGAGTCCTGGAACTTGCCGGTGATCGTCCGCGTTGTGACCAACGCGTCTACGTTGCGTCCGTTTGCGGACGCGGATAGTGTGACCTCGGTACGAACAACGACGGCGCAGCCGCCGGACAGGAGCCCCAGCCAATGAGAATTCGCACATCCGTCTGTCTCTGCGTCGCACTCTCTGCCGTGTTCGGCTCAACCGCCGATGCCGGGATGCGGCTGCGGATCGAAGTCTCGGCCGGAAAACACAGCCGCCACAACACGCCGCTGGTCACCGGCACTCCCTTGCCGGCCAAGGACATTGATGGCTCCGTTGTCGTGATGACTGATGCCGCCGGACAGCCAGTCCCGGCACAGCTGGCCCCATGTCGATTGCTCAACAGCAAGAGTGTCTACGCCGAATTGCACTGGGTTCTCAAGGATCTTGGCGCCGGCCAGAAGACACACTTCAACGTTCGCATTGCCGAACGTACCGGCGCGACGAAAACGCCGTCGGCTGTCTTCTCCTGGAAAGACACCCCCGGTCGCCACGCCGACATTCTCTGGGCCGGTCGGCCGGTGGTGAGATACATGTACAAGGCGTACGAAAACGACCCTGCCAAGCGCGACCTCGACAACAAGCCCTTTCATCACGTGTTTGATCCCGCCGGAGGGCGGCTGGTCACCAAGGGGACCGGCGGTCTCTACACCCACCACCAGGGACTCTACTACGGATTCACCAAGTGCAGTTGGGACGGTGGAGGCTGCAACACGTGGTACTGCCACGAGGGCGAGCACGAGCTGCACAAGGAACTGCTGGCCCAGGAACAGGGACCCGTGATGGCGCGCCATCGCACCGCCATTGACTGGAACGACCGGCAAGGCAAGGCGTTTTGCCGTGAGCAGCGTGAACTGACTGTCCTGGCCGTTGCTGGCGGGACGCTGATTGAATGGAGCTCTCGCCTGCGAAGCGTCAGAGGTACGGTCACTCTCGACGGCGACGCCCAGCACGCTGGATTCCAGTTCCGTGCGGACGACGAGGTGGCCAGGCGGCAGGACGAGAAGCAGACCTACTTTGTGCGTCCCGACGGTACGGGCGAACCTGGAACGACTCGCAACCCGGTGAAGGGCAAGGGACCCGACTTTCCCGCCAACAAGCCGATGGTCAACATGCCGTGGCACGTCATGTCATTTGTGCTCGGGACGCATCGCTACTCGGCCATCTATCTCGACACGCCCAGGAACCCCAAGCCGAGTTTCTCGGCCGAGCGGTCCTATGGTCGCTTCGGTGGGTGGTTTGGGAAGAGGACCCTGGTGGAAGGCCAGGGCACGATCGATCTCGTCTACCGGGTCTGGGTGCAACGCGGCGAAGCGGACGCCGATCTCGCGTCAAGACTGTCCTCGGATTTCGCAGCCCCCCCGACCGTTACTGTCAGGCGGCAGGCGGAAGATGCGACGTCGGAACAGCAGAACCGTCCGAAAAAGAAACGACCCGCGCGGAAGTCCCCGTTCGCACCGATCACCGACGACCCGACGCTGCCTCGGGTCCTGCTGATAGGCGATTCGATCTCGATCGGATACACCTTGCCGCTACGCGAGAAGCTCAAGGGGCAGGCCAACGTGCACAGGCCCAACACAAACTGCGGGCCGACCACTCGTGGGTTGGAGCACCTCGATTCGTGGCTCGGCGAACAACCCTGGGATCTGATCCACTTCAACTGGGGGCTGCATGACCTGAAGTACATTGGCCCCGACGGCAAGTCCCTGGCCGATCCTAACAAGGCGGGCAGCCGGCAACAGGTGCCGGTCAAGGCGTACGAAGCGAATCTCCGGCGGCTGGTTCAGCGGCTGAAGAAGACCGGGGCCATCCTGGTCTGGCGCAATACGACCCCCGTGCCACAGGGGGCCAAGGGGCGCGTGCCACGGGACGAGGTGAAGTACAACGAGGCCGCCTTGCGGGTCATGCGTGAGCACAACATCCCCACCGACGACATGTACGCGTTCGCCCTGGAGAACCTCCAGAAGATCCAGCGGCCGGCCAACGTGCACTTCACGCAGGCCGGATCCCAGGCACTCGCCGCGCACTCGGGCCCGATCATCCTCAAAGCCCTCGACCCTCGCACCGGGCTTCGTGCGATGGTTGCGAGACTCTCGGTCCTGCTCGCCAAGAAGGACTACGTCAAGGCGATCGAAATGAGCCTGTTGCCGCGGGATCGAGAGAAGATCCTGAAACAGACCACGATCGAGCAGTTGGCCGAACGGTTTGGGCAGCGGAAGGCCGGCCAACTGGTGGCGGCCCTGAAAGCCACCCAAGGGGTCAAGCCGCAGCTGTCCCAGGACGGCCGCGTCGCGACGTTTCCTCTGAAGCCGGCGGTCGGGACCAAGAGCAACATCGTATTTGAGAAAGCCGGGCGGTTCTGGTGCCTGCGAAACTGAGCCGCGCGGGTGATTCGTTTTTGTGCTGCCCGGCGGACTCGCCCCGCGGCAGTTGAAGGAGGGGGCCTGGCCCATGCCGCGAGCACGACAACTGGTGATTCTCACGGCGTGTCTTGCCGTCCTGGTGCCGAGCACCGAGCGCGCAACGGCGCAGGAAGGGACCGCGACGGCGGCCGGTCAGCTCAGCCGTGGTCACCGCTGGATCCGGTCTCACCGTTTTGTCATCAGTGCGCTGACTCAAAACGAGCCGCTGTTTGACGTGGATGAATACCGTGGCGCGGGGTTGAACACCCTGATGGCCTGGGATCCGAAGCTGACCCTGTTCAAGAAGGCCTCCGCGGCACGGCTTCCGATCCACTACCACATGCACCAGAACAACGGGAAGAACGTCGCCGAATACGTGGCCCACCTGAGGAAGCTGTGGGCCGCGTATCCCACCAGCGACGGTGTGTTGTTTTATGACGAGCCACGCGTGCCGGCCATGAAGCAGGTGGGCGAGGTCTGTGATGCCCTGCGGAAGGCGTTCCCCGGCACGCTGGTCTATTCCAATGCGATGCCCAAGGGGAATCCTCGCCCGGCCAAGTACGGGCTACCGGCCGACACGAAAGGTGATTTCTATGCCACCTATCTCGAGCGATTTGCGACCGAGGTTCGCGGCGACGTGCTGATGATCGACATCTATCCCCTCGGTCCCGGCGGCGGTCACTCTCGGGTGTACTACGAGACACTGCTGCTGGTCAGGCATCTCGGACTGAAGCACGGTGTTCCGTACTGGTTGTTCATCCAGGGCTACAATCACGATGGCCGTTTGAGATCGCCCAGCGAGAGCGACCTGAGATTCCAGCTGTACACGCCGCTCGCGATGGGATTCACCGGGATCTCCTACTTCTCCTACGGACCGGCCATCGGCTCGGGACTCATCAACGCCAAAAAGGAGCGTCAGCCGATCTACTACCTCGCGAGTGATGTGAACCAGGAGGTCGTTCACGTCGGTCGGGCGTTGCGATACCTCAAGAGCACGGGTGTCGCCTTTGTGCTCGGTCAGCACGAGGAGAACGGCAAGAGCGTTCCCAATGCCATGCCATCGACTCCCGAGGGAGGATCGTACCAGTGGCCTGCAGCCGGAGGGCGTCCGGCATGGTTGCGTGGTGCTCGGGTCGTGGAATCCGGCAGGGGACGCAACGCGTTGCTGGGTTTTTATCGTGATGATGCCGGAGGGGATTACCTGATGGTGACCAACCTGTGGCATGACAAGGGGTTGTCGGCCGCCGCTGCCAACGGCACGGTGCAATTGATGCTCGATCCGTCGATTCTGTCCGTCGCTCGACTCTCGCGCGAGACCGGTTCGGTGGAACAACTCGTCGTCACAAACGGGACGTTGACGATCACCCTGCCCGGAGGCACCGGCGACCTGTTGAAGATCAAGGATGGTCGATTTCCCGGATTGTCGGAGAAGAGGCCATGATGAGGTCCTGGCGTGAGCGTGCCTTGACGTGGGTGGTGCGGATCGTCTGCGGCCTGCCTTGCCTGGCAGGCCTGGTGCCAGAACGGATCGAGGCCGAGGACTCTCTTGGCGCTCCCCCGTCGATCCCGGTGGGGCCGGAGACGGAAAAGCGGTTTCCCCCGTTGCAGGTGCCCGAGGGCTTTCAAGCCACGCTGTTTGCATGCGATCCCCTGGTCGAATACCCCTCGGTGATATCACTGGGACCTCGTCCGGGCACTCTCCTGGTCGCTCACGACTACATGACAGGCCTGGGGGTCAAGATTGAGCGTCGAGACGAGGTGCGGTTGATCGCCGACAGTGATGGCGATGGATACGCCGATCGTTCGACCGTCTATGCGGGCGGATTCAACTCGATCCAGGGCCTGGCGTGGCACGATGGCACGGTCTACGTGATGCACGCTCCTCTGCTGACATCACTTCGCGACACGGATGGGGATGGGGTGGCTGAGGAACGCAGGGACCTTCTGCGGGGGCTGGGGCTGGAGCCCGAAAAGAACAACTCGCGACTGCACTGTGCCAACGGCGTGGTGGTCGGGTTCGATGGATGGCTGTACCTGTCGATGGGCGACAACGGCACCGACGTGCAGCGGCCCGAGGGGGATCGGTTGCTGTTCCAGGAGGGCGGCATCCTGAGATGCCGTCCGGACGGCAGCGACCTGCATGTGTTTGCCGGCGGACTGAGGAACATCTACGACGTGGCGCTCGACGATGATCTGAATGTCTTCGTGCGCGACAACGAGAATGACGGTGGCGACTACATGATCCGGGTGTACGCCAGCCAGCACGGCGCCGACCACGGCTATCCGTATCACTACCGAGAGCGTACGGACTTGGCGCTCGGACCGCTGGCGGATCTCGGGCGAGGATCCTCGGCCGGCGGCGTCTACTACGGTGAAAGCCAGTTTCCGTCGTCGTGGCGTGGAGGTCTGTTCTTTTGTGAGTGGGGCAGCTCGGTGGTTTTTTATGGCCGTCGGGCGACCGGAGCCGGTTTTGCCCCGATGCGAGAGAGGTTGTTTGCTCGCGGTGCACCGACTGATCCGTACGGATTCAAGCCGACCGATGTGGTGGTGGCTCGAGATGGCAGTCTGTTGATATCGGACTGGTGCGACGGGCAGCGTCCGCGACGCGGCCGCGCGAGGATCTACCGGGTTGCGGTCCAAGGAGGACGTGGTCGCGAAGAACAGCTGGACTGGCCCGGAGCCAAGACGTCGACGAAGTCATTGGTGGCGGACCTGGGAGACGCGAGCCGTCTGCGTCGTGAAGCGGTGGCGGCGGCCATGATGCGTCGTCCGCAGGATGAGCGAAAGTTGCTGGCGCGGCAGATCCTCGGGCAAGGCGACAATGACTCGGCATCGGTGCGTCGTCGCGTGCATGCGGTCTGGTTGTTGGCGTCATGTGGCCGCGAGGCGGTTTCGGCCTTGCTGGAGACTGCGGCCGCAGACTCGAGCCAGCGAGTGCGGGTCCAGGCTGTGCGTGCCGTAGCGGATCTTGCTGACCCGGTGCTGGTCCGAGACCGCCTGGATGCCGGCGCCCCAGGTGATGACGCCGTCGCCAGGCGACTGGCTGCACTCGGTCGGCCGGCAGACGCCTCCGTGCATCGTGAGGTCATCGTGGCACTGGGGCGATTGCAGTGGCCCGGCTTGCCCGACTGGTTGAAGAAACGGTCGGCGATGGCGTTTGATGCGGCGAGACTGCATGCCGGACAGCAGGCGCTGCGACGGGTGGGACGTTGGAACGCGACCCTCGCCCTGCTCGATCTGCCGAGCGGGCATCCCGCCCGGATGATGGCACTGCGTGCGGTGGCGGACCAATTTGAAAATGACGTCGTTGAGGGGTTAATCGACAGGCTCAGGGAGGACGGCCGCGAGGATCGCCGTCGTGACTACGCCGAGTGGCTCACAAGGATCTGGAAGAAACCGGCGCCGTGGAAGTACTGGGGGTACCGTCCGCCGCCTCGTCCGGCTCACACCGTGTCCTGGGACCAGACCGAGGCGATCGAGACGGCGCTGGGCGGTGCCCTGGGTGACACGAGCCGGATTGTCCGCGTGGGAGCATTGCTCGCGATGCGGAATCGGGCCGTTCCAGTGGATCTGGACCTGCTCGCAACATGGCTGAGGACGGAACGCGATGCGAAGGCGGTGGCCGCCCTGGTGCAGGTTCTGGCGACCGAGACGACGCGTGTGTCGACTGCCGCCCTGGAAGACGTTGTGACCTCTCGCCAGCACAAGGTCGAGAACCGCCTGGCAGCACTCGAGGCTCTCAATCGTCGCTGGAAGGGGACAGAGGGAGCACGGCTGGTCGTCATCGGTGGCCGGTTGGGACCCGGGCCTGTGCTGTCGCAGGTGGTGCGGCACGTGGGCCAGCGAAACGGGTTGGATGACAAGGGCCTGCTGCTGAGATCCCTGGAGTCCAAGTCGGGGTCGGTGCGAGCGGCAGCTGTTGCGGCACTCGTGGATCGCAAGCATGCCGATGTGCCACTTCGGGTTGCTGGCTGGCTTGCCGACTCGGAGGGAACGGTTCGAATCGAGGCGGCCCGGGCGGTCGGCCAACTCGGAACCAAGGTGCCAGCCGAAGGCCTGACCGCGCCGCTGGTGAGCATGGCGTCGGATCGCGATCCGGCGGTCAGGTCGGCTGGGCTGGCGGCGCTGGCCAGGAGAGAGCTGTCTGGCGGTCTCGACGCAGCTCGAAAAGGCCTGGATGACCAGGCGACATTGGGGCCGGCACTCGATTACCTGGCCAGGTTTGGTGAGGTGTCTGACCTGGGCAGGTTGCAGTCGCTGGCCCGGATCTACCGGTCCGCATCGGCCCAGGCACGCGTCCTTTCCGTTCTGGATGCCTGGCAAGCACGGCGTGTTGCAAACGAAGAACTGCGAGACCAGGCCCGCTCACGCCTGCAGGGAGACGGTGGTCAACTGTTGAGGTGGCGGGTTTCGGACGTCATGTCACCGCCGGAGGCCGATAGTGTGTGGGCGTCCGCCAGGGAGAAGACGCCGGCCGAAGCAGGTCTCCGGACACGCGTGGAGATTGGCGAGGGAGGAGGGATTCGGCTCCCTCGCGCCAAGGATCTCGGCGCCAGGACGGTTCGTATCGCATGGACGGATTGTTGGTCGGAGTCGACACGGCAGGTGGAATTCCTGGCGGCGGCTGGTGGAAGGGTGAGATTCCTGGTCAATGGCCATGACGTCTATCGGCGAGACGGCATCGCGGGATTCCGACCCGACAGTGATCGGTTCGAGGCGAAATTGCGAGCTGGCAACAATCGGGTAGTGGCATGGGTTGAGTGGAACCGTCCCAGCCGTCTGCAACTGAGATTTCGTGATCGGACATTGCCTGGTGTGCTCGAGACCTACGCACAGCGTGCGTTGCGAGAAAAGGGAGACACGGTTCGTGGGGAGCGGGTGTTCCGAGACCTGAAGCGACGGGGGCTGTGTGCGAGATGTCATCGGATCGGCGTGGAGGGAGGCCGCATCGGGCCGGACCTGACGGGGATCGGGCGTCGATTCTCACGGATCCATCTGATCGAGTCAGTGCTCGAGCCCAGTCGGGCCATGGCACCGAGTTATCAAACCCGGGTGGTGGTCCTGGAGAGCGGTCGGGTTCTGACCGGCGTCAAGGTGGCGGAGACTCCCACCGAGTTGACCCTCGGTGACAAGGAAGGCCAGTTGCACAAGGTGGCCAAGAGCGACATCGAGGAGGAGTCGGTGCAACGGATCAGTACGATGCCTGACGGGATCGACAAGCGGCTGACCCAGCAGGACTTCATCGACCTGATCGAATTCCTCGTGTCGCAGCAACAGAGCCGCTAGCCGGGATCACCCGCGTGTGCCGACAGTTCACCCACGAAGAGCAGCGTGTGGGGATGCTTGGACTTCCAGTCTGCCCATGTCGTTCGTTTGAACTTGTGATCGCCTCCCAATCGAAGTTGGCGTCGCAATTGGGATCCCGGTACCATGCGCAGGTCCGACTCGGCGGCCCAGCCTGGACGGACAGTACGAGACGCAAGGCTAAGAACCACGAGTCATGCGGCAAGGTGTCGGGAATTCTTGGCCGTTTTTCTGGAACCGCGAAAATTCTCAGTGAGGCGTGCGTCACGACGACGCATGACCTCGGGGATTGCACCGAGTGAGTTCTTGAAGTCGTTTGTTGTCTCAGTGGATATCAGGAGGGCACGAGCATCAGGCCCGCGGACGAGCAATAGCACCCAGGCGACGTGTGATCGCGGGATCGAAGATCGGGCAAGCAGCAGGGAATGACTGGAAGGAAGAGAATGTTGACGCGGTCTTGTGCTGTGATTCTGACGCTAGGTGCGGTCTCGGCGGCGGCTGCGGAGACTCCGACTGGCGCAAGCATGCCGGTGCGCGGGATCTGTGCTCATCGTGGAGCGAGTGACACACATCCCGAGAACACGATCGAGGCGTTTCGTGAGGCGATTCGGCTCGGCGCTCACATGATCGAGTTTGATGTGGCGCTGTCGAAGGATGGGCAACTCGTGCTGCTCCACGACTCGACTCTCGATCGTACGACCAACGGGACCGGCCCGGTCTCAGCCATGACGCTCAAACAACTCAAGGGACTCGACGCCGGGTCGTTCAAGCACAAGCGGTTTGCGGGGGCGAAGATTCCAACGCTCGACGAGGCCCTCGCCATGATGCCCGAGAACATATGGCTAAACGTGCACCTGAAGGAGCAGCGGGGGTCGGTGGCCCGATTGGCCCAGGGAGTCTCTGCCAGGATTGTGGCGCACGGTCGTGCTCACCAATCGTTCCTGGCGTGCAGCGCGGAGGCGGCCCGAGCAGCCCGGAAAGCTCATCCCGGAATCCAGATCTGCAACATGGAGCGACAGGCCAATTCCCAGCGGTATGTCGATGAGACGATTGCATCGGGGGACCAGTTCATCCAACTGCTCGGCGGAAATTCTGTCGATCCGGCTCTCACCAGGCAACTCCGGGCCAAGAAGGTCCGCATCAACTACTGCTGTGCCAACGAGGCAGGCAAAGTGGCCCGGCTCTTTGCGTCGGGAGTGGAGTTTCCGCTGGTGGATCGGGTGGCCGAGATGATGGTGGTTGCTCGACAGCAGGGCATCAAGAATCTCGTGCCGCGATTTCGCTCGCGGCTCAAGCACAAGGGGCTCAAGACGCCAGAGTCCTTGTTGCTGGAGCAGAGGCCCCTGGGCGGAGGATCTGCTGGCCAGGGACTCGCGCTGGGAGACAAGCACTACTTCTCATCGAATGCCAGGACCATCTGCCGTTTCGACAAGACATGGAAGCTGATCGAGCAGAAGCGGATTGAGGTCGACGGAGTGAATCACCTGGGTGCGATCGACTACCACGACGGTTTTCTGTGGGCCGGCCTGCTGCATGGGCCCGAGGGAGGCAAGTACGACAGGACGCTTGACCGCGGAAAGGTGGCGAAGATTCGTGCCAGCGATCTGCGAGTCGTGCAGACGTGGGACATCACCAGAGAACTCAACTGGATCGACCCCGTCTGTTTCGATGGGGAGCACCTGTGGATCGGTGACCTGCGTGACCTGGGGATTCACCGTTACCGGATCGCCGGGGACAAGCTCGTGCGGACCGGTACATTCCGGTACCCGGGTGCGATGCACTTCTCGCAGGGAGTGCGGATCCGCGGAGGAAAGCTCTTCTCGATCCACACCTTCGGCAGCATGGATGGGCTGTTCGAGTTCCATCTGCCCGCGAAGCTCGACAAGACGGTCCAGCAACCGACACGAGTCTGGGAGATTGCAGAGACCCGGATGCACCTGGAGGGTTTCGATTTTGTCCCAGGACGTCCCGACCAGATCTGGCATTCCCAGGGTGGGCAGGTCGATCGCTACCGGTTGGGCGGGCTCAAGGACCTGGCTGCCACCCATTCCCAAAGATCGCTGTTTTCGGTCGCCTTGCGGCAGGAGCCTGGCACACGGGTTCGGGTGACCGACCTGGGAGCAGTGGCCGATGGCAAGACAGATTGCCTGGCTGCGATCCACAAGGCGATCGCCCGGGTGGCTGCTGCAGGAGGTGGCACCGTCGTGTTTCCCGCGGCCCAGCAGCCGTACTTGGTCAGTGGCACAATCCGAGTCGAGGCCAGTGGTGTCACGATCAGCGGTCCAGGCGCCACGATCAAGTTGGCAGACGGAGCCGCCAATGGCACCAAGGGAGAGAGGACGACCGCCAGCCAGGTCCACGCGATGTTGGTGTCAGGCAAGCCGGGGAAACCGATTGAGGGCGTCGAGATCCGTGGATTGACCGTCGATGCCAACATCTATCACCAGAAGGACTACTACAATCCCCGGGCCATCGTGATCGAACACGGGCATCGCGTGAAGGTACGCAATGTCACGATCTTGCGACCGTTCGTCGGATTGGACTTCGGAGCCGGTTCGAGTGACTGCGAGGCGCGAGGCTGCGTGATCGAGGACTGGCTCGAGGACGGCTTTGACGCCAGTGGCGATGCCGACAAGGGGTCCGGTGCGATCACGACCAACATCAGGTTCATCGATTGCCATGCCCGCAATGCTCCCAGGTCAACGGGCAACGCATGGGAGATCGAGGACGGTGTGCGGCACATTCGGGTGGTGAATTGTTCGGTCACCAATGTTCCCAAGGGAAACGCGTTCGGACTCAGAAACCACTGGAAGGATGGACCGGTGGATATCTCTCGCGATATTCAACTCAGAGGAGTGCGGATCGAGAAGGTGGGTGGCAAGTATGGCATCTACAGCCATAGCGCTCCCCGGGACAGGTTTCCTCGCAATCGTGTTCTCGATGTCAGTCTTTATGACGTTCGATGCCCGGCTCCGGTGATGCTGGCCGGGCCGTTGGGCAGCGTCCGTGTCGTGGGCGGGCACTATGGGGTGATTCACCTGGGGTGGGAGTATGGGGCCAAGTCCAGTCCCAAGCCGGGTGGGCCGCTTCCGCTGTCGGACACCCGCATCTCGCTTCGTCATGCCCAGGTGCGGGCGTTGAACATCAACGCCAGCGCCGGTCAATTCACGCTGAGTAACCTACTGGTGGATGCCTCGGGCGAGCCGGCCCTTCCCTACGGGGTGAGAGTCGTCGGCGGCGCGGGCCGGGTGCGACTTTCCAATTGCACGATCACCGGTGCGGGACAGACGGGGGTGTTGTTGCAGGGGGACGCCTCACCGCGGATCGTCGATTCGATCATCTGGGGCAATCCTCTCTCAGTGGGTCTTGGCGACGGACAGCCCACGTTCTCGCATTGTTGTGTGCAGGGAGGCGTGCCAAAGGGGGGAACGGACCGGGGCAAAAACCTGGCATCGGACCCCCGTTTTCAGGTGGTTTCCCAAGACCGCTTTTTGTTGCGACACAAGGCGTCAGGCGATGTGGCGGCGAGTCCTTGTGTGAATGCCGGCTCGCGGTTGGCTGCCGACAGCGGGCTGGATGAACGGACCACTCGATCCGATCGAGTTCGCGATACGCGACAGGTGGACCTCGGGTTTCACTACCCACTGAAGTCGGTCGACTGAGGCGGTTGGCTGTGATCAGGGGGGCGAGGCGATTGGGAGGCGGTTCGAGTTGTTGAGCCAGTCGATAACGGTCCGGATTTTTGCGCAGGGCCAAACCAAGATTCTCAAAGAGAGGTCCGAAGATGGTGCATGATTTCTCGAGACGTTCCTTATTGGTGATGGTCTGTGCAGTTCTTCTGGTTGTATCAGCATCGCGTGTCCATGCGGCCCAGAAGTCGGCCTTGCCGGGCATCGAGTTTATCCCAACTGAAGCCGTGACAGCTGCGGTGGTGAATTTCAGAGAATTGAAGCGTTCACCTAGCCTGGAGTTGATGCCCTGGGAGGTCCTCACGGCCGGAGGCATTCAGGAACTGGGATTTGATCCGCTGAAGATCGATCAGGTAGTGGTGATGGCGGCACTTCAAGGTCAGGCTCGGGGTTTCAGCCTCGGAGCCGTCGTCTCGCTGTCATCCCCGGTGACGCTGAAACAGGAATTCCTTTCTCGGGCCCGGTCGAGTTCGGTGGCAGGGCACCAGGCGTTTCAATTTTTTCGCATCAACCCTCCCGTGGAGTTGGCCCAGGTCAACGGAAAGACACTGGTGATGGGGACACCGGGTTTCCTGGAATCGATGCTCAAGGCGGCCGCCGACAAGACGGGGCCAGCGGCCAGGTCGCCGCTGAGACAGTTGATCGGCACCCAGGCGCTCACGGACGACATCGCGGTGTTCCTGGCCGTTGAGCCGCTGCGGCCGATGTTGAACGCCAACCTGCAGAACGCACCGCCGTTTCCTCCTCCATTGGAATTTGTCCGCGGTTTGCCGGACCAATTGCAGTCGCTGCGTCTGAATCTCAACCTCGATNGGAGCACCCTGGCCCAGTTGGTGGCGACGGCGACGGATGCCGAGGCGGCGACCACGATTGACCAGGGTGTGCGGGGCAGCCTGGGGATGGTCAAGAGCATGTTCCTGGCTAGCACGCTGGCGTTGACCGCCGGNGACGGTCAGGTTCAGCAGGCAACCCGGTCTTACTTCACCCGGCTGGCCAATACGCTTGAGAAGCGAATACAGCCTAAGCGTGATGGGTCGACGGTGACGCTGGAAGCGGGATTGGACTCCACTGCCAGCCTGGGCGGCGTGGCGACCCTGGTGGGATTGCTCTTGCCAGCGGTGCAGCAGGCTCGCGAGGCAGCACGACGGGCCCAGTCCAAGAATAACATGAAGCAGATGATGTTGGCCTTTCACAACTACCACGACACGTACGGGCATTTTCCGGCTCGAGCTAACTACGACAACAACGGCAAACCACTGTTGAGTTGGCGGGTGCACATCTTGCCGTTTATCGATCAACAGGCACTGTACAGTCGGTTCAAACTCAACGAGCCGTGGGACAGTCCGCACAACAGGAAGTTGATTCGATTGATGCCCGGAACGTATGCGAATCCGAACCTGCCAGCCGGCAGTGTGACCAATTACCTGGCAGTCATTGGTCACGACTCGGTGTTTTCNAAGACCGGTATCAGGATCCAACGGATCGCCGATGGCACGTCGAACACGGCGATGATGGTCGAGGTGAATGCCGACCGAGCGGTGCCGTGGACCAAGCCGGTTGATCACGAGTTCAACGAAAAGGCCCCCAAGGCGGGCTTGGGAACCCTGCGACCCNGGGTGTTTCTGACAGCCTTTGCTGATGGCTCTGTGAGGGGGNTACGGATCNCGGTCGATCCCAAAATTCTGAGGGCGTTGGTCACCAAGTCGGGTCNGGAAGTTATAGGCGCGTTTTGATGACGAGATGTGCTTCCCACTCCGGAATCGGTCCGGTNGCCGCTGCCGTGCTGGCNTTGGTTATCGCCGAGCGGGGTGCTATTCCGGNCCGGGCCCAGCACGATCCTCAGCGGAACGCCACGCGATTGATCGCGAAGGGCAATTTCGATGCGGCCCGGATGGAATTGGGCAAGGGGGAACCTGGCAAGCCCGAGACCCACTTCGTGGCCATGATGGCCGCGTTGAAGCAGGGACGGACCCAGGAGGGTGTCAAACGGATGCAGCAGGCCGTGGCGGCCGGGTTGCCCTTCGGTCGGTTGGTCGCCGGTCCGCGTGATGTACTCAAACCGCTCTACGCCAGTGACGGGTACCGGAAACTGGCCAGGCAGCATGGCCCGGTGGACCTGGTGCATGGCCCGATGCTTGGAGCTGTCACCGACACGGCGGCCTCGATCTGGCTCCGGACGGCCAGGGCAGCGAGGATCGTCATCCTGGTTCGTGACATGGCCAGTCGGGCGATCGTGCACGAGGCGTTTGGACGGACGATGCCCGGGACCGACTTCACGGCGGTGGTCCGTCTGAAGGGGCTGAAACCGGGGCAGGCGTACGGTTACCAGGTGCTTGTCGACGGGCGGCCTCAAGAGGCCGCGAATACACGGTTTCGTACCGCGGCCGCCGTGGGACAGTCGGGCAAGACTCGGATTGTCTTCGGTGGCGGAGCGGGGTATGTGCCCAAGTGGGAGCGGATGTGGGACACGATTGCTGGACGGAAACCTGACGCACTGTTGATGCTCGGTGACAATGTCTACATCGATGCTCCCAAGGAAACTCTGACCACCAGGTACTGTTACTACCGGCGGCAGTCGCGTCCCGAATGGCGTCGACTGGTGGCCGGGACACCCGTGTATGCCATTTACGACGACCACGATTTTGGCACCAACGACTGCGTGCCGGGTCCGGAAATCGAGAAACCGGCCTGGAAACGGCGGGTCTGGAACACGTTCTCATTGAACTGGTGCAACCCGTATTACGGCGGGGGCACGAAGCAGCCTGGCTGCTGGTGCGATTTTCAGATTGGTGATCTGCATGTCATCATGCTCGACGGACGGTACTACCGCTCGCGAGGGGATCGGCCCAGCATGCTGGGGCCGGCACAGATGAAATGGTTGAAGCGAACCCTGAAGGCCTCGCGGGGCACATTCACGATCATCGCGTCACCGGTGCCCTGGTCGCCCGGGGTCAAGCCGGGTAGTCGTGACACGTGGGATGGGTTTGCCCAGGAGCGGGAGGAGATCTTCCGGTTCATCGAGACCGAACGGATCAACGGTGTGATCCTGGTGTCGGCCGACCGACATCGAACCGATCTGCGGGTGACAAAACGCGAGAGCGGCTATGACCTGTACGAACTGGAAAGTTCGAAGCTGACCAACCGGCACACGCACAAGGTGGTTCAGACGCCCGGCTTGATCTGGGGCTACAACAAGACCTGCTCGTTTGCCGTGATGGAATTCGACACCACGGCCAAGGATCCTCAGGTGAGATTCGAGGCGGTGACAATCGATGGCGAGCGAGTGCATGACCACCTGTTGAAACTCAGCCAGTTGACGCATCCCGCCGCGGCGGGACGTTGAACCGACCCCCGACAAGGACACGCGGGAATGTGGAATCGAAAGTTGTCGACGGCGAGTGTCGGCGTGTGGGTGCTGTTGGCGAGTTGTCTGNCGGCGGCCGAAAAACCCAACATCGTGCTGATACTGGCCGACGACATGGGGTACGGCGATCCNACGTGCTACAACCCCAACAGCCGGATTCCCACCCCCAATATCGATCGGTTGGCCCGCCAGGGATTGCGGCTGACCGATGCGCATGCTCCCGCATCGGTCTGCGTGCCGACACGTTACGGCCTGTTGACCGGCCGCTATCCGTTTCGTAGCAACCGNTCGGAGCGGACCGAGAGCCGGATCGAGCCGGGGAGACTGACCCTGGGCGGCTTCNTGCAGAAACAGGGNTACCGGACNGCGTGCGTCGGCAAATGGCACCAGGGGTTCGAGGGGGGCAAGTCNCGCAAGAACTACTCGCTGGCGATTCCCCAGGGGCCGATCTCGCGGGGTTTNGATCGCTTCTANGGCATNCCGGCCTCGNTGGANATCCCACCCTATTACTGGATTCGTGATGACCNGTGCGTGACTCCGCCCACCGCCATGGCCCGGGACAATTTCAGCCCCGGATGGACAAAAATCCAAGGGGCGTTCTGGAGGGCCGGGCCGGTGGCTCCGGATTTCCAGTTCGAGCAGGTGCTGCCGACGGTCCAGCGGCAGGCAATTGGTTTCATCGATCGCTGGGCCGACGATTCACGAGGAGATTCGAAAACGCCTTTCTTCCTGTACGTTCCGTTGCCGGCACCTCACACCCCGTGGTTGCCNTCCAAGAAGTTCCGTGGCAAGAGCGGGGCCTCGATGTATGGCGACTTTGCGATGATGGTCGACGCGACCGTCGGAGCGATCGTTGGAGCGTTGGAGAACCAGAAGATCAGCCAGCAGACACTCGTCGTCTTCACCAGCGACAATGGACCGGTGTGGTACCCGGCTGACACGAAACGCCTGAAACACAACTCGGTCTGGCCGTTGCGGGGGATGAAGGGGGATGCCTGGGAAGCCGGGCACCGGATGCCGATGGTGGTCCGCTGGCCGGGGCACATTCCCGAAGGGACGACCAGCGACCACCTGTGGTGCCATACCGATTTCCTNGCGACGGCGGCCGAGATCACTGGCGGACAATTGCCCAGGGGAGCCGGGGAAGACAGCGTCGGACAGTTGGGCGTCTGGAGAGATCCCCAGCGAGCCAGGCCGGTACGCAAAACGCTGGTCACCCGATCATCAGGACGAGTGCTGGCGGTGCGCGATGGGAAGTGGAAGTACATCCCGCAACTGGGCAGTGGAGGTTTCTCCAAGCCACGCCGTCNGAAGCCGGGCAAGGGGGAGCCGGCTGNACAACTTTACGATCTCTCGGCCGACATCGGCGAACGAAACAANCTGGCCGCGAGCCAACCCGAAANGCTGAAGCGTTTGCGTGAAGTGTCACGCGGGCTGATTGGTCGGACAACTCGCTAGGTGCCGACGACGGAATTCGGGTCGATTCCGTCAGAATGAAGCGGCAATTGCTCCAGCGCACAGCCAGCCACCGATGATGGCCCATTTCCAATCGTGCTCAAAATCAGACAGTGCGAAATAGAGCATGTAGGGAAAGCAGAGAAGGCAATACAATCCCGTCGTGGTGTCAGTCTGGAANGCTGCTATGAGAATGATGATCGAGCAGACCGAGGCAACAACCAATCCCAGGATTGGGAGCACGGCGGTGAAATCTGCNAGCAGTTCAGGCGTGAGAGACATCGGNTGTGTTTCCTTCTAGAAAAACTTGAAAGATGGGACACGANACCTGATGACAATTCGTACCCAGCGGTCAGATCTTTNCNCGATTTTCTGGCTCCGCACCATTTAAAGAAAATGGACCGGGCAGCGCTGTGGAAAGCACTGGCACCGGTCCAACGGGAACCACCGAATTTCTGTGGCTAACTCTTCAGAGTGATTCGCCGGGCCAGGACTTTCTCGGTCTTCGGCGCGACAATCTTCAGCACACCGTCGGTGTACTCGGCCTCGATCCCCTCCGTCTCGACCTCGTCACCCAACCGGATGACNCGGCGGAAGTTTCCACGACGNCGTTCGACTCGATGCCATGACCTGTCGGTTTCATCTGACAATCCGTCGCGTTTGCCCGAGATCGAGAGGTGCCCGTCCTGGAATTCGATCTCGAGATCCTCTTCCGCGACGCCCGGCAGGTCCAGGTACAGTTCGAACTGAGTGTCAGATTCGGAAAGATCCAGGCGGGGAGACCAGTCGACGGACTTGCCGTGGTCTCCACTCAGAAACGCTCCCATCACCCGGTCCATGTCGTCCCAGACATTCTCCAGGCGGCCCACTTTCCAACCCATTGGTACCAGTTTGTTAGTCATTTCTGTTCTCCGTTTCGTGAAACCGGTCTNTGTGACCGTGAACTGTTTGCCTCACCAGCGAGGCGTCATTGACGGAGAGTAAGAACAAATGGCGTGCCGAATGGATGCGGAATGTTTGTAAGTCCTTNNNTNGAAACNATTTGAAAAAAANAATTGTCCAAATCGCCACCAGNCAGANNNTGCCANAATGGCAGNTNCCTGGAGGTGTGNGGGNTGGTGCCAAAATGGCAGCTTTCGNGATGTGTTGGATCAGTGGGNTTCTTTCAGGGAGAGGGGGGTTCCTGGGAGTTGTCCGGTGAGTTTTCCGTTGCGGAGTACAAAGCGTCCGGCAACCAGCACGTGATTGATGCCAACAGAGTGCTGGTGAGGTTTGAGAAATGTGGCCCGGTCGGCGACCGTGGCGGGGTCAAAGACGGTGATGTCGGCGACAGCGCCGATGACGAGCTGTCCCCGGTTTTTCCAGCCGAGTCGTCGAGCGGGCAGTGCGGTCATTTTGTGTATCGCGGTTTCGAGTTTCAGGACGGAACGTTTTCTGACGTAGTGTCCCAGCACCCTGGGGTAGCACCCGTAGGAGCGTGGATGCGGATTGCCTTCTCCGAAGCGGAACACGCTGCCATCGGACGCGATGGCGGTATGGGGATTGGACATCACCCGATCGACATCGCCGTCGGGGCGATCTTCGAGGGTGTGGTTGATTCCAGTGACTCCGTGGCCCACCAACTCGATCAGCAATTCCGATCCGTTGCGCAGCGTGACGGGTTGCTTACGTGAGTTGAGGATTTCGACGAGGTTGAGCCCCTCGAGTTTCACGTCGTGCCGTGCCCGGGCGATCTGGATCCTGGCGAGTGCCTGGCTGGTGTGGGTGTCGTCGCCGGGGCTCTGGTCGGCCAGGTACAGCTTGCGGATCAGCAGGTCTTCGACGGCGGCCAGGATCCGGGTTCGTTGTTTCGGGTCGGCGACGCGTTTGCGGAATTCGACGAGGCCTCCGGCGAGTGAGCGTTGTGGCACGTAGAGTGCGACACCGCCGCTGCCGGCCCCGTAGGGGTACTGGTCGAGACTCACGTCGACACCGTTTCGTCTTGCAGCATCGATGCGGGCGAGCGTTTGTCGCGTGAGTCCGAAAACCGAGGCAGACGAGATCTTGTGGTGCGAGACATGGACAGGGATCTCCGCCCGGCGTCCAATCACCAGCGCTTCCTCCAGCGCCTCGACGATCCGTGTCCCCTCGTCTCGCATGTGTGTCGCATAGAATCCACCAAACGGCTTGATCTCGGTGGCCAGCGCCACGATTTCTTCCGTGCCAGCGTAAGAGCCCGGTCCATAACGCAGGCTGGTCGAGAGTCCAACGGCGCCATCCCGCATGGCCTGTCTCACCAGGTCCTTCATTTGCTGCAACTGGTCCGCAGTGGGGGGGACAGGCCGGCGTCCCATGACCTTTTGGCGCACGCTGCCGTGTCCGACCAGGAGCGCGATGTTGGGGCCCGTGCCACCGTTTCGAAGATCTCTGAAGAACGTGGCGATATCCGTCGGCGAACTGCCACAGTTGCCGCAGAGCAGCGTNGTCACTCCCTGNCGGATGTAGTTCTCGGCCGTGCGGAATTTCAGGATGCCTCNATCNGCATGGCTGTGCAGGTCGATGAAGCCGGGGCAGACGACTTTCCCGCGGGCGTTGATCTCGACACCCGCTTCCAGGTTTTTGAGGTTGCCGATGGCGACGATCCGGCCGTTGGAAATGGCCACGTCGGTCACACGGCCCGGTTTCCCACTGCCGTCGATCAGCAGTCCGTGGCGGAGGACACAATCGCAGGGATCGGCCGCGTTGGTGTTGGCGGCGGTGCCGCAGTACGCCAGGCAGGCGAACAGCAGGGCGAATCGACGTGTTGGTAATGTGAGCATGGATAGGATCGTGTGGTGTGGGGCGAACATCTGCTGCAGGAACATCAGCACAGACTGTGACTATTCGCATATACTGCAGCCATGTCGAGCCGATTGCACTGCATGACTGTCCTCGCGGCGTTATTGATATTCCGAGTGGGCAGTGCGGCGGACAACCGCCAGGTTCCCATTTCGCAGCGGGGCGTGGACCGATTGTCTTCGTCCCGGGGTCCGGATCTACTGGGTGCCGTGTTGCGGAAGACTCCCCGTGGTGATGTCGTGATGGCCGTCCGCCGCGAGTGGCTCCAGGGGAGCGATGCCGCGCGATTGAAGCGAATGGACGAGGACCGGGCCGCGAGTTCGACGCGGATCTGGCGTCGCTTGATCGAACGGATCGACGCGTGGAAGACCGCGTTGAAACCGGACGATCCGCTGTTGGTGTCGCTGTCATTGGAACGCACCCGGGTGGTCAACCAGTTGAAGGCTGTCGAGGCCAGTGGTCGGGTTCCTGCGACCCGGTTCGTGTTGATTTCGATGCCAGCCACGGATGTGTCGTCTCTGACGATCCAGGTTCCGGCTCGCAAGCAGATCGCCCTGGTGGCGTGGGTCGAGGAACTCGACGACGTGGAGACGAGGTCAGCCAGGGACCTGGCGGCCGAGTTGGCCAAGATGGGCATTGATCCGGCGACGGCGAGTGCCGAGTCGCTGTGGCGAGATGTGCCTGCCGTCGAGGACGACAAACCGACCTGGCTGGTACGGCGGGCGCTGAAGACGATCCAACTGGTCGAACCGCTTCATTTCCAGGGGACTGGAGGTCTGCTGGTGGCCGTCAATGGAAAGAAGCCTGGGCGAGGGTTGGACCAGCCGATTGACTCGAAGGTGATCGGGGACCTGCTGGGGCAGGTGCTGGGGGGCAACCTGGGTGGAGATCTCGGCAAGTTGCTCGACCAACTTGGTGGACGTCCTGGTGGAGCGAAACCGGGGGGTGTTGGGTTGGATCCGCTCCTTCCCGCGGTTCGCCGGGCCGAGTCGGCCGGACGCGATGCGTTTCGGGTGACTCGTTTCCGTCACGACGTGGCCGGGAGACGGACAATGGTCCAATCGGAGTTCCTGGTGCAACTGGACCGTGGCGAGTGGGCGGTGGTGTGGCAGGCGTCCGAGACGATCATGGTGCGGGCACGTCCGGAGGCTCGAAAACGGATCGAAGGGGATCCGCGGGTGCAGGGCCTGTTGAATCTGGTCAAGGGACTGGGGCTGGATGGTGGCGACCAGGCGATCGAAACAGCTCTCCAGTTTGGGGCCGCGACCCAGGAGGGGCAGGAACGGATCGATGCAGGCTTTCTGCGGTTCCGGGACCGTTACAGTCATCGACTGGACGGGCCCCCGTTGTGGTGGGGCCGGACGATTCGCACCGGCGAAGACGGGAAACCGTGATCCAATTCGCGCGACCGGGCGAGAGCGATCGTCCTGGCTAGCCGAACAGACCGGTCACGGGACGTCCCTCGGTCAGTTGGAACGGCCGGCCGAGTGAATCGGTAAACGTGGTGTGTGGATCGATGCCCAGGGCGTGGAAAATGGTGGCTCCGATGTCCCAGGGCGTGACCGGTTCGGTGCGGGGGTAGGCGGCCAGTCGGTCCGTGGCTCCGTAAACGGTTCCCGGGCGGACGCCGGCACCAGCGAGGACGATGGAATACGCCGCGGCCCAGTGTTTTCGTCCTGGCGAGGTTCCGGCAAAGCTCTTTTCGCGGGCCACCAGTGGGGCCCGTCCGAATTCGCCCATGCACACGACCAGGGTGGTGTCGAGCAGCCCCCGGTCCTCCATGTCCTCGAGCAGGGCCGAGAAGCTGAGATCGAACCGGGGGAGCAGGTGCTTGCGGAGTGCCATGAAGATGTCGTTGTGAGTGTCCCAGCCGTATTCGTCGGTTTCCTCCGGCGCCGTGTCCTGTCCTCTCGCGTTGTGATTCCACATCACGGTGACCAGTGGGACCCTGGCCTCGATCAGTCGCCGAGCCAGCAGGCAAGACTGTCCGGACCGGTTGCGGCCATAGCGATCCCGCAGGGCGGTGGGTTCCTGGGAGAGATCGAATGCCTGCCGGCAGGCGGGGTTGGCCAGCATCCGCCAGGCCTGTTGGTAGAGCGTGTCCTTGTTGTCAAAATGACGGTTGGCCACCAAGCGCTTTCTGTAGCTGTCGATGGCCGTGAGGAGTTTTTGACGGGCCGCGACCCGGACGGGCGGCAATCCCGGCTGGTCAGTCAATCCCGGCATAGCGATTCGGTCGCCGAGGCTGCCACCAACTTGCAAGGGTTCGTAATCTCGGCCCAGCAGCCCGGCAAATTGTCCGGGAGCCGGTTCGCGGGGTGAGAAGAGCGGGGCGTTGAGGTGAACGGCCGTGTGAGCAAAATTGGATGTGGGACGGACTCGGGCCAGGAGTGATCCGAAGGTGGGCTTGTCGGTGGGGCTCACCGAAGGATTGCCAGAGCGGACCCGGTGGTAGTGCCCGGTGAGTGCCAGGTAGGTGGCGGATCCGTGGTCAAGATCCTCGTGTGACATCGATCTGAGGATCGCGTAGCGATCGGCGAGAGCGGCGACACGCGGGGTGTGTTCTCCGAGAAAGGTACCGGGAACCGGGGTGCGAATGGCTGCGAACTCTCCTCGCACGACCTCCGGCGCGTCGGGCTTGGGGTCCCACATTTCCAGTTGGCTTTGGCCACCACCGGTGAAGACGATCAGGACCGAACGGGCCCGGCCCCAGCCGGCGCCACGTTGTGATCCATCATCGGCCGCGGCTTCGAGCGCGGCCGTTCCCAGTCCGGCAACTCCCATGCGGAGAAATTCGCGGCGGTTGGACTGAAAGCTCAACATGGCTCTATGGTAATTCTCGGGGAACCGGATTGATTCTATTCTCATCTCGAGAACGGGCAACGGCCAGCCGAGACCGGTATGATCAGTCGAATCGCTGGAAATTCTTACCACCGCGCCTGCAACCGAAAGTTGTTTGACATGTCACTGGTCCTCTGCCTGGTCGCGTCACCGGTTTGGCCTCGCCGTTTGTTTGTCCCGCTGTTGGTGCTGTCACTGTTGGGTGGCATGGGCTCTGGCCAGTGTCCGGCGGCCGACCGGGAGATTGGCTGGCGGGCGTCGGGCAGCGGCGGTGCAGTCACGGCGGGTCGCAGCACCGAGGTGGTGGCGGCGGCATTGGACGTGCTGGCCGAGGGAGGAAATGCTGCGGATGCGGCGGCGACATCGCTGCTGGGATTGTCCGTGACCGAGCATGGGTTGTTTGCGGCCGGGGGAGAGGTGCCATTGCTGATCTACGACGCGAAACGCAAGGAGGTCAAGGTGCTCTCGGGCCTGGGACGCGCGCCGCTGGACCCTCGAGCGATCGAGTGGTTTTACGAGAATGGTATCCCCTCCGGCGGCAGCATGAAATCCGCGCCGGTCCCCGGGATGGTGCACCTGGTCGCCACGCTGCTCATCCGCTACGGGTCGATGTCTTTCGAACGTGTCGTTGGTCCGACCCTGCGGATCCTGGACCGCAAGTCGCGGGATTGGCACCCCCGGCTGGCCGTGACGTTGAGAAAACTGGTCGAGGCCGAGCGTGGTGCAAAAGGATCACGCGAGGAGAAAATTGCAGCGGCCCGGGATCGTTTTTACGTGGGAGACATCGCCGATGAACTCGAGAAGTGGTACATCGCGGTGGGCTCGTTTCTTCGCAAGAAGGACCTGGCA